>CAKSQT010000061.1 GCA_934486755.1 uncultured Eubacteriales bacterium | reverse complement strand
CTGTATAACAGGGATTCTTTTGTGAACGGGGGACAGTAGGCGTATTTTGAACACTTCTCTTTAAATTCTTCGTCGGTATACAGCGTTTCGGCGTACTCCTTTATGTAATCGACCATAGAATGACCGACAGCGTCCGAGAAAGCCGCCTTTTCACGCATTAGTATGTCATAGGGAAGATAGTCGCCCTCAAAGGCGTGGCGGAGAAGATATTTACCCTTGTTATATTTATTCAGTTTCATTTCGGGGTCAATGCTCATAACATATTTCACAAAATCAAGATCGCCGAACGGAACGCGCGCTTCAAGCGAGTTTACAGAAATGCACCTGTCTGCGCGCAGAACGTCATACATATGAAGCTCGCGAACACGCTTTGCGGATTCCTCCTGAAAAGCCTTTGCGCTCGGCGCGAAGTCGGTGTATTTGTAACCGAAAAGCTCGTCGGATATTTCGCCTGTGAGCAAAACGCGCACATCGGTTGTTTCGTGTATCGCCTTGCATATAAGATACATACCTACGCTCGCTCTTATCGTCGTTATATCGTATGTTCCGAGCAGAGCGACAACGTCGGGTAACGCCTTTATAACATCGTCCTTGGTGATGATTATTTCGGTATGTTCAGAGCCTATATAGTCGGCTACTTCCTTTGCGTATTTAAGGTCGATAGCGTCGGTACTCATTCCGATAGCAAAGGTCTTTATCGGCTTTTTAAGTATCTTAGCCGAAACGGCGCATACAAGCGAAGAATCAAGACCGCCGCTCAAAAGAAAACCGAGCGGAGCGTCGGCGTCAAGCCTTTTTTCAATTCCCGAAACCAGCTTTTCGTGTATTTTTTTGCAAACCGTTTCAATATCGTCGTGACATACGCTGTCAACCTCGGTCATATCGCGGTAGCAGTAAAATTTTCCGTCCTTGTAATAATGTCCAGGGGGAAACGGCATTATTTTTTTGCAAAGACCCACAAGGTTTTTAGGCTCCGAGGCAAACATTATTTCATCGCCCTTGTTATAGCCGTAATAAAGCGGACGTATACCTATCGGGTCGCGTGCGGCTATCAGCTTGCCGCTTTTTCCGTCATAAATTATCATTGCGAACTCGGCGTCCAGCATCTTGAACATATCGGTTCCGTATATTTCATAAAGAGGAAGCAGTATTTCGCAGTCGGACTCGCTTGAAAAGGTATAGCCGCGTTTAATAAGATCCTCTTTTATCGGGCGAAAACCGTAGATTTCACCGTTGCATACCAACTTGTTTTCCCCAAGCGAAAACGGCTGCATACCCTTGTCGGTAAGTCCCATAATCGCAAGACGGTGGAATCCCAACATTCCATTATTAAGCTCTGCCACCGCCGACATATCCGGACCGCGAGACACGGTCTTTTCAAAACCGATTTTAAATTCTTCCGGAGTTATCGAACTTCCGGTGAAACCCATAATAGAACACATAAATTTTCTCCCTTTCAAAACGCATATTGACTCCCCTTTGAGGGAGCCTCTATGCTTTACTTAACCTATCGAAACTAAAAATTTTGTTTCGTAGGTGTGACAGGCTCGAGCCCTGTCACACCGATTTTATCAGAACTGCTCAACATCTTGCAGAGCGTCATAACCTTCTTCGCCTGTACGTACCTTTACAACGTTTTCAACATCATAAACGAATATCTTACCGTCGCCGATGTGACCCGTGTAAAGAACCTTTTTGGCGGTCTCAACAACCTGGGAAACAGGAACCTTGCAAACAACAATGTCAACCTGAATCTTAGGAAGCAGGGAAGCCTCAACCTCAACGCCGCGGTAATATTCAGGCTTGCCTTTCTGTACGCCGCAGCCGAGAACGTGGGTTACCGTCATACCTGTAATGCCTATGCCGACCATTGCGTTTTTAAGGCTTTCAAGGCGTGATTCCTTACAAACAACCTCAACCTTGGTTATCTTCTCTCCGCTTGCACGGACATCAGCCGCAACCTTGGGCATTTCCTTTACCTCAACCGCTTCCGCAACGGGAACGTCGCCTGTTACCGCTACCGGAGCGTCGCCCTCGTCAATATATTCGGGCAGTGTCGCAAAGCCTGCGTAAGCACTTTGTAAGCCGTGCTCCTTAACGTCAAGACCCTCGATTTCTTCCTCGCGTGAAACGCGGAGTCCGAATATCTTCTTTATGACAAGGAACGCAAGCGCTATTGTAACTGCGGTCCAAAGGGCGGTCGAGAACATACCGAGCAGCTGTATTCCCAATTGCTTAAATCCGCCGCCGTAGAACAGACCTTCGCCCGCAATCTGGTTAGCACCGAACGAAACGCCGTCGCCGTAGCCTCTTGCAAAGGCGGGAGCCGTCTTTGTTGCAAACAAGCCGACTGAGATAGTACCCCAGATACCGTTGCAAAGATGTACCGCAACCGCACCGACAGGGTCATCTACACGGAGCTTGTAATCAAGGAACCAAACGCCGAATACTACTATCAGACCTGATACAGCGCCTATTACGATTGCGCCGAACGCGTCGCACACATCGCAGGGAGCGGTTATAGCAACCAAGCCTGCAAGAGAAGCGTTAAGACACATTGAAACATCGGGCTTGCCGTATTTTACCCAAGTGAATATCATTGCAACTACCGTAGCAACAGACGGAGCTATCGTCGTTGTAACAAATATTGAAGCCATTTCGTCTATTGAGGTTGCGGCGGCGCCGTTGAAGCCGTACCAGCCGAGCCAGAGAATAAACACGCCGAGACAGCCTATTGTAAGACTGTGACCTGGGAAAGCGTTTACCTTTGTTATTTTACCTTCCTTGTTTTTAACAAACTTTCCTATACGGGGCCCTACCATAGCGGCACCGATAAGCGCGCATATACCGCCTACCATGTGTATGCAGTTTGAACCTGCAAAATCGTGGAAGCCGAGCTTTGCAAGCCAGCCGCCGCCCCAAGTCCAGTGCGCCTCAACAGGGTAAATAACCGCTGAGATAACTGCTGAATAAACGCAGTAGGAAAGGAATTTTGTTCTTTCTGCCATAGCGCCCGAAACTATCGTAGCGGTAGTAGCACAGAACACAAGGTTAAATACAAAGTTAGACCAATCAAAGTTAGCATAATCGGTGAAAATATCAAATCCGGGCTTGCCGATAAGTCCTATAAGATCTTCGCCCAAGAAAAGACCGAAGCCGATAACTATAAACATTATCGTACCGATACAAAAATCCATAAGGTTTTTCATCAGTATGTTTCCTGCGTTTTTCGCTCTGGTGAAGCCCGTTTCAACCATTGCAAAGCCTGCTTGCATCCAAAATACAAACGCGGCACCTATTAAAAACCATACGCCGTATACTTCGCTGTGTATGGCGTCATATATTGCTTGACTCATAATATTCATCCCTTAAATTTTATTTTAATAATTTGTCTTTACTTTACGCTGAATAACAGCTCGCCGTAAGAAGGATAAGGCCAATACTTAGCACCCACAATAGTTTCAAGCTCGTCAACCGTAATACGCAGTTCGCTCATTGCGGCAAATACGCCTGTCTTCGAGTATCTTGCAAGCTCGGTAGTATCGGTTATCTCTTTTGCTTTAAGCAATGCGTCGTGAAGTGCAACGGTCTTTTTGTATGCCGCCGCGCTTAAACGGCTTACTCTCTTTAAAAGCTCCTGCTCATAGGTGCAATCAATGTCACCGCAGGCTTTCTTTGCAACTATTGTGTCGGAAAGCTCGTGCGCATAAGCGCTCACCGCAGGCAAAATATCCTTTTCCGCCATATCCGTCATCGTAAGAGCCTCAATGTTAATAACTTTTGAGTAGTTCTCGGAAAGTATCTCATATCTTGCTCTCATCTCCGCCTCGGTGTAAACCTTGTGGTCGGTAAACAACTTGATATTCTTTTCGTGAATTGAATAGGGCAGGCAGTCGGGTGTGGATTTAAGATTTAACAATCCGCGCTTTTCAGCCTCGGCAATCCACGCATCGTCGTATCCGTTTCCGTTGAAGATTATGCGTTTGTGTTCGGTAATTGTCTGTTTAATAAGCGAATGGAGCGCTTCTTCAAAGTCAGCCGCGCCTTCAAGAGTATCGGCAAACTGCTTTAACTCCTCTGCAACCGCGGTATTCAAAACCACGTTGGTGCAGGATACCGAAGACGAAGAACCGAGCATACGGAACTCAAACTTGTTGCCTGTAAACGCAAACGGCGAGGTTCTGTTGCGGTCCGTCGCGTCTTTCGGGAATTTCGGAAGCGTATGTACGCCGATTTTAAGGATTTCTTTTTCCTTTCCGCCGTAAGGCTCATCTTTTTCGATTGCCTGTAAAATTTCGGTAAGCTCGGTTCCTAAGAACATCGAAACAACCGCGGGCGGAGCCTCGTTAGCTCCGAGACGGTGGTCGTTTCCTGCCGACGCAACCGAAACACGAAGCATATCCTGATATTCGTCAACCGCCTTGATTACAGCACAAAGGAACGTCAAGAACTGAGCGTTTTCATAGGGTGTTTCGCCCGGATTTAAAAGGTTCACGCCTGTATCGGTAGAAATTGACCAGTTATTGTGCTTACCGCTTCCGTTTACGCCCGCAAACGGTTTTTCGTGAAGCAGACATACCATATGGTGCTTCTTTGCAACCTTTTGCATAATTTCCATTGTAAGCTGGTTGTGGTCGGCGGCAATGTTTGTCGTCGTGAAGATAGGCGCCAACTCGTGCTGTGCGGGAGCCACCTCGTTATGCTCGGTCTTTGCAAGAATACCGAGCTTCCAAAGCTCCTCGTTAAGGTCTTTCATATACGCCTGAACTCTCGGCTTGATAATTCCGAAATAATGATCTTCAAGCTCCTGACCCTTAGGCGGCTTTGCTCCGAAAAGCGTTCTGCCCGTATAAATAAGGTCCTTACGTTTGTTGTAAACGTCTTCATCAATAAGGAAGTATTCCTGTTCGGGTCCCACCGTTGTGATTACCTGTTTAACATCGGTCTTGCCGAACAATCTTAAAACTCTCAATGCCTGCTTGTTGATAGCCTGCATACTTCTGAGCAACGGGGTCTTTTTATCAAGCGCCTCGCCGCCGTATGAGCAAAACGCGGTAGGAATACAAAGAACGCCGTCCTTAATAAATGCATAAGAGGTCGGGTCCCAAGCGGTATATCCTCTCGCTTCAAAGGTTGCTCTCAATCCGCCTGACGGGAAAGACGAGGCGTCGGGTTCGCCCTGTATCAATTCCTTGCCCGAAAACTCCATAATAATTTTTCCGTCGCCTGTCGGGGAAATGAAGCTGTCGTGCTTTTCAGCGGAAATACCTGAAAGCGGCTGGAACCAATGAGTAAAATGAGTAGCGCCTTTTTCAATTGCCCAATCCTTCATTGCGTTTGCAACTACGGTGGCAGCATTCAGGTCAAGCGAGCGTCCGTCTTTAATGGTGCGCTGCAACGCTTTGTATGTTTCTTTCGGAAGGCGCTGTCGCATAACGCTGTCGTCAAATACATTGCTTGCAAATAATTCTGTCATACTCATAACAAAAACCTCACTTTAATACCGAAAATAAAAACGGCGGCAACAGCGTCGGCGGTCATATATAACCGCTTTGCGACGCCGTTGCCGCCATAAATATTTTCAATTTTTGTGTAAATGCAAAGAAACGGCAAGCGAGCAGAAATTGTTACTGCCGACGCCATTGCCGTTTCAACGTAGCGAATTATACGCCTGTTCAAAAAAATTGTCAACCCCTTTTTTGAAATAATTTACATTTTTTTCGTTTGCGGGCGTTTTGCTTAACAAAAAACGGCGGATTTCTGTTATCGCTTAAAAAAATTAAGATACGGCAAAAAATGGGACGTTTACTCTTGACTTTTTTCGGTTTAGAGGTATAATATACCTATAAAAAATCACGAGCAAAGACGTTCAGTGGTGCCAAGGCAGTAGTGCCTTTTGTCGGCACTGTTAAGCGTCTTTTTTATTTTTTGTCGGTCGGAGGTTAGGTTATGTATTCTTACGGTGAGGTTATGACCTTTGTTGAGGAAGAGGACGTAAAATTTATACGTCTTGCGTTTTGCGATGTGCACGGGAGACAGAAAAACATTTCAATTATGCCGTCGGAGCTTAAACGCGCGTTTGAGGACGGCGTTTCGTTCGACTCGTCCGCGATAGCGGGGTTTGGCGATGTGGTTCATTCCGACCTGTTTTTGCACCCCGACCCGTCAACGCTGTCGGTTTTGCCGTGGCGCCCGTCCAACGGACGCGTGGTAAGAATGTTCTGCGATATAAAATATCCCGACGGACGGCAGTACGAAAACGACGGACGTTATATATTAAGAAAAGCGGTTGCAAAGGCAACTGATATGGGCATTACCTGCAACTTCGGCTCGGAGTTTGAGTTTTATCTTTTCAATACAGACGAAAACGGTGAAAAAACCGACAGACCGTTTGACAATGCGGGTTATATGGACATAGCCCCCGATGATAGGGGTGAAAATGTGCGCCGTGAGATATGCTTTACCCTGATTGATATGGGAATTATGCCCGAAAGCTCCCACCACGAGGAGGGACCTGGGCAGAACGAGATTGATTTCAGATACGGCGGCGCTATGACGGCGGCGAATAATGCCGTTACCTTTAAATCTGTTGTTAAGACCATTGCAAAGAGGAACGGGCTGTATGCGGACTTTTCTCCCAAACCGCTCCTTCACGAAAGCGGAAACGGAATGCATATAAACGTTTCGGTCAAATCTAACGACGGTATTGACCATACCGATAGCTTTATGGCAGGCATATTGGAGCATATAACGGAAATGACTGCGTTCCTTAACCCTACCGAGGAATCCTATAAACGCTTAGGGGAGGATAAAGCGCCCAAATATGTTACTTGGTCGCCCGAAAACCGTTCTCAGCTTATCAGGATACCCGCCGCAAAAAAAGAATACAGCCGTATAGAGCTTCGTTCGCCCGATCCGTGCGCTAATCCTTACATTGCTTATGCGCTGATAATATATGCGGGACTTGACGGTGTTAAAAGAAGATTAAAGGCTCCGAAGCCCGTAAATATTGACCTTTACAACGCGCCGTCCGATGTTACCGACGGTCTTAAAGGTCTTCCCGATACTCTTGAAAAAGCGCGCAAAGAGGCGTTAAACAGCGAATTTATCAAAAACATACTGCCAGAGGAATATCTTCTGGCAAAATAACCGCAGGACAACCGTTCAAATTGCCTATTAGGGGGGAAAACAGGTGTATAAGGACAAAACGGCGGTAAGTGTTTTGATAGTGTCCTCGTCGGATAAGGTCGATGAGTATTTGCGTACGGTTTTAAGCTCACAGCAGTTTACGGTTACATCTGTTTCAAGCGCGGGCGAGGCAAGGCGTATGCAGATCGACGATCCCTGCGATATAGTTTTGATAAACACTCCTTTGCGGGACGAATTCGGTACGGAGCTTGCCGTGGAATTTGCGGAATCCGATTGCGGTGTTATGATCTTTGTTAAAAACGAGGTTTATGATCAGGTTTGCTATAAGGTTGAGGAATATGGTGTCCTGACCTACGCAAAGCCGGGCAATAAAACTTCAATTTATCAATCGGTAAAACTGCTTGTAGCGGCTTCCTGCCGTATGAAGCTGTTGCAGAAAAAGGCTATGAGCCTTGAAGCCAAAATGAAAGAAATAAGGCTTATAAACCGCGCAAAATGGGTGCTTATCGACAGGTTTAAGATGAGCGAGTCCGAAGCGCATAAATATATAGAAAAATCTGCTATGGATCATTGCGTTAGGCGCAGTGAGATAGCTGAAAATATTATAAGAACTTATGATGTTTGACATAGGCTGACGGGAGTTGAACGCGTTAGCCTACGCTGAGAAGGAAGGAAAAGAAAATGAGGAACACAAAGTATATTTTCGTAACGGGAGGAGTTGTTTCGGGACTCGGAAAGGGCATTACCGCCGCGTCGCTCGGAAGACTTTTAAAAGCGCGCGGATTAAAGGTTGCGGCGCAAAAACTGGACCCTTATATAAACGTTGACCCAGGCACTATGAGCCCGTATCAGCACGGCGAGGTCTATGTTACGGAGGACGGCGCTGAAACCGACCTTGACCTTGGACATTATGAAAGATTTATAGACGAAAACCTTAACAAATTTTCCAACCTTACAACAGGCAAGGTCTATTGGAACGTTCTTAATAAAGAACGCCGCGGCGAATACCTCGGCGAGACCGTTCAGGTAATCCCGCATATAACCAATGAAATTAAAGAGTTTATTTACAGCGTCGGAAAAAAGACCTCAGCCGACATAGTAATCACCGAAATAGGCGGCACAACGGGCGATATTGAAAGCCAGCCGTTCTTGGAGGCTATCCGTCAGGTAGGTCTTGAAGTGGGCAGGGAAAACTCGCTTTATATCCACGTAACTCTCGTTCCGTTCCTGCGCGGCTCGGACGAGCATAAGACCAAACCCACACAGCACTCGGTAAAAGAATTGCAGGGTATGGGAATAAATCCCAATATAATAGTTCTGCGCTGCGATGAACCGCTTGAAGAGAATATATTCAAAAAAATCTCTCTTTTCTGCAATGTAAAACCCGATTGCGTTATAGAAAATATGACAATTCCCGTTTTGTACGAAGCACCGATAATGCTTGAAAAGAATAACTTTTCAAATATCGTTTGCAGGGAACTCGGACTTGACGATGTTTCGGAGCCCGACCTTATCGATTGGAACGAAATGCTTGAAAAGATAAAGAACCGCAACAAAAAGGTTACTATCGGTCTTGTCGGCAAGTATGTTCAGCTGCACGACGCATATTTGTCGGTTGCCGAGGCGCTGCGCCACGCGGGATATTCATACGGCGCGCGCGTTCAGATAAAGTGGATAGACTCCGAAACGGTAAACAGCGATAACGCCGCCGAAATGCTTGCGGGCTGTGACGGAATTCTTGTCCCGGGCGGCTTCGGTAACCGCGGAATAGAGGGCAAAATAGCAACCGCCCACTATGCGAGGACCAATAATGTTCCGTATCTCGGAATTTGTCTCGGAATGCAGATAGCCGTTATAGAGTTCGCAAGATATGCCTGCGAAATAAGCGATGCTAACTCAGGCGAGTTTGACGAAAATTCAAACAATAAGGTCATAGACTTTATGCCCGACCAGAACGCAGAGATTAACAAGGGCGGCACGCTGAGACTCGGCGCGTATCCCTGTAAGATAGTTAAGGGAACCAAAATGGCAGAGTGCTACGGCGGCGAGCTTATCAGCGAACGCCACCGCCACCGCTATGAGTTCAATAACGACTACCGCGATATAATGACAAAGAACGGTCTTGTCATAAGCGGAACATCGCCCGACGAGCATATCGTAGAAACGGTTGAAGTGCCCGAAAATAAATTTTATGTCGGCGTTCAGTTCCACCCCGAATTCAAATCCCGCCCCAATAAGCCGCACCCGCTGTTTTTAGGTCTTATAGGCGCAGCCCTCGGT
>CAKSQT010000060.1 GCA_934486755.1 uncultured Eubacteriales bacterium | reverse complement strand
GGGTGTGGCCTGTAAAATGCCCTTCTAGGGCTTATTCAAGCCTCCGGCTTTGCCGGAGGTTGTGACTATTCCTGTCACACTACGATAAATTAATCCGTCAGGGATTTCATAACGTTTTTGGACTGTTTATAAATGCCGTCCATATTTTTTTTGCCTTCAAGGTTAGTGCCTTTTACCGTGCGGCAGGAGATCTGTAATCCGTCAGGCAATGCCGCACCTTCGCCGCCCTTTTCCGAATATTCCTCTAAAAACGCGTCGGACAGCGGCGCAGGGTCGCTGTCAAAAACGCCCTCCATACCCTCTAAGCTCATAAGATATTTGTAGGATTGCTCATCTGTTATGAACAAAAGCGCGTCATAGTCAGCCGCCAAGGTCGCCTGCAATTTATTAAGCATAGCATATTCATACTGACCGTCCTTATTGTCAGATGCGTATGAACAGTTCACCAAGGAAACGTGAATCTCGCCGTCGCCGTTTACATCGTCCGAGCGGTCTTCAAGTTCGGAACGCAGGAGCGAAACCTGCTGTTCGGTCATAGGCTTGTAGCTGAACAAAACGACCTCAAAATCATAAACCGTGCGGTTTATATACTGAACCAGACTTACAATTATTATGACCGCCGCGGCAACGGCGGCAATGGTGTGCCATTTGTACTGAAACCAGAAATTCGCTATTTTTTCGCTCGGCGTTGACGGAATTATCGGTTGGGAGCCTTTGTCGGGCACCATTTCGCCGTGCTGCATTTTTTTAAGCTCCAAAAATTCCTTCTGCGCCTTGCGTTGTTCTTCAAGAATTTCGTTTTTATATCCTTTTGCCAAAGCAAAATCACCTCAATTTCGGTTGCAATCATTATATGCCCGCGCGGTGCGGTTGTCAACCGAATTACGGCTTTATTAACGGAATGTTCAATATTGAAGAAAGCCGCTCTGAAAGCCGCCTTGCCATAAGATCGTGACCGTGAATCGACGGATGTATCATATCCCCCGTAAGCTCGGTGTGGTCCTTTAAAATTTCACTGCTTTTTATAAAATTAACGCCCGTTTCCTTTGCCAATTCCTCGGCAACAGTCTCATACGCGCGGTATTTTTCAACCTTCGCCTTGTCGGTACAGACTTCGGCAGAGCCGAAAAGCGTGGAAACGAATACTGTCGGTTTGCCCGTCGCCGCCGCTTTTTTAAGCAGATAACCCGCCTTTTCGCGGTATTCTTCGGGCGAAAACTCATCAAGCATATTAATTCCGAGTTCAAGATACAGAATGTCTGCGGCGGCTTTCGGTATGTAATCGGCAACCGCCTTTTCGCAATGGCAGGAGCCGCCCATTCCCTTGTTCAAAACCTGTATTCCGAGCGCCTCGGCTGTCTTGTAAATATATGCGTTTTCATACATAACCGCGCCCGTGCCGTGCGTTATTGACGAGCCGTACGCCAGCATAGTTGTTTTCGGCAATTCGTTATCTTTGGGCGGACGTATCTCGCCGAACGGCTCTATCTCAACTATACGCACGCGTATGTCGTGACCTATCACAATCCTCCAAACATTTGGGGCATACCTGCCGCGCGGAGCGTCCGACGTGTCAAAATATCCGTTGTCGTTGTAGCCAAGCTCCAACGTCAAAAGCTCGTTTTTCCGCACCTGATGAACGCTCATCTGTCGGTCGCCGAGATATACCGTCACAAATCCGTACCAATCAAGTATTCTCAGCGTTATAAACGCTTCGCCCACAAACCGCATTTCGATCCCCGTTGTGAGCCGCGCGATACGCTTGTTGTATTCGCGCATACCCATTTGCTCGGTAACATCGGTCGGAAAACGGTAAAGCACCGTGCCGCCGCTGCCCTCTTTTATGTCCTCGACGTTGAAAAGTTCGATATTTTTATATATCATTTTTGCCACCCCTTATTTACCGCGTTTTGCAAGCAATGTTTTGTGATCTGCGCTGTACGTGCCTTCGGTAAGATGCAAGATTAGTTCTTCAAGCGAAGAAATACCGCTTACCGCACACACCGCGGTTGAATATATCACTGTAAGTCCGAATCCCATAAAGAAAGGTAAAAGGAATACCATTGCGCCTGTCAGCTTGTTAAGATATGTATGCACCGCGGCAAAGCGGTGAAAGCGGACGGCAGCAGTCACATAAGACGCAATTCGTATTAAAAGCACTGCCAAAACGCCGCACCAAATGCCCCGCGGCAGCTGTTCCCAAAGCAGGGGAAACAGCTTTAAGAGCATAACCGCATAAAAAAGCAGATCTGCAATGCTGTCGAGCCGTGCGCCGAACTCGCTTGAAGCCTTTAATTTCCTTGCGGCATACCCGTCAAGCACGTCGCTCAGACCGCTTACGGCGTAAACCGTATAAAAGGCGGCTGAGAGCGGCTTTAAAAACAGCAGACACACCGTGCCGACAATGCGCACAAATGTAATCGCACAGGGCAGGCGGTTTAGTTTTTTAACGTCCATAAACATCCTCCGAAAGGGCATAACTCCCTTGCAGTAAATTAATACATATATATTAACACAGCACCGAAAATGTTTCAAGGGAATATTGATTATTAATAAACTGATTTGCATTTTCTGTTGAATTATAGTTTTCGTGATTTTTTGAAATAAAATGCTTGCATATAGCGATCTTTTGTGATATAATTTATCGGCTAACGTATATGTTGGCAAATATTACACACATTCCGTTTTATTCGGTAAGGTGCGGCTGTACTGCTCGGCTGATTCCGAACGCATTACGGGATGGAGGAAAAACCTTAGGAGGAAAAACAAATGGCAGTAGTATCAATGAAACAGTTGCTTGAAGCAGGTGTTCACTTCGGACATCAGACAAGACGCTGGAACCCGAAAATGGCTGAGTACATTTTCACGGAGCGTAACGGAATTTACATTATCGACCTTCAAAAGACCGTTAAGAAGCTCAACGAGGCTTATATGTTCGTTCGCGACATAGCGGCTGACGGCGGCGACATTCTATTTGTCGGCACCAAGAAACAGGCTCAGGACTCCGTTAAGGAGGAGGCTATCCACTGCGGTATGCCTTACGTAAACGCGCGTTGGCTGGGCGGTATGCTCACAAACTTTACAACTATCCGCACAAGAATTGCAAGACTTAATCAGCTTCGCAATATGAGGGACGACGGTACGTTTGAACTTCTCCCCAAGAAAGAGGTTATCAAGCTCAATCTTGAAATAGAGAAGCTCGAAAAGTTCCTCGGCGGTATACAGGATATGAAGAAGATCCCTGCGGCTATGTTCATAGTTGACCCCCGCAAGGAAAGAATTGCCGTTTCCGAAGCTAAGAAGCTCGGTATCCCGATCATCGCAATAGTTGACACCAACTGCGATCCTGACGAGATTGACGCTGTTATCCCCGGTAATGATGACGCTATCCGTGCGGTAAAACTCATTTCTGAGACTATTGCCGCCGCTGTTATCGAGGGCAGACAGGGCAGCGAAATGGGAACCGCGGCTAACGACGCCGAGGAGACCACAGAGGTTGCCGATGAAGCAACTGCTGAAACAGAAGAATAATTTAATACTGATAGGAGAGAAATATAATGGCTTTCACAGCGAAAGATGTTCAGGCTTTGAGAGAGAAGACAGGCTGCGGTATGATGGACTGCAAGAAGGCTCTTACCGAGTGTGACGGCAATATGGACGCCGCTGCGGATTTCCTTAGAGAAAAGGGACTTGCCTCTCAGGCTAAAAAGGCAAGCCGTGTGGCTGCCGAGGGTACTGTATGTGCCTACACAAAGGATAATGTCGGAGTTGTGGTCGAGCTTAACGCAGAGACCGACTTCGTTGCAAACGGCGTTGAGTTCAAGGCGCTTGCAAGCAAGGTTGCCGAGGTTATCGCCGAGCAGAACCCTGCTGATGTTGACGCACTTTTGAAGTGCGAAAAGAACGGTCAGACCGTTGAACAGATGGTTCAGGAGCTTTTCCTTGCCGTTCGTGAAAATATAAAGGTTCGCCGTTTCGTGCGTTACGAGGGCAAGACCGTTACCTACGTTCACGCAGGCGGAAAGATAGGCGTTATGGTTAAGTTCGATACCGAGCTTGCCGCTGACAATGCCGATTTCGTTGCAATGGGCAAAAACGTTGCTATGCAGATCGCCGCTATGAACCCGACTTATCTTGACGAGGCCTCCGTTCCTGCCGAGGCAATCGAGAAGGAGAAAGAAATCCTTATCGCTCAGATGAAGGAAGACCCCAAGATGGCTAACAAGCCCGAGGCTGTTCTTGGAAAGATCGTTGAAGGTAAAATCGGTAAGTTCTACAAGGAAAACTGCCTTGTTGAACAGCAGTTCGTTATGGACGGCGAGCTTACCGTCGGCAAGTATGTTGAGAAGACCGCTAAGGAGCTTGGCGCCGACATTAAGATAGACGCTTTTGTTCGTTTTGAAAAGGGCGAGGGCATTGAAAAGCGTGTTGACGATTTCGCGGCAGAAGTTGCGGGAATGATAAAATAATAAAACTCTTGAAGCACCGATTTTTCGGTGCTTCTGTTTATAGTTGGCGTGACAGGTTCCTAAGCAAGCGGTAATAATCCGAACTTGCCTAAACAAGCGGCGTTTGCGCCGCGTTTTGTATATTTTCGTTGACAATCGGACGGCGCACGGATATAATCAATATAATATCTAAAAAACAGCAGAACGGAGAAGAATATGGCATATTATTTTAACGAAGTATCACACACATTTAACGAATACCTCTTGGTTCCCGGGTTTTCGTCTTCGGAATGTATTCCTGCGAATGTTAGCCTTAAAACCCCTCTTGTGAAGTTCAAAAAGGGCGAGGAACCGTCGCTTTCTATGAATATTCCTCTCACCTCGGCTATAATGCAGTCAGTTTCGGGCGATAGGCTTGCCGTGGCTCTCGCGCGCGAGGGCGGCGTTTCCTTTATCTTCGGTTCACAGAGCGTTGAGGAGGAGGCGGCTATGGTCGCCCGTGCAAAGTCCTACAAGGCAGGCTTTGTCGTCAGCGATTCCAACGTTTCGCCCGACAGCACCCTTGCCGATATTCTGGCTCTTAAAGAAAAAACTGGTCACTCCACCGTTGCGGTAACCGAGGACGGAACGGCAGGCGGAAAACTGCTCGGCATAGTTACAAGCCGTGATTACCGCGTCAGCCGTATGTCGCCCGACACCGCGGTAAAGGATTTTATGACTCCGTTTGACTCGCTCACCGTCGGCGATGAAAACACTACGCTAAAAAAAGCCAACGATATTATTTGGGATAAAAAACTCAACTCCCTGCCGATAATTGACGAAAACAGACGTCTTAAATACTTCGTTTTCCGCAAGGATTACGACGCGCATAAGGAAAATCCCAACGAACTGCTTGACGGGGATAAACGCTATGTAGTCGGCGCGGGAATTAACACACGCGACTATGCCGAGCGCGTTCCCGCGCTTGTAAACGCGGGTGCGGACGTTCTTTGTATCGACTCGTCGGAGGGATTCAGCGAGTGGCAGTCCCGCACGATAGCGTTCATACGTGAAAAATACGGCGACGCCGTCAAGGTGGGCGCAGGCAATGTTGTCGACCGCGAGGGCTTTATGTTCTTGGCGGAAGCAGGCGCCGATTTTATAAAGGTCGGCATCGGCGGCGGCTCTATTTGTATAACAAGAGAAACAAAGGGTATAGGCAGAGGTCAAGCAACCGCGCTTATTGACGTTTGCGCAGCAAGGGACGAATACTTTGAAAAAACGGGCGTTTATATCCCCGTCTGCTCGGACGGCGGTATAGTTCACGACCATCATATGACCTTAGCGCTTGCTATGGGCGCCGATTTCCTTATGCTCGGCAGATATTTCGCGCGCTTTGACGAAAGCCCGACAAATAAGATAACGATAGGCGGAAATTACTATAAGGAATATTGGGGCGAGGGCTCAAACCGCGCCCGCAATTGGCAGAGATACGACCTCGGCGGCGATAAAAAGCTCTCGTTTGAGGAGGGCGTTGATTCCTATGTTCCGTATGCAGGCTCTTTAAAGGATAACGTGAACCTCTCGCTTTCAAAGGTCAAATCGACTATGTGCAACTGCGGCGCACTGACCATTCCCGAGCTTCAAAAGAAAGCAAAGCTCACTCTGGTTTCCGCAACCAGCATTATCGAGGGCGGCGCGCACGACGTAATTCAAAAGGAAACATCACTCGGAACGGCGAAATAAGATTATTCGCGGAGGTAACTATGTATCCGACACTGTATGTGATAATTCCGTGCTATAATGAGGAGGAAGTATTGCCCATTACGGCACCCGAATTTCTCGGTGAACTGAATAAATTAAAAGAATTACAGCTAATATCAGACGACAGCAGGATTTTGTTTGTCGATGACGGCAGTAAGGACAATACGTGGAATATCATCACCGACCTGTCAAAGCAGAACGAATCCTTTACATGCATAAGGCAAAGCCGCAACCGCGGCCATCAGAACGCGGTTCTCGCGGGTCTTATGGAGGCAAAGGATAAATGCACGGTAACGATTTCGATTGACTGCGACGGGCAGGACGATATTTCGGCTATGGAGCAGATGGTTAGAAAATACCTTGAAGGCAACGAGGTGGTTTACGGCGTCCGCGATAACCGCGATACCGATTCAGCCTTTAAGCGCAACACCGCGCAGGGATTTTATAAATTCCTTAATTTAATGGGCGCCGAGGTTGTGTATAATCACGCCGATTACCGACTTGTTTCGTCGCGCGTGTTAAAAGAATTTTCCGAATATAAAGAAGTAAATCTCTTTTTACGGGGTATGATACCTCTTGTCGGGTTCAGCAGTACAAGCGTTTATTACACCCGTCACGAACGTGTTGCGGGCGAAAGCCACTATCCGCTCAGAAAAATGATATTGCTTGCGCTTGACGGCATAACGAGCCTCAGCATTAAACCGCTGCGAATTATTTCGTTTTTCGGGGTAATAGTTTCGCTTCTCAGCTTCATAGGTATTGTTTGGGCGGTTATCGCGCATTTTGCGGGCGGCACCGTCCTCGGCTGGGCAAGTATCGTCTGTATAGTCTGCCTTATGGGCGGAATACAGCTAATATCCTTGGGCGTTATAGGCGAATATATTGGTAAGACCTATTTGGAGGTCAAGCACAGACCGCGCTATATCATAAGCGAGCGGACGAATGAAGACAATGAACAGAAATAATATAAAAGAATTTGCGCTTTACGTTCTTGTCGGCGGAATTGCCACCGTGACCGAATGGGCGGCGTTTTTTCTGCTTGATTTAATAGGAGTTTATTATCTTGCCGCCGTCACGGTTTCGTATGTAATATCGACCTTTGTAAATTGGCTTGCGGGCAGACTGCTTGTGTTCAAGGCTCGGAATACGTCCGTCGGGCGTGAGATTTTGAGCGTTTACCTTGCAAGCATAATAGGACTTCTTTTGAATTTGCTCATTATGTGGATTGCGGTAGATGTGCTTAAATTCAGCGAAATGCCGTCAAAGGTTGCCGCTACGGGTCTTGTTTTCGCGTATAATTTCATAATCCGCAAATGCCTGATATACAAAAAAGAGGGCAAATAGCGTATTGTCAACGCTTGTTCTTGACATAACAGTTCAATAATTATATAATATTTTTTATATGGATAAAAGGTGGTTTTTATTATGGCAAAAACTATTAAAGTAACCGATGAAGGACTTAAAAAGCTCCACGACGAGCTTGAAAATCTCAAAACCGTCGGACGTGCCGATATAGCCGAAAAAATCAAAATCGCAAGAGGCTACGGCGACCTTTCCGAAAACAGTGAGTATGACGAGGCTAAAAACGAACAGGCTAAAATCGAAGCCCGTATAGTTGAGATAGAGGCTATGCTCAAAAACGTTGAAATAATAAAGGACGTTAAGGGCAAAAGCAAAACCGTTATAGTCGGCGCTATGGTCAAGGTGCTTGACGAGACGGAGGACGAGGAATGTGAATACCGCGTTGTCGGTTCGACCGAGGCTGACCCGAGGAGAGGTCTTATTTCTGACGAATCCCCTGTCGGCAAGGCGCTTCTCGGCAAAAAGGTCGGGGACGATGTAATCGTCGAGGCTCCCGGCGGAGAATTTAAACTCAAAATTCTCGCAATATCCAAATAAACAGGAAGTGAAATAAATGGCACAAAACAATAACGGCAACATCGAGCAGGATCTGAACGAAATACTGCGCGTGCGCCGCGAAAAGCTCGCCGCACTGTGCGACGCGGGCAAGAACCCGTATGAAATTACGAAATACGATTTTGACAGCAGCTCCGCCGTAATAAAGGGCGATTATGAAGCGTTCGAGGGTAAGACCGTAAAGCTCGCGGGCAGGATTATGTCACGCCGAATTATGGGTAAGGCGAGCTTTGTCGGCTTTGCGGATTGCGACGGGTCGATACAGCTTTACGTCCGCCGCGACGATGTCGGCGAGGAGGATTACGCCGCTTTCAAAAAGTGGGATATAGGCGATATTATCGGCGTTGAGGGCTTTGTTTTCAAAACCCAGACAGGCGAAATTTCAGTACACGCAAAGGGTATAAAACTGCTTTCAAAGTCGCTCTTGCCGTTGCCCGAAAAGTTCCACGGCCTTAAAGATACCGATACAAGATACCGCCAGAGGTACGTTGACCTCATAGTCAACCCCGAAGTGCGCGATACGTTTTATAAGCGTTCGCAGATTTTAAAAGAGATACGCAATTATCTTGACTCAAAGGGATATACCGAGGTTGATACCCCTATTCTCGTGCCGCTTGAAATCGGCGCCGCGGCGCGCCCGTTCAAGACCCACCACAACACGCTTGATATTGATATGTATTTGCGTATCGAAACCGAGTTGTATCTGAAACGACTTATTGTCGGCGGTATGCACCGCGTTTATGAGGTGGGACGTATTTTCAGGAACGAGGGTATGGATACCAAGCATAACCCCGAGTTCACAACGGTTGAGCTTTATCAGGCGTTCACCGATTATAAGGGTATGATGGACCTCGTTGAAGAGATGAATACTATGCTTGCCGAAAAAATTTGCGGCAGCAAGGTGATAAACTATCAGGGAACCGAAATTAATATGGGCAAGTGGGAACGCCTTACTATGGTCGAGGCTGTAAAGAAATATTCAGGCTGCGACTATTATGATTGGAACTCTGATGAGGAGGCGCGCGCCTGCGCTAAGGCAAAGGGCGTTGAGGTTCCCGAGAACGCAACCAAAGGCACCGTTTTGGCGGAGCTTTTTGACGCGTTCGTTGAGGATAAGCTCATTCAGCCGACCTTTATCTACGACTATCCAGTTGAGAACAGCCCTCTCGCTAAGAGAAAACCCGAGGACCCAATGTTCACCGAGCGTTTTGAATATTTCATAAACGCTACCGAGTTCGGCAACGCCTTCTCGGAGCTTAACGACCCGATAGACCAAAAGGAACGCTTTGAAAAGCAGGTTGCCGCTAAAAAGGCAGAGGAACCTGACAGCAAGGCAGAGGTGGATTACGATTATGTAACCGCGCTTGAATACGGTATGCCGCCCACAGGCGGACTCGGCTTCGGCGTTGACCGCCTTGTTATGCTCCTTACCGACAGCGCGTCTATCCGCGACGTCCTCCTGTTCCCGACAATGAAGTCTATTGATAAGTAAGAATGCAGGAAAATCAAGGGTTTCAGCACTTGGATGTACTAAAA
>CAKSQT010000059.1 GCA_934486755.1 uncultured Eubacteriales bacterium | reverse complement strand
GGCAAGTTTACAAAAATGGATATCGTAGCAATGTGTCCGTCGCTTAGCAATAGTTCGGTAGAAAGTTCACTCAAAAAACTTGCAAAAGAAGGCTTTATCGAAAAGAAAGGCGCAAGCCGAGCAACGTATTACGTTAGAGTGGAAAAAATCTAAGAACTTTATAAATATGACGGCAGTTGTCATATTAAATGTGGTGAAATATTTTAAGGAATTTTTATATGAAAAAATTAACAGAATGGCTTAATAGCGGTGAATACATTTCTGATGTTGACGAGTTAAGAACATCAATAATGAAGCAGTCGGCAAAATCTAACAGTGAATCAACTACCGCAACTATTTTTGAGAAAGAATTATATTTCATTATTAGAAAGAGAACAGATATTAATCTTGAAATAGTGAAAGAAAAAACTGTTTCGGGAATTAATCATACATTCGGAGAATTGGCAAAAAGAAAAAGTGGACAAGGACGCTTGGATGCTGTAGTTAATAATCTAATTATTGAATATAAGCACCATTCTAAATTGAAAAACAAAGAGTCTTTTGAAACTGCCGCCCAACAAGTAGTTGACTATTTAAATGCCATATATCTTGAACAACAAATCCAGTATAATGCCATTTTAACAGATGGTATTAGGGTTTGCTATTTCTCTTTTGTAAATGGTATTGTAAAACACACCACACTTGCAACGATTACAAATAATGATATTGATGTTATTATTAAAGCAATCCTTGCTAATAACACTAAAAGATTTGTTCCAGAAAATATTTTGCATGACTTTTCTATTGATTATCTTGCCCCTTCCATCTCTAAAAATGTTGCGTTGTCTTTATATAAAGCCTTAAAAACAACGACTACAGACAAAACCACTATGTTATTTGAAGAATGGCGAAATTTAATGCACCTTTCTTTGGACGACAACGGAAAAGGTAATGATATACAGAAACGCAGAAAAGATTTATCATTGATTTTCTCTGATACAATTAATAGAAATGAAAGCGAATATTGCGCATTATACGCATTACAAACAACGTATGCAATTATAGTTAAACTTATTGCATGTAAGGTTATAGATAATATTGAATATAGTGACAGCGCGAAAAATTATTTTGACTTATCAAACTCCACTTCTTTAGAAATGCAAAAATTCTTTGAAAAAATGGAAGATGGGTATTCATATCGAAACAACAACATAACCAACTTTTTGGAAGGCGATTTCTTTTCTTGGTATTCCGATTCGTTACAGTGGAATGATGAGTTTCACTCTGTGATTATTGATGTTATAAGATGTATTGACCAGTATTCTGCATTCTCAATGAATGTATATTACGAACCAATAGACATTTTTAAGGACTTATATATGAGTATTATACCAAAATCTATTAGACATTCTATGGGTGAATATTTTACGCCCGAATGGCTTGCAGATTATGTCGTAGATAAGTCTCTTGCTGATATAACAAATCAAACATCTTGGAAAGCAATAGACCCGTGTTGTGGCTCTGGTATTTTTATAATTTCGTTAATTAAAAAAATTGTTGGAAATGTTAATATCAATGCAATGACAATTGTACAAAAAAACCAATTAAAAGATAATATTTTATCGCGAGTGTATGGTATTGATATTAATCCACTTTCTGTCCTTTCAGCAAGAGTTGGATATTATTTAGCCCTTCAACCTTTTGGGGAAATGAAGAATACTGAAATCCCAGTTTATTTAGGTGACTCTGCGATTTTGGCAGAAAAGATAAATATAGACAACATTCCCTGTTATAAATATTCAGTTAGTAACAATAAAAAACCTTTTGATGTAATTTTACCTGAACGATACGTAAAGCTTCCAGATTTTGGGAAAATAATGTGCGAACTCCAAGCGTGCGTAAAAACGGACGAACCTGAAATATTATTTGCAGTATTGTCAGAGAAATTGACAGATTTAGAACGCAATTCCGCAACATTTATGGCAAAAATAAAAGAATTATCTGTTTCATTGACTGATTTGCACCGAAATAACTGGGACGGTATTTGGGTTCGAATTACAACAAACTTTATGCTAATAGCTCGTTTAACTGAATTTGATTTAATTGTCGGGAATCCGCCATGGGTAAAATGGGAACATTTACCAGCAATGTATGCAAATAGAATCAAGGAATTATGCGATATAAAACATATATTTTCTGGTGCTGGTCAATTCGGTGGCACTCAACTCAATATATGTGCTTTGATTTCTAATGTAACAGCAACTAATTGGTTAAGTCAAGATGGTGTTTTAGCGTTCTTAATGCCGGACAGTATAATGTCTCAAAATTCATACGAAGGATTTAGAAACTTTTGGCTCAATTTTGAAACCAAAGAAAGATTATATTTGCAACATGTAGACCGATGGATGGCTCCCTTACGTCCTTTTAGATGCGATAACAAGCCAGTTACTCAAGATTTTAATACATACTATTTTGCAAGGAAATATCAGGATTATGCTCAAGGAATCCCTGTTACATATATCTCTAAGCCAAAACAAATTGCTGATGAGATACTAAATAAATCATCCTATGAATCTGTATTAAGTAGTCTTATCATAAAAAATGGAAAAGCAAAACAAATGTCTAAGAAAACTACTGCTTTTGCTTATGTTTCATCAGATTATGATTTCGATAAAATTATCGGTGAGACACAATATTTATATCGTACAGGGGTTGAATTTACTCCACAAGAGTTATATATGTTGACAGGTAAAGGTAAATCTGAAATGCAAGGTCATTATAGATTCGCCAATAAAAAATTTCAATTGTCTAAATATCTTATAGAAGATATGCCTAGCAATGGTTGGGATTTTGAGACTAACAACATATACCCTATTATAACAGGCCCCCATATTACAGCATTTAGGTATGATTCGTGTAATGAATATTGTATATTGCCATACAAACAAGAAAACTCGAGAACCCCAATATCGGTTGAACAAATGTTAGCGGAAAATAGAAATGTTTTTATGTATCTTGCTAATCATAAGCACATTATAGATATGCAATCCGAAAAGAGTAAACAAATGCATCGTGGAGATGAATTTTATGCTTTGTCAAAGATTGGTCCCTACACATTTGCAAAACATATTGTTGCAGCAAGAGATAATAGTAATTTCTGCGCAAGTGTGATAACTAGCCAAACAACGCCTTGGGGTGAAAAGAAACCCACAATATGTGTAAAACACACAATAATTATCAGTCAAGATAAGCAAGGTACCTTTATTTCAGAAAATGAAGCACATTTTATTTGCGGGATTCTTAATAGTGAAATTGTTCAACAATATATGCATAGTTCATTTAAATCAAATGGTTATAGTTTGAATAAAGCAAATATATACATTCCAAAATTTGACAACAATAACGAACACCATCGAAAAATAGTTGAACTAGCAAAAAAGGCAACTACTCAAGAAGTAAATATTAAAGAAATTCAACATGAACTTATGAAGGAGTATCTTGCGATATGCCCTGATTGAGTAAAGCTCAATTACCTTATCCAGTAAAGAACTTGGGCAAATAAAGAAATATTATGGTGTTATAAAGAGCGATAGTCGGTTTCAAAGCGATAAAATTGAATGGAATTTTATTTTGGTTGGAAATGAATATAATGATGAAATAGAGGGCGAAATTAACAACAGTCGTCATCACGGTATTTATAATTGTGTTTACAAAGTAAAAAATTGCACAATTGTAGTAAAAACCTGGAGCGATATTCTCACAGAATTAAAGATGAATATGCACTATTTGGAAGAAAAGTTAAAATTGAACTATTCAAAACTTTGCGATAAAAGTATGTATACCTCGGACGAAATTGTTAAAGAACAGGAAAGTTCTGTTGCCGCTATGCCTAAGGCGATGATCGGTTGAAATTAACAGGATTCATATTGTATATGCTTATAAAGAAAATATGTATCCTTGTGCGGAAACTGTCATAATTTGATTCGTTATGGGAAAGGGGCAGAGAATCTTTTAAAAAATTATATAATGAACGAGAGCAACTTTTGCAACAGGCTGGAATAGTAATAACGTTTGAAGATTTAATGAATTATTATAAATAAAATTTTAAGAGGATAGACGATGGCGGATACTCCGAGAGCATATAAACTGAATAAAGAAAAACAGGCGGCGGAGGAAAACGGGAAGTTTCTGTATTATTTTTACGACCGCAAAAGACTGACGTCGGTTGCGCTTCCCGAAGAGCAGTTCGATAAACTTGTGGAAATGGACAGGGAGTATTATAACCTCGAACGTCGGGAAAACGACCATAAAACAACCTTCAAAAAATCCGCAAATGCCAACGTTTATAAGAAAATCGATATAGGAAAAGACGATTTCGGACAAGCCCTGGAGGAAGATCCGGATGACGACGATGTTTCCTGTGCGGACTTTACATATAAAATTCACAAGCAATGCGATATTGATAAAAAAGTTGCCGCGCTTTCGCCTGACGATCGGACGATTTACAAAATGTATTATGCAGACGGCTTCAGACAGGCGGAAATTGCGGAAGAACTCGGAAAAACGCAAGGTTACGTCGCAAAACGGTTGATGAAAATCGGCGACGCATTGCAGGAAAACAAAACCGACGAGGAACGCGCGAACGCCCAGTGGGAGAAATTTCTGCGTAAATTCCGTACGGATGACGACGAAGATATTTTGTGGGATATGTTTTTGTATCTGCTGCCCGTTGAGGAGCAGACGGATATTGCAAGTTGGTTTTACAGTTATCGCGAGTTTTATAAATTCGGGCTGTCGTATCTCATAATGCGCCCGTTCGATAAGGTAACCGATCCTACCGAATTCGGGAACAGAATGAACGATTTGCCGTATCACAGTCGTTATATGTATTACGAAATTTTCGACGGACAGGTAGAAGAACTGCAATGGCTGTATCTTGCGCTTTGCGAAGAGGTGGAGCACCGTAAGAAAACTTTTCCGCAGAGGCCTGCGGGAACGAATTTCGAAAAGATTTTTCAGAAAGCGGAAGAAATCTGCAAGCGGCTCGATATGACGGCGGAAGAGTTTATAAACGAGCGATTTATACCGAAAGAAGCGGAAAAACGCGGGAAACGTTATAAAGATTACAGACGAAAATATCAGAATATCGTTGTGGCGGACGAATACGACGCGCGCCCGATAGAAGAACAACTTCGGGATATATTCGGAGACGGTCCGATACCTGAATTTTCAAACCCGGAATTCCGCAAGAAAAAATAATAACACAAGGGAAAACTATGGATAACGAAAAAATACGTTTGAAAATGACGGAACTGCAAGAAAAGATAGGATATCAATTTAGTGATATCAATTGGCTTTCAGCGGCAATGAAATCAGAAAAAATCGAAGTCCGTAATGTTAGCAAAAATCATAAAGAATATACGAATGAAGGATTGGCGACAGTTGGCGACGCCGTTCTAAAAGCCGTTATTTCTGATTTTCTTTATAAAGGCGGGGTAACAAGAAAAGGTGAGATCACTACAAGAAAGAGTGAACTGGAAAATAATAAAAGTTTTCGTAAAATAATGACAGACAAAAAATTGATAGAATATGCCTATAATAATGAATATTTTCAGTCGGATAATCCGCCGAAACATAAACAGGTTGTAAATAAAAAACACGACCCGTATATTGAAGCGATTGTAGGCGCCGTTTATTATGATGCCGGCTTCGATAAAACGAAGAAATGGATAATAGAATGGCTATTACCGTTATTGGAAAAATATCGTATAAATAATTAGGTGATTTTACACATCGGGGGATAACGATGAATATTGACGAAAGGCAAATACTGATTATTCAATTTAATCCGAAAACGGAAGAATGGGAAGATATTACGAAGCGCGTTCAATGGTTTGACGGTAGCGGAAATGCTTGCAGAATTAAATATTCGGGCAATGATACTTTCTATTGGAAAAGTTGGGATGACCTTAGGATTATAAATAAACCGCTGACTGTGAATATAGTCGGGAAAATAATTTTTTGCGATAAAGTACCGGTATACGGTTTGCGCGAAGTAATACAGTTTAATTCTTACTTTAAATTGTTTTACAGTTCGGGATATACAAGGTTAGTCGAGAAACATCGCATAAAAATCGTCAGCGATATTACCGAAACGAGAGAAATAAAAAATTTTATAGAGTATTTGAAGGCGGTTGCGGTATTGATGCCGACGGAAGACGGACAAAATTTTTTACTGAAGCAGTTAGAAAAATTAACTGTCTTAGATGATTCCGTTCTTGGAAAATTTCTGCAAGGAAAACTTGGCAGGCGAGATAATAAGAAGATAATAATTTTTCCGTTCGATACGAATTCATCTCAGCGGGTTGCGGTGAAAAGGGCTTTGGAAGAGGATTTGTCCGTAATACAAGGTCCTCCTGGGACGGGAAAAACAGAAACGATTCGCAACATCGTGGCGAATTACGTTGCGAGGGGCGGCAGCGTTGCCGTTGTCTCGGGGAATAACGAAGCTACGAGAAACGTTAAAGATAAATTTGAATCGACCGGCTTTGGTTATTTAAACGCTTTTTTAGGGAATTCGGAAAACGTAAAAAAGTTTTTTGAATCGCCACATGACAATATCAGACAGATTGAGAAAATCGATAAAACGAATAGCGAACGTTTATTGAAAGAAGCAAGCGGGGGTGCGGAAACTTATCTGAAATATAGCTTGGATATTGCAAGAATCGTTCAATCTGTCTCCGAGTATGAAGTGGAAAAAGAAATAAACGATGCCGAATATCGTATAAAAAATAGAATCGTTCCGCAAGAGTTGACAAAGAAAAAATATACCGGCGCAAAACTTTTGGAACTGGCGTCTGTTCTTGAAACATTGCCCGAAAACAAGATAACGAGCTTTTTTAACAGAGTGCGATTTTTATTCAGATTCGGTATAATAAAAGTAAAGGAAATTGCAAAAAACAGAGAAGATTCCATAGAGTATCTGAAAAATAAATACTATGACGTCAAAATTTCGGAACTTAACGACGAAAAGGAGAAAAAACAAGAATTTGTTGATACAAACAATTTAAGCGAACTGCTTAAAGCACAAAAAGATTTATCCATGAAGATCTTTTTGTCCTGTTTACGGGAAAGATACGAAAGCTTTTGTGAACATACATTTTCGATAAAAGATTATAAATTTCATTTTAACGATTTTATAAAAAGGTATCCCATCGTGTATAGCACAACTCACGCATTAAGGAGTTGTACCGGTGATAATTTTCTGTATGACTGCGTGATTATAGACGAATCGAGCCAGGTAGATCTGATCAGCGCAGTAATAGCCTTTTCCGTGGCGAAAAGGGTTGTCCTCGTAGGCGACGAAAAACAGTTGCCGCATGTTGTAAAATCTCAATTACTTACTACGTTAAACAATATTTTTGCTGAATACAAGTTACCTGAATACTTTGATTACGCTAAAAACAGTGTATTACATTGTGTGTTGAAGAAAGAGAAAAAGATCATTTCGACGCTGTTGAATGAACATTATAGGTGCGATCCTCAGATTATAGGTTTTTGCAATAAAAGATTCTACAACGGCGAGTTGGTAATTCGCAAACTGCATATCGAAGGGAACGGCGTAACGATTATTACTCACGGCTCCCACTTTGAGAGGAACAGATCCAACGAGAGGGAAGTCGATATTATCGAAAAAGAGATTATAAAAGAATTACCCGCGGATAAAACCGGAATTATCGCTCCATATAATAATCAGATTGCATTATTGAATGAACGATTCGGCGATAGCGTCTATGTAATCGATACAATACATAAATTTCAAGGAAAAGAGAAGGATTATATTGTATTGTCTACGGTCGCTAATAAAATTAAATTTTATGAAGATGAAGAACAGATTGATTTTTTGAACAATCCTAATCTTATAAACGTCGCAATATCGCGGGCGAAAAAGAGACTGTATATTCTTGCGAGCGAAGAAGTTCTCGGGCAGGAAGGTTCTATACTGAGAGATTTATCCAAATATTACGAATATTATTGTAGTGAAACGAAAAAATTGAAAACCAATGTATTTTCCGTGTTTGATTTGATGTATGACGATTACGCGCCCATACTTGAAAAAACAAAGAAAGAACTTTTGAATATATCTTCTTTTGCAAGCGAAAATATAATTGCGACGGTGATAGACGAGATTTGCCGAAGCGGGGAATACGGAACGCTCGGGTACAAATTCAATTACCCTTTGAAATACGTTATAAAAACCGCTTCGCTCAGCGATGCGGAAGATATAAAATTTGTTTCCAATATAAATACTCATTGCGATTTTCTTATATACAATAAATTGAACAAGGAAATCGAAATGGTGGTAGAGGTTGACGGAAGCCAACATAATGAAGATGTGCAGGCCGCGCGCGACAAGAGAAAAGACCGTTTGCTGACGGCGGCTGGAATTAAGATTTTACGCCTTCCGACAACCACTATTGAGTGCAAAGAAAAAATAATTGCCGTATTGACGGGAGCGGATATCGAAGTGAAAGTTCCGCAAGAAAAAATAATTTAAAAAATTTTTTATATTTCGGAATATTTTCGGCGTTTTATTCGCTTGATAGGTGTAAAACTTTTTTGCAGGCAGGAGGAACATTAAAATGCAAAACAAAATTAAAGTGTTTGAAAATAAGCAGGTGCGGACTTTATGGAATGCCGACGAAGAAGAATGGTATTTTTCCGTCGTAGACGTATGCAACGTTCTGGCGGATTCGGCAAGTAAAGATCCGGGCGCATACTGGCGCAAACTGAAACAACGCTTAAAAAATGAAGGAAGCGAGGTCGTGACAAATTGTCACGGACTGAAAATGCAGGCAGCCGATGGGAAATATTACAAGACCGATTGCCTTGATACGAAAGGCGTTTTGCGGCTTGTGCAGTCGATTCCGTCGCCGAAAGCCGAACCGTTTAAAATGTGGCTTGCGCAAGTGGGAAGCGAACGACTTGACGAAATAGCCGATCCCGAAAAGGCGATACTTCGCGGCGCGGATTTTTACCGTGCCAAAGGTTATACGGAGGGGTGGATCAATCAACGCTTGCAGACGATAGAAATGCGTAAAGAACTGACCGACGAGTGGAAATCACGCGGAATAGAGCAGGAAAAAGATTACGCGATTTTAACGAACGAAATGACGAAGGCGTGGAGCGGCTTATCCGTTAAAGATTATAAAGAATTCAAAGGGCTGAAAAAAGAAAATCTGCGCGATAATATGACGAATATCGAACTCGTTCTGAATATGCTTGCGGAGGTTACGACGACGGCGATATCGAAACAGGAACAGCCCGATACGTTTGAAGAAAGCAAGACAATTGCAAAACGCGGCGGAAAAGTAGCAAAAAATGCAAGAACGGATATCGAAAATCAGTTGGGACAATCGGTAATTTCTCCGCTCAATGCGAGCGACAAGCCCGCGCTTGAAGTGAAAACGGACAGCGACGGAGAGAAAGATTAAAAACGTAAAAATACACAATTACATAAAAACGAACAGGAAGCCGGATAAAAGTCTGACTTCCTTTTTGTATGCGATTGTCGGGAGATATCCCGGCAATTTTTATTCTCAACAAAGGAGCGATAAATGAAAAATTACAATCGGTATCGTCCGCCGTGAACGGGCGAGAAAATAACATAAAAATTGAAAAAACGAGGAGGGCAAATGGAAGAAAAAAGATTAAAACAATTTACGTTTTACGATTTGTATTACGAGGCGTTGAAAGGACTT
>CAKSQT010000058.1 GCA_934486755.1 uncultured Eubacteriales bacterium | reverse complement strand
GATAACGCCCGACGCGGTGGGACCCGATACAGCGTCAAAGATACTCGCAACGCGGCATATAGCAAAAGAATTTGCCGAGGAAATAGGTCTTAAAGGTCTTAAAAGCGTTGCCGCCTTGGCGCCTAACGTGCTGGGAAAAACGGGAATAGAGGCGGCTGAAATTATAAAGGGAACGGTAGACAGAATAAAGCCGTCCGCCGTGATAGCGGTAGACGCACTGGCTTCGGGCAGTATAGGAAGGCTTTTTTCGACAGTCCAGCTGTGCGACAGCGGAATATCACCGGGTTCGGGCGTTAAAAACGCAAGAAAGGAAATAAGCGAAAAAACCCTCGGCGTTCCCGTAATAGCCGTCGGCGTGCCGACCGTTGTAGACGCGGGAACCCTCGCAGGTGAGCTTACGGGAGAAAGCGTAAAAATTAAAAGCGATATGATAGTCACCCCAAAGGATATAGACCTGCTGTGCGGGCGTATGAGCGCGTTGCTTGCACGCGCAATAAACGTCTTTTTACAGCCCGACCTGGAAAGGGAGGTCATTTTAAGTCTAATAAACTGAAAATCTGCATATAATCAAACAAGATGGGAGTGCAGACAGATGGGTAACAGGGGCAGTATAGCACGGTTTGTTTCGGTGTGTATAATATGCGCGGCAACTCTATTTTACGGGTTTTATTCGCTTATTTTAGAAATTCCTTATGTAATAACCGCACAAACACCGAAAGCAGAAGAAACAAGCTCCTCAGATACGCCGTCCGCCGAAAAAACCGAGGGAAAAACCGAAGAAAAGAAAGAAACCCAATCCGAAGTACAGCAGACAGGCTCGGAGCAGACCCAAAGCAGCGTTACCGCCGCGTCGGACGGGGTGGTGAAAGGAAAGGTAATAAAAAAATACATTTCGCCTTATTCCGCTCCGCTTTCCTACGACGGGGCGTATATGAAAAACAACACCGACCTTGCGGTTGACATAAAATCGTTTATAGACGCTCCGCTATCCTTCAAAATTAGCAAAAACGATCAACCGCAGGTGCTTATAATGCATACCCACACGACCGAAAGCTATATGAAGACCGATTCCGACGTATACACCGACGCGCACAACGCAAGAACGCTTGAAGAAAATATGAATATGGTGCGAATAGGCGATATTGTGGCGGAAAAACTAAATGAGGCAGGCATAAAAACGCTCCATGACAAAACCCGTCACGATTATCCAGAATACACGGGCAGTTACTCGCGCGCCGCCAAGACTATTTGTTCATACACCGAAAAATACAAGAGCATAAAAATTGTGCTTGACCTGCACCGAGACGCCGTTTCATCGGGAGAAAGCGACCGAGTCAAGCTCGTGACCGAGATAAACGGAAAGCCCGCGGCACAGGTTATGCTGGTTATGGGCTCGCAAAGCGGAAGCGTTACTAATTTTCCGAATTGGCAGGAAAATTTAAAGCTCGCGCTCAAATTACAGCAGACATTTGAGAAAATGTATCCAACCTTGGCACGTCCGCTCTCCCTTATGTCGAAAAACTATAACGAGAGCCTGACAAACGGCTCGCTCTTAATAGAATTCGGCACCGATGTGAACAGTATCGACGAAGCAACATACTCCGCCGAAATGGTGGGAAACGCGATTGCCGATTTATTGAACAGGTTAACATAAAACCGAAAGAAAAGAGAGAAAAATGAAAAAGAAAATAAAAATATTTTTAAGGTCGTTTATATTGAGCGGCACATTAATCATCTGCGTTTTCATAATGCTTTTCGGCACCGCAAAGGCGTATGAAAATACCGTCAAAAACAGCACGGGGGAATACAAAAAAGCGGTGTCGCTTGAAGGCGGCGTTTTAAGAATACTCGATTTTGAAATAAATGTTGAAAAAATAATCTCTGCGTAATATAATTAATAGGTAGTAAATTACGGAGGGTGTTTGAATGTCAAAGGATATTACGCTTATTGTAATGGCGGCGGGAATGGGCAGCCGTTTCGGGGGGTTAAAGCAGATAGCTCCCGTCGGCAAAAACGGCGAGGCTTTGCTTGATTTCTCGGTTTATGACGCCGTTCAGGCAGGCTTTAACAAGGTAGTTTTCGTTATAAAGCACGCAATAGAGGAAGATTTCCGCAAAATGGTCGCAAAGCATATTGAAGGCAAGGTGCAGGTTGAATACGCCTTTCAGGAAACGGACAAGCTGCCCGACGGATACGTGTGCCCCGCCGAGCGCACAAAGCCTTGGGGCACCGCGCACGCAATTCTTTGTTGCAGGGAACTTATAAACGAGCCGTTTGCCGTTGTCAATGCGGACGATTATTACGGCAAGAGCGCCTTTAAGCACGTTGCCGAATTTTTAAAGCAGGAGCCAGACGATTACTGTATGGTCGGTTTCCGCCTGAAAAACACCCTTACCGACAACGGATATGTGTCGCGCGGCGTTTGCGAGACCGAGAACGGCGAGCTTAAAAGCGTTACCGAGCGTACAAAGATAGTTGACTGCAAGTACACCGAGGACGACGGCAAGAGCTGGACGGCTATGTCGCCCGACACCGTTGTGTCGATGAATATGTGGGGCTTTACCCCCGACCTTTTCGGCTACATAGAAAACGGTTTTAAGAGGTTCTTAGACGAAAAAATAAACGAACCCAAAGCGGAATACTATCTGCCGAGCGTGGTTTCTGAACTTATAGAAAAAGGCGAAAAACGCGTTAAAATGCTGGTTGCCGAGGATAAATGGTACGGCGTTACCTACAAAGAGGACAAGGACGACGTCGCCGCCGCCCTCGCCGAGATGACCGATAAAGGTCTTTATGACGGGATCTGAAAACAATTCGCAATTAAAAATATCAGTTTAACGTGATAAAAAATACTCTGCTCTGGTTGAAAGAGTGAAGTATTTTTTTATTTCGCGAAACTATAATTTTGAAAAATAAGAATATTTATTGCGGTGTAGGGAATTTTATGATATAATAATAGCAAAAAAATTCCCTACGGAGGCATATATGAATAATAACTATCCCCAAATACAGGAGTTGCTTCACAAAAAAGCGGATTTTCAGGCAAGGCTTAATCTTTTGCCTTATGACGGAACCCCCGAAATCAAGGAGCGCGACGGAAAAAAGTATCTGTATATACGTAAGCGTGTAGGTTCAAGGCTTTCTTCGATTTATGTTGATGCATATTCGGAGGAATTGCACCAGATTCTTCTTCGCAACGCCCGTGATGCAAAGGAATTTAGAAAAAGAATTCGGCATTTGGACAAAGAACTTGCCTCGCTTGGGTATTCCAACACAGAAATTTCACCTCGGGTACAGCTTAATTTGGATTTTGCAAGAGTCAATATGAAAGCTAACATTTACGATCAGGCTGTTCTTGAAGGAGTTGCAACCAGCTTTCCCCAGACCGAGGATATTATTGAAAACGGTACCGTAAACGGTGTGACGGCAACCGATGTGCAAAAAATATTGAACCTAAAACACGCTTGGGAGTTTATTCTTGACACAGATGTTATCAGTTATCCGTCAGACTATTCTTTTCTCTGCCACATTGCAAAGCTCGTAAATGAAGGATTTTTTGCAGACGGCGGACGTATACGAGGCGTTCCCGTAACGATAGGAGGAACAAGCTATGTGCCGCCTATGCCTGTTGAATCTGTTATAAAGGAAGATATGGACGCAATATTAAAAACAGACATTCCGTCTGACGAGAAGGCTGTTAAACTCTGTTTATACTGTATGAAAGCACAGATTTTTAATGACGGAAATAAAAGAGCCGCGGTGATTTTCGCAAACCACTATCTTATTTCGCAAGGCGGTGGTATTATTGTTATACCCGAAAAGTATGTATCGGAATTTAAAAACTTGCTCATAGCGTATTACGAAGACAGGGACAACGGCGAAATAGTTGATTTTATGAAAAATAAGTGTATAAAAACATTTTGATTGTTGGGGAATAAAATCAATACGCGCTTAAACGCCAGAAGAATGTGAGCGCGCACATAGAACCATACTAATTCGTAATTTGCGATTGAAAATATCAGTTTGACGTGATAAAAATACTCCGCCCTGGTTGAAAGAGCGGAGTATTTCTAATTAAATGTTATTTTTTACGTGGAACTTTGGTTTGTTTTCCTAATCCAAATCTTTTCCGCAGCAGCGTTTATATTTTTTGCCGCTTCCGCAGGGGCAGGGGGCGTTTTTGCTTACTGCGCCCTTACCTCTGACGGTCAGGGGCTTGTCGCCCGTTGAGGTTTCTTCGGCGACCTTTTCACGCTTTACTTCCTCGTTCTTCTTAATGCGAACGGTGAGAACGAGCTTGGCGGTCTGCTCACGGATAGTGTCGGTCATAGCCGAGAACATATCGTAGCTGTCGTTTCTGTATTCAACAACAGGGTCGTGCTGACCGTATGCGCGCAAACCTATTCCCTGACGGAGCTGGTCCATATTGTCGATGTGATCCATCCAGTTGGTATCGACCGAGCGCAGAAGCATTACGCGCTCCATCTCACGCATTATCTCGCTGCCGAACTCGGCTTCGCGCTCCTCATAACGCTTGTGCGCCTTTTCTATAAGCGACTGCGCAACCTCCCCGCAGGTGGTGTTTCCAAGCTCCTCGGGGGTAAAATGCAGGTCTTCGGGCGAGGTTATCCAACCCATAAAGTAATCCCTTAAACCGTTTACGTCCCAATTGTCGTGAACCGCGTCGTCGCTGAGGTATATCTTGCAGTAGGATTCAATGGTTTCGTCAATCATTTTAAGGATAGTGTCCTTAATATCCGCGCCGTCAAGCACCTTGTTGCGCTGTTCGTAAATAAGCTCGCGTTGCTTGTTCATAACATCGTCGTATTGGAGGACGTTCTTACGTATAGCGAAGTTCATACCCTCTTTCTTCTTCTGCGCGCCCTCAATGGTGCGCGAAAGCATACCGCTTTCAAGCGGAGTATCCTCCTCAACGTTTAAACGCTCCATAATACCCGAAATACGCTCGCCGCCGAAAAGACGCATAAGATCGTCTTCAAGCGAGACAAAGAATTGGGTGTAGCCCGGGTCGCCCTGACGTCCCGCACGGCCTCTCAACTGGTTGTCTATACGGCGCGAATCGTGGCGCTCGGTGCCTATAATGCAAAGTCCGCCAGCCTCTCTTACCTTGTCGGCTTCGGGAGCTATTTCGGCTTTGAATTTGTCGTAATACTGCTTGTAAAGCTCGCGTGCGGAGATGATTTCGGCGTCGTCGGTCTCGGCAAAGCCTGTTGCTTCGCTTATCATTTCTTCCGAAAGTCCATCGTGCCTTAACTGCGCTTTCGCAAGGTATTCGGCGTTACCGCCGAGCATAATATCGGTACCGCGTCCCGCCATATTTGTGGCTATTGTAACGGCGCCGAATTTGCCTGCCTGAGCGATAATTTCAGCCTCTTTTTCGTGGTGCTTGGCGTTTAATACGTTGTGTTTAATACCGCGCTTTTTGAGCATAGCCGAAAGAATTTCCGATTTTTCGATAGTCACCGTACCCACAAGCACGGGCTGTCCCTTTTCGTGACAGGCGATTATCTTTTCTATAACCGCGTTGAACTTAGCCTTTTCGGTTTTGTATACAACGTCGTTGTCGTCAACACGGGCAAGCGGCTTGTTGGTCGGTATTTCGATAACGTCGAGCTTGTATATCTCCTGAAACTCGGCCTCCTCGGTCATAGCGGTACCCGTCATACCCGAGAGCTTGCTGTAAAGTCGGAAGAAGTTTTGGAACGTTATCGTAGCAAGCGTTTTGGACTCGCGCGCAACCTTAACGCCCTCTTTTGCTTCTATCGCCTGATGCAGACCCTCGTTGTAACGTCTGCCGTACATAAGACGTCCCGTAAATTCATCGACGATTATTACCTCGCCGTCCTTTACAACATAATCAACGTCGCGCTTCATAATGCCGAGCGCGCGTATAGCCTGATTGATGTGGTGCGCTATCGCTATGTTTTCGGTGTCGTTAAGGTTTTCAATGTTAAAGTATTCCTCCGCCTTTTTAACGCCCGACGGAGTAAGGGTCGCGGTGCGCGCCTTTTCGTCAACAACATAATCGCCGTCATACGCCGCTTCCTCGTCGCTCTGCTTGTCGTCCATTTCCTTTACCTTGACCATTTTAAGGGTGTGCGCAAAGCGGTTTGCGGCGGTGTAGAGGTCGGTGGACTTGTCACTCTGACCCGAAATTATAAGCGGTGTTCTCGCCTCGTCTATAAGAATTGAGTCAACCTCGTCGACTATCGCAAAGTTGTGACCCCTCTGAACCTTTTGTTCCTTGTAGATAACCATATTATCGCGAAGGTAGTCAAAACCGAGTTCGTTGTTGGTGCAGTAGGTTATGTCGGCGTTGTAGGCTTCCTTTTTGGCGTCGTTATCCATACCGTGAACGATAAGACCCACGCTGAGTCCCATAAAGCGGTAGAGTTTGCCCATCCACTCCGAGTCACGCTTTGCAAGGTAATCGTTCACCGTAACAATGTGAACGCCCTTGCCCGAAAGCGCGTTGAGATATGCGGGCAGGGTGGCGACAAGGGTTTTACCTTCGCCTGTTTTCATTTCCGCGATACGTCCCTGATGAAGAACTATACCGCCGAGTATCTGCACGGGGAAGTGGCGCATACCGAGAACACGGTCGGCGGCTTCTCTGCAAGCGGCAAACGCTTCGGGCAGAATATCGTCAAGCGCGACACCGTCCGCCAGACGCTCCTTAAACTCCTGTGTTTTGTTTCTTAAATCGCTGTCGCTGAGCTTTTTATACTCATCTTCGTAGGACAGTACCTTTTGCTGTAAAGGCATTATCCTCTTTATTTCCTTTTCGCTGTAATTACCGAAAATTGCTTTAAGTAAACCCATAAATAATCTCCATTCAGAAAACTGTTAAATATTATTATACAATATTTTTTTTAATAAATAAAGTACTTATTTATAAGCAATTCGTTTTCCCTTGATATAAAGTCCCGACGATACGTACATTTTTCCGTTTTCGTCTATAAAAACCGCCTCGGTATTCGGGGTCTTTTCGATAAGCGACATACCGTCGTCAAGCCCCAAAAGCAGGCAGGAGGTGGAAAGCGCGTCGCAATCAAACGAGCTGTCTCCCAGCACCGTAACCGAATAAAGACCGCTCTTAACGCCGTATCCCGTGCGCGGGTCGATTATGTGGTGGTATATCTCGCCGTCCTTTTCGATATACCTCTGATACACTCCCGAGGTGACGGCGGATTTATCGCAAAGCTCGACCGTCGCGGCAAGGTCTTCGGAAAACGGTTTTTGTATTCCCACCTTGTATTTACCGCCGAAAACGATCACGTTGCCGCCGAGATTTATAATCCCGCTCGAAGCGCCGTTTTCAACTAAATATTCCTTTACCCTGTCGGCTATATAACCCTTGGCTATTCCGCCGAGGTCGATTTTTTTGCCGTTAAGATTAACCGAATTGCCGTTTATCTCTATGCTGTGGTAATCAACGTTTTTAAGCGCCTCCGCTATCTCGTCGCGGCTCGGTATGACCTGATTTTTAAAATCCCACAGCTCGCTCACGGGGCAGACGGTTATATCGAAAAGCCCGTTCGTTAAATCGGAATAATAAACCGATTTTTCTATAATTTCAACCGTGCAGTCGGATACCGTTACCGCGCCGCCGCTGCCGTTAAGCAGAAAAACGTCGCTTCCGCTTTTGGTGCGGCTTAACCTGTCCTCATACTGCGAGCATAGGTCAAAAGCGCCCGACAGCGTATCTTCATCGCAATCGGCGGTCAGCTTAACCACAGTGTCAAGCAACACGCGGGTTTGAGTATTATTAACCTCGTCCGCTTTGCAGCCGCAGAGCAGAAGAAGCAGCATTATCATAGAAAGTGAAACGGTTTTTTTCATAATGAACATTATACAGGCTCTTTTAATTTTTGTAAAGGTATGTTAGAATTAAAAATAAAAAAGGAGGCGCGCTTTGAAAAAACACGATTTTTTGATACTCTTTTCGGTGTTGCTTGCGGCGCTTGCTGCCTTTTTTATAATAAAATTCTGTTTTCGCGGGAACGGCAGTACCGTGGTAATAACCGAAAACGGCAAGGAAGTATACAGCGGCTCGCTTTACGAAAACCGAACAATCAGGCTTGACGGAAACACAGTAGTCATAAAAAACGGCAGGGTCTTTGTGTCGGAAGCCGACTGCAAAAATCAGATATGCGTAAACCACAAGCCTGTTTCAAAGTGCGGAGAGAGCATAGTCTGCCTGCCGAACGGCGTGGTTGCGGAGGTGCGGTAATGGCAAAAAAGATATGTGTTTACGGAATTTCCGCCGCCGTCTGCCTTGTTCTTTCGTATGTTGAAAGCCTGTTTTCGCTGTCGTTCATAGCGCCTTGGGTAAAGCTCGGACTTTCAAACGCGGTCGCGCTTTTGTTTATCGCAAAGGGCGATATAAAGGGCGCTTTTTGCGTAAACACCGTCCGCATACTGATTTCAAACCTGTTGTTCGGCTCGCCTTTTGCGCTGGTTTTCTCATTGAGCGCGGGGCTCGGCTCGGTTGCGGTTATGTCGGCGGTGTTGCGGTGCAAAAAAATAAGCATAACGGGGTTCAGCATAATCGGCGGCACGGTTCACAACGTCCTGCAAATGGCGGTTGCGGCGGCGGTTATGGGCGGCGGCGTTTGGTACTATCTTCCCGTGCTTATGCTGTGCGGAGCGGCGAGCGGTCTTGCCGTTGGGCTGATTTCTTCGGTTATTTTTAAAAAAATAAAGACAAATAACAAATTTTAGTGTATAATAATATTTTAAAGTAGTTTTAAAGTAATTTTCCAAAGGAGTTTTCTTTATGTGCGGATTTGTCGGTTTTACAAATTCTATAAAGGACGACGGAACGGTTCTCGAAAAAATGATGAACAAAATCATTCACCGCGGTCCCGATTCCGCAGGACAGTTTGTTGACGAGGATATAGCGCTGGGATTCAGACGTCTTAGCATTATCGACCTTGCCGACGGCGACCAGCCTATGTTTAACGAGGACAAGTCGTTGGTTTTGGTGTTCAACGGCGAAATATATAACTTCAAACAGCTTAAAAGCGAGCTTTTAAATGAGGGTCATACCTTTGCCAACAACTCGGACAGCGAGGTTCTGCTTCACGGTTACGAGCAGTGGGGCGAGGAGCTTGTCGGGAGGCTCAGGGGTATGTTTGCGTTCGTTATATTCGACCGCCGCGACCGCTCTGTTTTCGCCGCGCGCGATATGTTCGGCATAAAGCCGTTCTATTACACCTTTATGGGTGACAGTTTTATTTTCGGTTCTGAGATAAAATCATTCCTCCCGCACCCCGATTTTAAAAAGGAGCTTAACGAGGAGGCGCTCGGAAACTACCTGTCGTTCCAGTACTCCCCCTGCGAGGAAACTTTCTTCAAAAACGTATACAAACTTCCGCCTGCACACTATTTCACATACAAAAACGGCGTTATGAAAAAGGTACGATATTTTAAGCCGAATTTTGACGCAAAGGACGGCGTGCTTGAATACTATGCCGACCTTGCGGATTCGGCTGTGAGAGAGTCGGTTGCGGCTCACAAAATAGCCGACGTCGAGGTAGGCTCGTTCCTTTCAAGCGGTATAGATTCAAGCTATATCGCCGAAGCCGCAAATGTTGACAAGACCTTTACGGTAGGCTTTGAAAGTCCCGACGGCGACCGTTACAACGAGATACATTTTGCAAAGGATTTTGCGGAAACGATAGGCGTTGAGAACATTTCCAAGGTGATAACGCCCGAGGAATATTGGGGCGAGTTCGCTCACATTCAGTATCACATGGACGAGCCGCTTGCCGACCCTGCCGCTATCGCGCTTTTCTTTGTAAGCCAGCTTGCAAGCAAGTATGTAAAGGTTGTAATGTCGGGCGAGGGCGCCGACGAGCTTTTCGGCGGCTACCGCATTTATCAGGAGCCGATAACCCTTACCGCCTACGATAAGATACCGTTCCCGATACGCAGGGTAATAGGAAAGATCTGCTCCGTTTTACCGCAGAAGCACGGCATAAACTACCTTGTGCGCCGCGGCAAAACTATTGAAGAACGTTTCATAGGCAACGCAAATATATTCAGCGTTAAAGAAAGAAACAAAATTTTGAACAGCGAAAAGGCAAAATCCGCCCCCGCGCCCAAGGTTCTGTGCGATAAATTTTACAGCGAGGTTAAGGACAAGGACGACATTACAAAAATGCAGTACCTCGACATAAATATGTGGCTTATGGGCGATATTCTCTTAAAGGCGGACAAGACGAGTATGGCAAATTCGCTTGAACTCAGGGTTCCGTTCCTCGACCGCAAGGTTATGGAGCTTGCCGAAACGATACCGCT
>CAKSQT010000057.1 GCA_934486755.1 uncultured Eubacteriales bacterium | reverse complement strand
GCATAACGGTATCGACGGTATGATACCCGTCGTCCCTTTTGCCCGTTATGCCAAGGGTAAGATTAATTTTTGCGTATGCAAGGGAATGTAATTCATTCATTTTGCAGTCCCGCCTTTATAATTAAGAACAACCACCGCCGAAAGGACAAGTATTATTCCGATAACTCCGCTTAAAGTCAGAGCTTCCTTATAAACCGCCGCACCTATAACGGTAGCGACAACAGGCTCTACGGTAGCGATAATAGGCGCCTTTGACGGGTCGATGTTATTAAGACCGACAGTATATATTATGTACGGAACAACGGTATTAACAAGCGCCATTAATACTATTATACCCGTAACGCTTGCCGAACCTGTGATATTTTTAACCGTATCGCCGATATTAACAAACGGCAGACAGCCAACCGAAGCAAAAAGAAAGGTATAAAATGTGACCGTAAGAGAATTATAACCCTTTTTGAGCAAAACGCTGCCGAGAACGGTATACATTGAGTAACCGAATCCCGTAAGCAATCCAAACGTAACCGCATTGCCGCTGAGTCTAACCGAAGAACCGAAAACTCCCGTAACCAAACAGCAGCCCAAAAAAGCAATAAAAAGCGCAAGCAGTTTTTTTGCGGTTATACGTTCCTTAAACACAGGCACCGACATTATCATAACGAAAAAAGGAGCTGTATAAAGAAGCACCGCGGCGGCGGACAGCGAGGTAAGACCCATTGTAGTATAGTAGCAGTAATTAAACAGTACTATACTTACTATTCCCGAGGCGGCAAAAAACCAAATATCCTTAATATGTATTTTGAAAAGATTTCTGTCTTTAACAAGCGTTATTAGGGCTATAAACAAAGCGGCAAATACAACGCGGTAAAACACCAACTGCATTTCGCCGATACCGTGACCCGACAGCGTTCTTACAAATATGCCTGCCGTACCCCATAAAGACGCGGCTATCATAATAAATATTGCGGAAATACCGCTCTTATTTTTCACGTCCACAAAACACCCCGAAAGTAACATTTGAAATAAATTTTTCCGCTTTTTTTATCCTCAAAAGTCCGTACATCAGCATTGCGCCCGCGGTATTCAGTATAACGTCATCAACGTCGGTGGCTCCCGTAAGGAACGCTAACTGCATAAGCTCGATAAATACAACGCACAGCGCAACAGTCAACAAAACAGAATACCATTTATTTATGCGTTTAAAGAATATCGGCAAAAAGAACGCAAGCGGCATAAAAGCTATTACGTTACCGACTATATTAACCGCCATATCCCCGAAAGAAAGACTTCCGTTCAAATACCCTTGCCAGAACAGCTTTACGGTGAAAAACGGTATTAGATTTACGCTGTTTTCAAGATAATCGGAAAAGGTATTCTTATCCCAAGAATAGATATTAAATATATTCCTGCCGAGGCTGTCGTCTATCAGCGTAAAATCAATCAACACCATTATGTAAAACAAAAACAGTATTAAAATGCTGTTTTTCATAAGGCGGTAAGACTTTTCGGCGTCATCATAAGAAAGACACCGAAAATATGACCCCAAAAAACCGCAAACGGCGGCAATAACAGAAAGAACAATTTTAAAAATATGGTCAAAGGTAAAGGCTCCTACCGTATATCCCGAAAGCACGCCGAACGCCGCGGCGCAGGCAGAATACAGCGATCCCGAAATGTATATATAACGGCGGTGGTTCAAAAAAACACCCCAAATCGTATTAATATTAGTAAAGTATAAGAAAAGCACTTCCGAAGAAGTGCTTTCGTGGTGCCGGTGGCCGGACTCGAACCGGCACGGTATCGCTACCGGTGGATTTTGAGTCCACTACGTCTGCCAATTCCATCACACCGGCAAAGCTGCCAAAGCAACGATGATATTATACAACAGCGCAAAGAAAAAAGCAAGCATATTTTACTATAAATTTATTATTGCGCGTAACAGGACGTAATACCGTAGTATTCTTCGATTGTAAGACCGCTGTTATAAAGCGCTGCCGCTTTTTCAACGCCTACATATCTGTAATGCCACGGCTCATACATATATCCCGTAACGCTTTCCTTACCCTCGGGATATCTTAGTATAAACCCGAATTTATATGCGTTATTCGCAAGCCATAAAGCCTCGGGCGTTCCTATAAACGAGGAATCCGCCTTGTTTATATCAAACGCAAATCCCGTTTGATGCTCAGAATACCCAGGACGCGCGGAATATCTGTCGGCTGCCGCCGCTCCGTCGCGTTTTACATAACCGTTATATAAACTTCTCTGGGTGTTGTAACTGCGAAATCCCGACCTTATAAACAATTTCAAACCGTCTGCCGCGGCGGCAGCAGCCATATTATCAAAAGCTGCCTTTGCCTCTGGGTTAGTGCCTGGATTGTAATTCGACGGCAACGGATATGATTTATTTGCTATAAGAATACCGTCAACATATTTAAGTTCAATTTTGACGGGGGCGTTTACCGTAACCGCAAACGCCGCTGAAACAGATTTATTGTCGGCGGAGGTTACCGTTACCGTGCATTTACCCTCGCCCACCGCCGTTATTCTGCCGTAGCTGTTCACTGTGGCAACATTGGTATTATCGGAAACCCATATTTCCGATTTATCGGTTGCGTTTTCGGGAAGCATAGTTACAATAGGCATAAATCTTTCCCCGACGTTAAAGGTTTTTTCATAAGCGCTCAGTTTTATCTGTTCCACCCCAATATGCACAGGCTCGGGCGCGGGTTCAGGCTGAGGTTCAGGTACGGCGTCAGTCGGTACGGAGCTTTGCTCTGTCTTGCCCGATGTCGATAGGGGTGCCGCGGAACTGCTTGAAGAAATGTCTTTTTTACTTTTGCAGGCAGAAAAAGACATTAAAATTAAGCCTGAAATAACAACGCATAAAATTTTTTTCATATTATCTCCCTTTTCATTTCATTGATTACCGAGATTTGCAGCGGAACCGAAATTATAAACGTTATTATATCCGCCCACATCTGTGCCATTTGTATTCCCACCGCTCCGAAAAAGTATGAAAGCACCAAAAGCAAGGGTATCAAAAACAGACCTTGCCTTGCCAAGGCAAGAAACGAAGCCTTTGCAGACTTGCCTATCGTCTGCATACACATATTGGACATTACTATGAACGCGCTGAGCGGAAAAGACGCGCTCATAAACCTTAAAGAGGGCGTTCCGAATGAGATTACCTTAGGATCGTCGCTGAAAATTGTAATAATATTCGGGGCAAACGCAAAAGACAGCACCGACAGCGCAAAAAGAAACACAAACGACACCTTAACGCAGAACCAAAATGCCTTTATGACCCTGTCATATTTTTTTGCGCCGTAATTGAACCCGCAAACAGGCTGAAAGCCTTGACCGAAGCCTATCATAGCCGAATTAAAGAACATAACGGTGCGTGCGCAGACCGACATTGCGGTTATCGCATAGTCGCCGTAACTGCCTGCCGAAAGATTCATACAGATTGTAGCCAAAGAGGATATACCCTGTCGGCAAAGAGAAGGCAAACCACCGTTTATTATATTTTTAACATAATACCCGTTAAAGGTAAACCTTTTAGGCGAAATATTAATACTGTCAGACTTGTATACTCCCGCAAAAAGCACGATAAAACTAACAATTTGACCTATAAGCGTTGCCAGAGCCGCGCCGCGGATGCCCATACCCAAAACGGATATAAGCAACGGGTCAAGTCCGCAGTTAAGCAATGCGCCCGAGGTTATACCCACCATTGCAAACGAAGCGTTGCCCTGAAACCTAAGCTGATTGTTAAGCACAAGCGAACTGCACATAAAAGGCGCGCCGACAAGGATTATAGCAAGGTAATCACGTGCATACGGATAAATAGTGCTTGTTGCGCCGAGAATATACGCAAGCGGTCTGATAAAAATTAAACCGACTATCTCTATACACAGTCCCGCAAGAGCCGCGAGAAAAAAGCCTGTGGATGCCATTTTTTCGGCTTTCTCACATTTCCCCGCGCCGAGTGCGCGCGAAATAAAATTGCCGCTTCCGTGGCCGAAGAAGAAACCGAAAGCCTGAATAACCGCCATCAGCGAGAAGACAACCCCGACAGCGCCTGTTGCGCTTGTTGAGTGCATACGGCTTACAAAGTAGGTATCAGCCATATTATAAAAGGTGGTTACAAGCATACTTATTATTGTAGGCACCGAAAGTTTAATAATCAGTTTTTCAAGCGGCGCCTTTGTCATAGTTTCGTATTTATTCAAACAGTTCACCTTCAAAAGTTGACGAAAGACGTAGAAATATGTTATCATTATACATCATAGTAAGGGGTAATTTCAATATATGTTTAAATATGAGATGCATTTGCATACTGAATCTTGCAGCGCCTGCGCAGTATCGACAGCCCGAGATATGGTTGACGCCGCAAAAGAACACGGTTACTCGGGCTTTGCGCTCACCAATCATTTTTACAATGGCAATACCGCCGTGGAGCGCTCGCTTAAATGGTCCGATTTTATTGAAGCCTACAACGCCGATTATCTTGAAGCAAAGGCATACGGCGAACAAAACGGAATAACCGTATTTTTCGGTATTGAAGAGGTATACGAATCGGGAAAGGAAATGCTTATATACGGTTTATCGCCGCAAATACTGTCGTCCTGCCCCGAATTTAAAAATATGACAAAATACGAAAAATCCGCTTTTGTGAGAGAAAACGGAGGATTTGTTGCCTGCGCGCACCCTTTCAGAAACAGATTTTACATTCCGAATCCCGACCGCGAGCCTGACGCATCGCTATTTGACGCGATTGAGGGCTACAATTATTTCAACAAGCCTCAGGAAAACGAAAAGGCTGTTGAATTTGCAAAAAAACACAGTCTGCCGATAATATCGGGCGGCGATGTGCATTGCTGTACCGACTTCGGAAGTTCAGGAATAGCGACCGAAGACCCGATACACAGCGAAAAAGAATTGCTCTTTGTACTGCGTTCGGGCAATTATAAAATAATAGTCAACGGCGAGATACGTTAGACAGACGGTATTTGCTCGGCGTCACGCCTGTTGACGACTTAAACTGCCGTATAAAATGCGTTGTATTTTTATAACCTAACTCTGCTGCAATTTTCTCGATTTTATCGTTTGAAAATTGCAGCATATTTTTTGCCGAATATATCCTTGCGTTTATAATGTCGGCAGTAGGCGATATTCCGAAAATTGACTTATAAAGCGCATAAAACCTTGATTCGCTCAAATTAAAACGTTCTGCCCTAAGCGGCACCGTCCAATCGGCGTCAAGCGAGGAAAAGACTTCTCCTCTTAAATACCTGAACTGCTCACGAGTCTGTTTCTCCACTTTGCTTTCATCTTCGTTGCCGAGGTTCCTATCAAGTTTTATAAACATTTCCTTTGTCAAAAGCCCGATAAGCTCCTCGCTGTTTTTCTTGCCGCCGAAAAATTCGCTTTCAATTTCGGCAACCGCTTTGGTAATCATTTTATAGTTTTCGGGGTAAAGAACCGTATTTAATTTGAAATTTTCAAAATTAAAATCATCACTGAAAAAATGAAACCAATCGTGAATAAGCGGTAATTCGGATTTAAAATACTGCGGAGTTTTAGTGTCGTATAGAATTACCGCGTGCGGTTCCGTTACAATTCTTTCACCGTTTAATACTATTTCAACGCTGTTATAAAAGTGAAGAAAAGTATAATTCTCCCATCCGTTTTCCCTGTTTATAACAAATCCCGCCGATTCGGGAAACGCGTGTCTCACCGAAGTTACCTTTATCATCTTCATCACCAATATCTATTATATTCATTCAGTAGAAAATGTCAATTTTTTTAATAGAATATGCTATTTACAAAGGGAAATGAATTTATTAAAATATCAACAAAGGAGCGTGTTATTATGATTTACAGAACAGAACACCCAAAACCGCAGTTTATGCGCGAAGATTGGCTTAATCTCAACGGCGAATGGCAGTTTGAGATTGACGGCGGCAACAGCGGAAAAGAACGTGAAATTTACAAAAACGATGTTGTTTTTTCGCAGAAGATCAATGTGCCGTTCTGTCCCGAAAGCAAATTATCGGGAATAGAAAATGTTGATTTTATGCAGTCGGTATGGTACAAACGCAGTTTTAATATTGAAAAAGAGCAGCTGAACGGACGTATAATCCTGCACTTCGGAGCGGTTGATTATTTTGCAACCGTTTATATTAACGGCGAAGAATGCGGAACGCACAAGGGCGGATACGTTTCGTTCAGTTTTGATATAACCGAATATGTAAATGTCGGTGAAAATATAATAACGGTAAACGCGTTTGACGACACGCGCGACAGGCTTATTCCGTCTGGCAAGCAATGCGCAAAATATTATTCCTGCGGTTGCGACTATACAAGAACAACGGGAATTTGGCAGACAGTATGGCTTGAATTTTTACCGTCAACACATATTATAAGCACAAAATACATAACGGTTCCCGAAAACAATGAACTTATAATCAACGCAGACCTTTACGGCGGCGGAATATTTAAAGCCGAGGCTTTTTTTAACGGCAAAAAGGTTGGCGAATCTTCGGTTGACACTATCGGCGGTCATATTTCCCTGTCGGTCACCCTTTCTGAAAAGCATTTATGGGAGGTCGGGAACGGTCGGCTTTACGATTTGGTGCTGACCTACGGCGAAGATACCGTAAAAAGTTATTTCGGTCTGCGTTCGGTAAAAATTGAGGGCAACAAATTCTTGATAAACGGAAAATCGGTGTTTCAGCGCCTTATACTTGACCAAGGCTTTTATCCCGACGGCATATATACCGCTCCGTCCGACAATGAACTGATTGCGGATATTGAGCGCTCGTTGGCTATGGGCTTCAACGGAGCAAGGCTGCACGAAAAAGTATTTGAAGAGCGTTTCTTATACCACTGCGACCGCTTAGGCTATATAGTTTGGGGCGAATATCCCAACTGGGGGCTTGACCATTCCTATGCCGACAGCATTTACGGTATATTACCCGAATGGCTTGAAGAAGTTGACAGGGATTTCAACCACCCTGCAATCATAGGCTGGTGTCCTTTTAACGAAACTTGGGACAAAAACGGCAGAAAACAATTCGACCCGCTTTTAAGCACGGTATACAAAGCAACCAAATCCGCCGACCCAACAAGACCCTGCATTGATACAAGCGGAAACTTCCACGTTTTGACAGATGTATACGACCTGCACGATTACGAGCAAGATCCCGTGGAATTTAAAAAACACTATGAACCCCTCGGCAAAACCAATGAATTGGAATTCGGAACAGCTTTTAAAGACAGACAGCATTACGACGGAAAGATGCCGTTCTTTATAAGCGAATACGGCGGTATCGGCTGGAACGTTGAAGGCGGTTGGGGATACGGAAACGCGCCCAAAACCGAAGAAAAATTCTTACAGCGTCTTGAAGGACTGACAGACGTGCTGCTTGAAAACAAAAATATATTCGGCTTGTGTTACACACAGTTGACCGACGTAGAGCAGGAGCAGAACGGTCTATACACCTATGACCGCAGACCTAAGTTTCCGCCTGAAAAAATACACAAAATTTTCTCAAAGAAAGCCGCAATAGAAGATTAAAAGAGGAGGTCGCTTTAAGCGACCTCCTGATTATTATGCGTATTACTTTTTGAGTGCAATTGCCTGTTTAGCCTTTTTGACGATGTCAACGGCACGAAGTCCGAATTCGTCTAAAAGCTTTTCGGCAGGGCCTGAATGTCCGAATGTATCGTAAACGCCGAGTTTTACAACGGGAACAGGGCAGTTTTCGCAAACCACATCGCTTACCGCACTTCCGAGTCCGCCGACAACGGAATGTTCCTCAGCGGTTACAATAGCGCCTGTTTCCTTTGCGGCTTTAAGCACTATTTCATTATCAAGCGGTTTGATAGTTGCCATATTGATTATGCGCGCGTTAATTCCCTCGGCTTTAAGCAGATCGTAAGCCTCCAACGCTTCCTTAACAAGCAAGCCTGTTGCGATAACGGTCACATCGTTACCCTCGCGAAGCTCAACTCCCTTACCGATTTCAAAGTTATAATCGTCGCCGAATACAACGGGAACCGCAAGACGTCCGAAACGGATATATGCAGGACCGTCAAGTTCAAATGCGGCGCGGAGAGCCTTCTCCGCCTCAACTGCGTCGGCAGGATTAATAACGGTCATACCTGGTATTGTGCGCATAAGAGCAATATCTTCACAGCACTGGTGCGTAGCGCCGTCCTCGCCGACCGAAATGCCTGCGTGGGTTGCGCCGATTATTACGTTAAGATGCGGATAACCGATTGAGTTTCTCACCTGTTCAAACGCTCTGCCCGCCGCGAACATAGCAAACGAACTGCAAACCACCTTTTTGCCCGTTGCGGCTATACCAGCGGCTATACCCATCATATTCTGCTCGGCTATACAGCAGTCGTAAAATCTTTCGGGGAATGCCTTTTTAAACATACCCGTTTGTGTAGCCGCCGCAAGATCGGCGTCAAGAACAACAAAGTCGTCCCTTTCTTTTCCCAAATTTACAAGGCCGTTACCGAAGCCTACACGTGTTGCAACTTTTTTAATTTCTGACATAATAGCGTTCCCCCTTACTGATTGATCAACGAATCCAACTGTGCCTTCAATTCGGACATAGCCTGCTCGTAAAGCTCGTCGTTAGGAGCGGAGCCGTGCCAGCCAACCTGATTTTCCATATAGGAAACGCCTTTACCCTTAACGGTCTTAGCTATTATAGCGACGGGTTTATCAACCGTTGCCGCCTCGTTGAGCGCGGCTTCGATCTGATCGTAATCGTGACCGTCAATCGTTATGGTATGCCACTTGAACGCCTCAAATTTCTTGTCGATAGGCATTGCGGAGTTTACCTCCTCAATAGTGCCGTCTATCTGCAAATTATTGTAATCGACAAAGGCGGTAAGGTTAGAAAGGTTTTTATTGCCCGCAAACATAGCGGCCTCCCAAACCTGACCTTCTTCTATCTCGCCGTCGCCGAGTATAGTGTAAACCTTGTAATCGTTTTCGAAATGCTTAGCGGAGAGCGCCATACCAGCCGCCGCCGAAATTCCCTGACCCAATGAGCCTGAGGACATATCAACGCCAGGTATATGTTTCATATCGGGGTGACCCTGCAAAATAGAGCCTATATGTCTTAAAGAGCTTAATTCCTTTACATCAAAAAATCCTCTGTTTGCAAGAACAGCATAAAGAGCAGGCGCGGCATGACCCTTAGAAAGGACAAAGCGATCTCTGTCTTCCTTTTTCGGATTTGATGGGTCAATATTCATCTGCTTGAAATAAAGATATGTAAGTATCTCGGCTATTGAAAGAGACCCTCCCGGATGACCCGATTTTGCACTGTGTACCCCCTCAATAATACCCATTCTGACCTTGCAGGCTGTAATTTCCAGCTCTTTTTTAAATGCAGCGTCCATTTTTTTCTTCCCTTCTCAAATTTGTTAAATAATCTATAAAATCGGCTACCGAGCCTTCTTTGCAAGCCACCGTGACATAGTCGGCAAGCGCCTTTATATCATCGGGTGACTCCGCCGTGGCAGCACCGATATCCGCATTTTTAATCATTTCAAGATCATTATAATAATCACCTATTGCAAAACGGCAACCGTCCTTGATTTTTAAAATCTTCTTTAATTCATCAAGCGCCGCCGACTTTGTAATTCCTTTCGGAGTTTGCTCGTAATAATATCGCTTAACGCCAAAAAGCGTCGCTGAGGTATCGACAAAGGCGGAATTATGCGGAACACCGTTAAGCAACTGTTTTATCTTCAAAACGTCGTCAGGCGACCGAAACATATACACTACCTTGTTCCAATCGTATCTGCACGCTTCCTCAAAGGAAACATCGACCGAGTCTAATTCCTCATAACGCTCGTGATCCTCGGTTTCGCTGTTTCTTCTCGTAACAAGTATGTCCTCACCGCTGTGTATCTCAACGCCGACATCTATTCCGCTGTTAGCTATCATATCGGCAATGTGATAATCGGAAGACGGAATACACTTATTCGTAAGCGCAACGCCCATTTTACAGTCATATATCATACAACCGTTTGCAACGACCGAAGGCCCCACTTTTCCGATAACACGAAGTATCGGTTTCAATGCGCCGACCGTCCTGCCCGTTGCCAGAGAAAAGCAACCGCCCTCGTCTACAAAAAAGCGTATTTTTTCAACATTTTTCGGATTGATATATCCGTTTATAACCAGTGTGCCGTCAATATCGCTTGCTAAAAGGCACCCGTCAAACAAACCCATAAAACTATTTACATTCCTTTAAAAAATCGGTAAAATATTTCGGCAGATCGCTTGTAAATTCCATATATTTTCCTGTTGTCGGGTGGATAAAACCAATCTTCCTTGCGTGCAGACACTGACCGCAGAGTGATTTTATCACTTTTTTCGGTCCGTAGACGTCATCGCCCGCCACAGGGTGGCCGATATATGCCATATGTACCC
>CAKSQT010000056.1 GCA_934486755.1 uncultured Eubacteriales bacterium | reverse complement strand
TATATATGTTGATACGGGCGCCCTTTACCGCGCAATAGGACTTAAATTTTTAAACAGCGGTTATGATGAGAGTTTAGAATGTGATGTGAATTCCGTACTGAAAAACACCCGTATAGACATTAAGTTTATCGACGGAGTTCAAAGGGTGATTTTGGACGGCGAGGACGTTTCCGATAAAATAAGAACCCCAAAAGCTTCTATGATGGCTTCTGCGGTTTCCGCAAAGCCAGCGGTAAGGGATTTTTTGCTTGAAATGCAACGCAAGCTGGCACGCGAAAACAATGTCCTTATGGACGGCAGGGATATCGGCACGGTGGTACTGCCTAATGCAAACGTTAAAATCTATCTCACAGCCTCGGTAGAGGAGCGCGCAGCCAGAAGATATAGAGAATTAAAAGAAAAGGACCCGAATATAACATTGGAGTCTGTTAAAAGCGATATTGAACAAAGAGACCGTAACGATATGAACCGTGCTGTCGCTCCGCTTAAAAAGGCTGACGACGCCGTTCTTGCTGACACAACGGGTCTTAATGTTGAGCAGTCTGTCGATTTGATAATAAAAATAGTAACACAGAGAGTTGGAAAACAGAATTGAAAATAACTCTTGCAAAAACAGCGGGATTTTGTTTCGGCGTTAACCGCGCTGTGAAAATGGTATATGAACTTCTTGATAGCGGGAAAAAGGTTTGTACTTTGGGACCGATAATTCACAATCCCCAAATGGTTGAAGAATTAAGTGCCAGAGGTGTAAGAATTGTTAATTCACCCAAGGAGGTCGGACAAAACGAAACCCTTGTTATTCGTTCTCACGGCGTTACTGACAGTGTCTATACCGAATTGAAAACGAACAATACCGATTTTGCAGACGCGACCTGTCCTTTTGTCGCAAAAATACATAAAATCGTTTCTCAAAAAAGCAGGGAAGGATATACCGTAATAGTCGCAGGTGATGCAAACCATCAAGAAGTCATAGGCATTTGCGGACACGTTTTCGGCGTTGTTTTTGTGATAGCTAATCCGAACGAATTGGAAGATTTGTTGAAAAATCATAACAATTTTAACCAAAATAGGGTGATAATGGTCTCACAAACTACATTTAATGCCGAGATTTGGGACGAATGTCAAAAAAAATTAAAAAAAGTATGTACAAATGCCGAGATTTTTGATACAATATGTAATGCTACTTCAATGCGTCAGCAAGAAGCCGATGAGCTTTCTGCCGAAAACGATGTTATGATTGTCGTCGGGGGCAGGCACAGTTCAAATACGTCAAAGCTTTTTGACGTATGTAAGGCAAATTGTGATAAAACGTATCTTATAGAAAATGCTTCCGAATTAAAGGATATTGTTTTCAATGGATGCGGCCGCGTCGGAGTGGTTGCCGGTGCTTCTACGCCGGCGGGTATTATAAAGGAGGTTATTAAAACCATGTCGGAAAATTTACAACCGGTTGAAGAACAGACGGAGGTAAAAGAATCTGTTCAAAAAAGTTTTGAGGAAATGACGGACGAGGAAGCATTTGAGGCTTCTCTCAGCAATTTAACGGGCGATCAAAAGGTATGCGGAACGGTAATTGCCGTTAATCCTACCGAGATTACTGTTGATATCGGCAGAGGTCTTACAGGCTACGTTACCTCAGGGGAGTATTCCTCTGACCCTGATGTTAAGCTGACAGAAGAAGTTAAGGTCGATGATAAGCTTAATCTTATAATAATGAAAATCAACGACCAGGAAGGAACCGCAATGCTTTCAAAGCGCCGCTATGACGCTATTGCCGGTTGGGATAATATAGTTGCCGCAAAAGAGTCGGGCGAAGTTGTAACAGGCTTTGTTAAGGAAGTTATCAAAGGCGGCGTTGTTGCTTATTCTAACAACATAAGAGTGTTTATTCCTGCTTCACAGGCTACCGCTTCGAGAGGCGAATCGCTTGAAGATTTAAAGGGCAAGGAAGTTTCTTTCCGTATAATCGAAATCGGCAGAGGCCGCAGAGCAGTCGGTTCTATCCGCAGCGTACTTCGCGAACAGCGTAAGGCAGCCGAGGATAAGGTTTGGGAGAATATTGCTGTCGGTGACCGTTTCACGGGAACTGTTAAATCTCTTACAAGCTACGGCGCATTTGTTGACATCGGCGGTGCTGACGGAATGATTCACATTTCCGAGCTTTCTTGGCAGCGTATTAAAAATCCGTCGGAGGTCGTTCTTGTCGGCGATACCGTTGAGGTATATGTTAAAGCAATCGACCCTGAAAAGAGAAAAATTTCTCTCGGATACAAGAAACCTGAGGATAATCCGTGGGTGATTTTTGAAAATACATACAAGGTTGGCGATACCGCAAAGGTCACCATTGTAAGTATGACTACTTACGGTGCGTTTGCACGTATAATCCCTGGTATTGACGGTCTTATCCACATTTCTCAGATTGCCAACAAGCACATTGCTAAGCCGCAGGACGAACTCACAGTAGGTCAGGAAGTTGAAGCAAAGATAATTGCTGTTGACAGCGAGAAAAAGCGCGTAAGCCTTTCTATCCGCGCTTTGCTTGAACCTGCTGAGGAAGAAAAGGAAGAGGTTCCTGCCGATCTCAACGCAGAGGAAACAGTATACGAGGCAACCGAAGAAAACGCTCCCGCAGCGGAAGCTGTTGCCGAAGAAACCAATACTGACGAGTCGGCTGAATAATTATTGAGACTTGCGGAAAATTTTCTTAGATTTTCTAAAAAACGCTTGACTATCGACAAGGGTTGTGTTACAATAACCTTTGTCGTGAGTGCGGGTGTAGTTCAATGGTAGAATCCCAGCCTTCCAAGCTGGTCGTGTGGGTTCGATTCCCATCACCCGCTCCATAAAAAAAGTCGCTAATCATCGGTGGTTAGCGACTTTTTTCTTGCCTTTTTTGGCAAAAAGTTGCGCAAAAGTTGCACAGCCTAATTTTTGAGTCACAATAAGTTATCTTAATACATATTTATTAACCAATATGCATTTGCTCGGCAAATGATAAAGATATTCTTTTCGGTTGTGATACTGAGCGCTAAAAAAGAGCAGTTGTACCGTGACAACTGCTCACATGCAAAAATATTTTTTATATTTTTTTCTTCAAAACAGCGTAACCGTTTGCCTTTAATGTAATTTCACCGTCGTTTATCTCATCAGCACCGTATGAAATAACCGTGTTGCTATCGTTGAAGTCTTCAACGTCAACTTTTACTGTTACGGTTTCCTTGGCGGCGTTTGCAACTACAAGAACGGCATTATTTTTGTCCCTGCGTACAAAACTTATAATTTTATCGGCATTGTCATTGTCTGCCCACTCCAAAGAGCCGTTGTATATAGACGGCTCTTTATGTTTAATACCGCAGAGAGTTTTAATTAGTTTTAACCTATCCTTGCCAGCGTCGGTAAAGCCGTTTTCCCAATGAATTGTAAAGGTTTTCCCGTGGAAGCGGTTTGCAAATATGCTGTGATGATTTGTGTCGGCAATTTCGTATCCGTTGTATACAAACGGTATTCCGTCTGCCATAAAATCAATCACAAGCGCTGCGTTTACAGCGTCGTGTCCTGCCGCCGCCTCAAAGTGACCGTCGTAATTGGTAGCGCCGTCGTGGGAATCTATTGCTCTGATGCATCTGTCAGCAACATTTCCGAATTTTTCATAGGCTTCTCTGAGCGCTGACGCAGGCATACGTCCGTCAAATATCTTCTTTTTAAATTCCATCCAATCATAGTTGTAATTGACATCAAAGGCAAAATCAAGTGCGTCGGCATTTTCCCCTTCGTTGAGCATAAACACGTCGGGATTGATTTTTTCGATACGGCGGCGTCCTTCCTCCCAGAATGAGGTAGGGCAGAGATATGCCACATCACACCTGAATCCATCGGCTTTAAAATCGCGTATGTAATATTCCATATTGCTCCACAGATATTCGCAAAGCTCGGGATTTTCAAAATTAAGAGCAGGAAAATGCCATTCGCCGTAGATAATATTTCCGTCTTCATCACATTTTACAAAGTCCTTGTGTTCGTCCAAAAATACGGCTTTCGGACCGCAATGAAAATATACCAGATCAAGAATAACCTTTAAACCGTAAGAGTGCGCGGTGTTTATAAAATCCTTTAAATCTTCATTAGTACCGTACTCGGGGTCAACATTAAAGTAGTCCGACATACGGTAGGGGTTTTTTGGATTGTTAAGTCCGCATTCTTTTTGCCGTTCGCTCCAATAAACGGGATTTTCGTCGCTATCCGCAGTTGAAATGGGGCAGAGGTAGATTATATCAAATCCGCATTCGGAAATATGACCTATAAGCCTTTCCGCCGCCTTTAAAGTGCCTTCGGTGGTGAACGGACGTAAAAATAACTGATAAATTATTAAACCTTGTTCTTGCATCTTTTAAACCCTTTCTGTTGTTTCTTTTATATGTTTTTCTTTATTTAACGGCATACTCAAAATACATTTTGTGCCGATAGTGCTACTTGATATTTTAAGCCCGTATTCATTGCCGTAAAGCAGGCGTATTCTGAGTTGAACGTTGATAAGACCTATATGCTTTTCGGCGGGCTTGGTATCGGGATTGTAGAGCTTTGCTCGGATTTTTTCAAGTTCATCCGACGGAATACCGCAGCCGTTGTCGGATATTTCTATGCAGAGATTGTCATTATCCAAAAAAATATGAATCGTTATATTTTGGTTTTTCCCCGTGTTTAAAAAGCCGTGAGTTATTGAATTTTCAATTATGGGCTGCATTATGAATTTCAGTATCGGTACTTCAAGAGAGGGCACATCAATGTTCCACACGACGTCAAAGCTGTTTGGAAATCTTAATTTCATTAACGAAATATAGCTTTTTGTAAATTCTATTTCTTTCCTGAGTGGCACGATTATATCTGCCTGATTAATACTTTCGTGAAGAATGGTATTAAGTTCGACAAGACTTGTTTCTATCGGATTATCTATATCCAGAATATTCACAGATATGGTCTTTATGTTGTCAAGCGTGTTGTAAAGAAAGTGCGGGTTAATCTGTGATTGCAGCGCCTGTATCTGTGCAATATGCAGCTTTTCTATGTTCTTGTTCAGCATATCCTTGGTTTTGATATAGCTGTTTATGTTTGAGTTTATATACTCTATTTCGTTTTCAAAGTTCTCCATATCTGAGGGCATATGGTATTGAAATGTTTCAACAATGTCCTCAATGGGTTTGTATATTCGCTTTATTATGTAATAACAGCTTGTAAGCGAGATACATTCCATAAGTATACATATAGCAAGCGAGTATAAAAAGGAAACAGAGGTTGCATATATTAACGCTGCCGACGGCGTAAATGAGACTGCTGTAAGCGGAAGTTCGTTTGAACGGCTTGCATAGGCGGTCTTTTTTTTACCGTTTATCTTCGTGCTGAATGTGTCGGTGTCTTTGCTTATTTCCTTAATGCCGTAAATCTCGAATAAGTTTTTGCCAATTGTCGATTCACTTGATGAAAATATGATATTTCCGTTTTCGTCAGTCACGAAAATTTGACGGTCCTCCGCCGACTTAAACATAGCGTCGCTTATCTTTCTTGAAGAAAGCGACAGTACGACCTCATTGTAAGAAACGTTTTCGGTGTTAGGTCTTTTAAAGAAAAGTCTGTGCGGCCATTCTGTTTCACGGTAGCAGTCGATTCCCGAAAAGTTAAAAATTTTATTGCCGCCATCAAGATTGCTAAACGACTCGTGTATGCTCCCAGTGTCGAAATTTATATTTCCTATTTTTACATATATCCCGTCAAGAAATCCGTAGCTGTCATTATAATTTCTTATATCGTCGCTTATAACTTTTTTAAGCCAAAAACCTGTTTCTTTGTCTACACTGCCGTTAAGCGGTACGCCTGTTGAAAATTTGGAAAAATATGAATCTATATTTGCCGACTGTGAAAAATAATTTGAAACATTTGACGCTATTAGGCTTGTAACGTTCAATTCGGCGTTTTTTAGTGCCTTCGCAGAGCTTCGGTAGGAAATTGCAAAGACGATTGCCGAAACCGCAAGCGTACATACAAAAATAACAGATAACGCCCGTATAAGAATGCTTTTGTAGTAGGCGTGAGAGGTTTTTCCCGATTTGCCTGATTTCATATAACTGTACCTCATACTTATAAATAACTGTTTCGATAAGCGGTTGGGGTTATTCCGAAATACTGCGTAAACTGTTTTCTGAAATACGGAACCTGATTGTAACCGACACACTCCGATATTTTTTTAATAGAAATATCTGGGTCTCTTAAAAGTTCCTTCGCCTTTTGCATTCTTGCTTCAAGTATTATTTCAACAAAACGCTTGTCAGTTTTCTTCTTAATTATTCGGCTTAAATAAGCGGCGTTTACTTTAAGATAGTCCGCAACGGTTATAAGTGACAAATTCGGATTTGAATAATTCTGTTCTATATAACCTTTGGCCTTTTGTATCAGTATATCGCTTTTCGACATATCGTTTGCGGTGATTATATCCGACATATCAAAAAGCAATTCCTTTATGTCTTTGGGAGAAACAGAGTCAATGGATTTTTTGACCAATTCCACCCCTGTATATTTGTAAATATAACTGTAAAGAAATGAAAGATTTTCTGCCGAAAGGCGGTCCACTCTGTCCTTTATTGCCTCGTATGCAAGCGAGGCATTTTTTTCGTCAAGAACCCTGAAATATAAATCTATTATCTGTTTGCTTGCACAGTGTCTCTGCCATTCGCTTAAATTCTGAAACAGCAGATACTCGTAGTTCAGTTCGACGCCGTAGTGAGTTTTAACTGCTCTTAAAAAACTGTTGATAACCTCGGTAATTTCATCGTGATTTTTATATAGAAGTACGCACACGTATGCGGACGGAGTGTATTCAACAAAGCACGTAATAATTTCCTCTGTAAATATTTCCCCGAAGTCCTCCAAAGCCTGTTCCGAAATTTCCGAATTTGAATCGTCGGTATACTTTATTTCGCATACCCGATAGCTTTGAACGTTAAGCTCCTTGATTTTTGAAAGCATATTGTCAGTACTGAAATTTTCGGTGTTCTTTATTGCCGTAATTTCGTTTTTGAGAATTATCCAATTTTTTAAGAATATTTCGTCGTTCTTAATTTGAGAACGACATCTGTTGTCTATTGCGCTTTCAATCGATCTCACGCTTTTAATAAGATCGGAAAAAGCAAAAGGTTTTACCAGAAATGCGGATACTCGGTAGTCGATGGCGTTTTTAGCGTATTCAAACTCCTTGTAACCGCTGATTATTATAACCGATGTGTCGGGCTTGTTTTTGCTTACGTATTCGGCTATTTCCATACCGGTAGCGCCGGGCATACGTATGTCGCATATAACAATATCGACCGTGTTGCTTTTTAAAAATTCAAGCAGATCGGTTCCGTTGTAAAAAGTATTTATTACGTTAATTTCGGGGCAGTGCCGCTCCAAAGTGCTTTTTATGCCGTTGCAGAGGTTAGCCTCGTCGTCGGCAACTATCAGCGAATACATAATGCTATCACCCACACTAAGTTTATATGTTATTTATAAAATTGTCAATCGCAAAAGATAAAAGGTAGAAAAAATGCATAAAAGATAGTTTTTGTATATCTATCCAAAAAACTTTTTGATTGTTATAATTAGGGTATAGAATTATGCCTGTAAATGGCGCCGTTTTATACAAATAAAAAGTGAGAAGGGGATTTGATGATACTTAAAAAAGGTAATTTGAACGACTCGCGAAACGGATTTAAAAAAAGCGTGCCTTATATATTGCTTTCGCTTCCGGCTATGCTGTATTTATTCATTTTCAACTATCTGCCGATGTTCGGAATAGTTCTTGCATTTAAAGATTATAGGCCGGCATTGGGAATATTGAAGAGTAAATGGATCGGTTTCCAATATTTTGAATACTTTTTTTCCTCCAATGACGCGGTAAGAGTTCTCAGAAATACAATACTTTACAACTTGGTTTTTCTTTTGGTAATAGGTTTGTTTTTCGGTATGCTGCTGGCAATTCTCTTATATGAAATACGTTCGAAGTTTTGCAACAAGATGTATCAAACGGCTATGCTGCTTCCGTTTTTCTTATCTTATGTAATAATAACCGCAATATGTTATATGATTTTAAGCCCCACAAGCGGATTTTTAAACTCGCTATTAACGTCTTTCGGTATGAATCCCGTCAAATGGTATTCGGAATATAAGTATTGGCCTGCGATTTTGATAATCGTTGAAACGTGGAAACAGGCGGGATTTGCCAGCCTTTATTTCTACGCCGCGCTTTTAAGCATTGATACTTCCTTGTTTGAAGCGGCGTCGCTTGACGGCGCGAAACGTTTAAAGCAGATCTGGTACATATCGATACCCGAACTTAAACCGATGGCGTGTATAACTATAATAATGCGTTTGGGTCAGATTCTAAGCGCCGATTTCGGATTGTTCTATCAGGTTCCTATGGATCAGGGCGCGCTTTATGAAACGACAGATGTTTTGGCTACATATCTTTTAAGAGGATTGCAGGGCGGTGCTTACGGCGCCACTGCGGCTGTCGGTTTGTTCCAATCGGTAGTAGGACTTATTCTGGTGTTGGGGTCGAACGCCGTTATCAAAAAAATCAGTCCCGAAAATGCAATGTTTTAACGGAGGTTTGAATTATGCAAAGTAAATCATTAAACGCGTTTGCACACGCAGTATTTATTATCATTTCAATTCTTTCTTTCGTTCCGCTGTTTATTGCCCTTATGATTTCATTTTCGAATGAGCAGGATATTATCAATTTCGGGTATAAGGTCATTCCTATACATTTTGATTTTTCGGCATATAAATTGGCGTTTGCACAACCAAAAGCGGTTTTAATGGCTTTCGGAATTTCAATCTTTCAATCGGTAGTATCGCCGGTTTTGATGATAGTGCTGTGCGGCGCTTTCGGATATGCTCTGTCACAGCAGAATTTTAGATACCGGAAATTCTGTATGTATTACATATTAATCACAATGCTTTTTTCGGGCGGTCTTATCCCTTCCTATATAATTAACACTCAATATCTGCATCTCGGAAACACTCTTGCCATCTACATTGTTCTGGGACTCGTTTCGGGTTGGAACATTATACTTTTCAGAACATTCTTTTCGCAAATACCGGCTTCGCTTATTGAAGCGGCAAAAATTGACGGTGCAAATGAACTTAATATTTTCATAAGAATCATACTGCCTATGTCCAAGCCGATAGTGGGTTCTCTGTATTTCACAAGCCTTCTCGGAAAATGGAACGATTTCAGCATTTCACTTTATTACGTCACAAAGCCCGAACTGTATTCGCTTCAATACTTTTTACAACAGGTTTTAAACAGCAGTTCGTTTGTAAAGTCGATATACGCTAACAGCGGCGTTGTATCAAACGATGTTATTCCGGTTGAAACGCTTAAATTTGCACTGGCTATGATTTCGTGTTTCCCGGTTTTGCTGGCATTCCCTTATTTGCAGAAATATTTTTCAAAAGGTATGGCTGTCGGTGCAGTCAAAGAATAAAAGGAGGAAAATTATATGTTAAAACGTTTAGGCACATTACTTGTTACGGTTGCTATGGTGGCAACCATATTCGCGGGCTGCGGAAAAAAGGATACGGGTAACGTAACCCTCAAATGGATCTTGTTTAATGCTAAGCAAAAGGACGCAGAGATGGTGGAAGAAGCCGTCAACAAGGAACTTGCTAAGCATATGGACAATACAAAGCTTGAAATAGTTTATGAAACGGGTCTTGGTTCAAAGTGGTCTATGATGATGGCGGCGAAGGAAGAGTATGACATCGCGTGGACAGGATATACGCTTAATATGAATACCGCTCTTGCCGACGGTACGTATATGGCGCTCAGCGATTTAGTCGATAAATACGCGCCGAACATTAAGAAGGAAATGAAGGATTACAGCTATTCCTATGATACGGGTATGTCAGACGGTGAGTTGTATGCAATACCGAATCAGCAGCCGATTTTGCACCAAACCTCATATTTCAGGATTCCTGCCGATTTTGTTCAGTATTTCCCAAAGGATGAGTTTTTGAAAGAGTGCCACTCAAATTCAAAGACGACCGAAAAGGTTTATCAGCTTATCGAACAGTATTTGGCTGGCGTTAAAACGTCGGGCAAAATCGAAAACGGCAAAATGACTATCGACCCGCTTAACTTCTTTACCGCCGTAGTCACAAGAGGATATGACTGGATAGGTTCTGCTAAGGGAGGAGCGTGGCTTTGTTATGATGTTGATGACAAAAACGCCGAGGTTGTAAACTTTATGCAGACCGACGCTTACAAGATGTGGATAAAGTATGCCGCAAGCTGGGTCAAAAAAGGTTATATATCGGAAGATTACCTTTTAGGCGCTGCTGGTACCGAGGTTGGCACATCAAATGTTACAGAAATGTGGTACGGTCTTGATGAAGAAGACGGCGTACGCTATGTTAAAAACGAAAAAGACAATACTAAGATAGAGTATTATCAGTATCTTACCGATACAACAGATACAATGTTTAACGGTACTAATATTTTCGGTTCGGAGAAGACCTATACTGTTATACCTTATACCTGCAAGAACCCCGAAAGAGCAATTAAGTTCATTGATCTGCTTCGCTCGGAGGAAGGCAACGACCTTCTCAATCTTATAGTTTACGGTATAGAGGGTACGCATTACACGCTTGAAGGC
>CAKSQT010000055.1 GCA_934486755.1 uncultured Eubacteriales bacterium | reverse complement strand
CAATTTTGCCGTATCCGGAAGTGCATACAATATCATTGCTCCACGACGCCTGTTCTCTAATTTTTCTTCAATTTCCTCGGCGGAAATATTTTTGATTTTTGCAACGGCAGTTTCGGGGGTAACGTTTGAAAATGTACCGCCCGAATGTAGAGAAATAACGTTTTCGGAATTTAATTGTGTTTTCCCCTCGATATTGAATTTACCCGTTTCAGAGTATGCAACAGGGAAACAGCAGTCGGGTGCAAATGCGTATTCGGGCAGGGTATTGACCTTCAAATAGTCCTTAAAGTCGTGCATACCGCTTTCTTCGTCGGAACCGAAAAATATCTGCACCTTGTCTTTAAGGTCAATGCCGCATTCTTTTAATGCATAAACGGCAAAAAGGGCGGCAACTGTGGGTCCCTTGTTGTCAAGACTGCCCCTGCCGTAGATCAGATTGTCCTTTACTGCTGCTTCAAACGGGGGAGTCGCCCATTTGTCTTCATTAACGCTTACAACGTCCGTGTGGCACAAAATTCCCAATTTTTCGCCGCCGCGGCCGTATTCCGCAATTCTTATTTTGTTTTCAAAGTTTTTGGTTTTTAAGCCCATTTCTTCCGCTTTGTCGGATATAAATTCCAAAGCTCTGAAAATTCCGTCACCGTATGGCTTGCCGTCTTCGGGCGCTGACTTTACGCTCGGTATCGCTATAAAGTCCTTCAAAACCTCTGTCATGTTTTCCTTTTGACCGTCAATAAATCTGTCAACCGATTTTATATCCATTGTAGTTTCCTCTTTCACTAAAAGTTATTGTATTTCATCCATTCAAGCAACAGTCCTGTCCATTGATGAACGTGTGATGTCACCCTGTCATCAGCATTTCCCTCGGCAAGACCTATTCCGTGCCAACCGTCAGGGAATATATGGAATTCTGTCGGAACACCGTGTTCTTTCAGCGCCTTAACGTAGTTGAGACTGTTAAATACGTGTACTTCGCTGTCGGTCAGACAATGCCAAACAAAAGCAGGCGGCGTCCTTTCGGAAACAATATCGGCAGGAGTGAGCTGTTTTTCAAGTTTTTGATTGTTTTCGCCCAGAAAGTTTATTGCCGAATCGGTGTGCCCCAAATCGCCGTAAAGGTATATTACGGGGTAGCAAAGTATTTGCAGATTTGGAATAAAATTCTCTTTGTCAATCTCGTCTTTATTAGGATAATCTATTTCCTCAAAATATGTTGAGACAAGCGCCGCAAGGTGACCGCCTGCCGAAGTACCCATAACGGAAATCTTGGATTTATCTATGCCGTATTTTGCGCTGTGATGTCTGACGAATTTTACCGCCCGTCTTGCGTCAAGCAACGGCAACGGAAAACCGTAGGGTTTTATTCTGTAATCAACAACAAAAGCGGTTATACCGACGTCTGCTAAAAATTCGGCGTACCTTTCGCCCGAATGCGGGGTTCGCATCATATAGGCTCCGCCCGCAAAAACTATAACGGCGCCGTCGGATTTTTTAACGTCTGGTATATATGATTTAATATGTATATCACCGCTGTGTTCGCAGGGTATGCTGTTCCATAAATTCATAGTTTTAACTGTCACTGTTTCCACCTCTATATTGCCGCACTGTCGCCGCCGTCGGCAACAACTGTGTGTCCGCATATTATCTCTCCGTAATCGCTCATGAGATAGTATGCAAGCTCGGCTATTTCATCGGGACGTATAAATCTGCCTATCGCGTGACGCTCGTACGGCTGGTCAACGCTGTGGGCATATCTTGCTATCATCGGAGTGAATGTTGCGCCTGGGGCTATTCCGTTGATTATAATGCCGTTTCTGCCGTATTTTTTGCCAAAAGCCCGTGTCCATTTCATTACAGATAGTTTTGCGGCGCCATAAGAGCCGATTATGTCCATACAGGCGGCGTTTGAGGCAATGTTTAGTATGTTGCCTTTAATACCGTTGCTTATAAAATAATCAACTTCGTTTCGCATCATAAAAAATGCGGATTTAAAGTTCACATCGGTCAAGGCGTCCCATTCGTCTTGGGTTATGTCCCACGGTTCATAGCCTCTGCCCGTTAACACGGCTGTGCTGACAGCGGCGGCATTTACAAAACCGTCAAGACCTCCCATAAGTTTTTTTGCGCGGACTGTGTTTTGCTCGAATAGGGATAAGTCGGTTATATCCCACTTAATATAATTGATTTTAGATGATGATATATCGGAAACGGTATTCTTCAATTTTTCTTCATTCTTGCCTGCGATTATAACCGAGGCGCCTCGATTGACGAATTTTTTTGCAATCGCTTTTCCGATACCGCTTCCGCCGCCTGTAATAAGTATTTTTTTGCAGCGAAGTTCCATTATGCCTTTTCAACCGTCCTACGTATTATATCGTTTTGCAAATCAGTATCAAACCTCGTAAAGTATCCCGAATAACCCGTGACGCGCACAATAAGGTTTTGATAATTTTCGGGATTTTTTTGCGCCTTTATAAGCTCCTCTTGCGACAAATAATTGATTTGCAGCTGCATACCGCCGTTTTTAAGGAATGTGCCGTATAGCTGCGATAATTTTGTCAGCTTTTCATCGGTGCTTATCATACTTTTATCCATTTTGATGTTGCTTACAATACAGCCGCAGAATTTGCGGTAATTGATCTTTGCAATCGAATTAAGGAGTGCGGTCAGACCGTTTTTGTCCTTGCCATCGCTTTGGGTGATTCCCATTGTAAAGGCGTCGCCGTCTTTTCGACCGTCGGGGGTTGCCTTGGTCAGTTTGCCGAAGATTATGTTCGGGTGGGTTGCGCCTACAAACGAGCCCACAACAAGGGTGTTGATTTCATCGCTTTTTACGCCGTTTCTAACTTCGTATATAGCGTCTACTATTGAATTTGCTATGCTGTCCGCAAAGCCGTCGTCGTTGCCGAAAAACCTGCCCTTTTCCAAAATCAGTCTGCGCTCGTCTTCAAAGCCGACATAATTTGCTTTAAGCATTTCAAGCATTTTTTCGGCGGTAAAAATTTTTTCTTCAAACACGAACTGCTTTATAACCGAAAGCGAATCGGCAGCATTTGAAATGCTGTTGAACGACATAGTAATTCCGTGATATTTTGAGCCTTTGTCGGTTATCGGGAGTCCGCTTTTTATGCAGGAGGCGTTTAATGCGGAGGTAAGAACGTTAATATCGCCCGCAACGGCTTTTGAGTAATTTGAGTATTCGCCTATTATGCTAAGCATATCATCCTTCAAATGCTCTTTGTAAAGCCTAAAAACTTCATCATAGCTTTTGGCGCTTGAAAATCTTTTGTCGTTGTAGATAAGCTGTTCGACCGAATGTAAAAGATTTATGTGGGCAAGGTCTATTTTTGCGCCGCAGGGCAAACACCACTCGTTGCAGCCGACAACGGTATAGTCTACTGCGTCTTTATATTCAATGCCTATATCGGTCATACCGGGTATTCTCGGCTCGTCGTTTACAAATACTATCCATTGGCATTTTGCGTTAAGCTCGGTTATGTATCTCATAGTTTCGGGCGTTGTGTATTTTGTATACCTGAACGAAGCCTGCGGCCTGAAAGTGGGAAGCTCGGCTATACATTCAAGTACCAGCTTTGATAATTCGTTAAAGCCGTCGGTGCCGTCTTGCAGGTATCCGCCTACGACAAGATGATTGTGTCCGCTTATAGGCAGAGCGGTATTGTCCATCTGTGTTTCAAATACCTTGACAAAAAGTTCCTCCAATAAATCTGCCGCGTCAGCCTTGGTAATAGCGCCGTTCTTTAAATCGTTTTTATAAAGGGGGTAAAGGTATTGGTCAATTCTGCCTAAGCTGTCGGGACAGAGCTGGAACATAAACCAGACCGATTGCACAGCCTCGTAAAACGACCTTGCTGGCAACATCGGCACCCTGCGCATTATTTCCGCGAGCTTCGGGTCGGTGCAGTTCTCGGCGTATCTTTCGCTTAATGCTCTGAGCGAGTAAAGAACCTTTTGCATAGCAATTTGCAGTTCGTTCTTATCTTTAATGCCGTCGAGCATATCTATATAGCCTTTGAGACCGTTTTTGATTATAAAATCATAATCAAGCACAATATGCGTCCAGCCCCAATAAAAAGTCGGTGTAGGCGAATAGGTGCAAAGCGTGTTCCAATATCTGTTGTAACTGTTGTGACCGACTCTGCGGTAGAGGTCGGCAGGATATTCGCAGCCGTCAAACCTCAGTCTGCCGTACAGTTTTTCGCCGTCATACTGTTTTACGGGTACAGAGCTAAAAAATCTGTCAAGCCCCTCGGCAATCTTCATCGGCGACTTTAATTCCGATACATCTTTGAGTCGGCAGGAGCCTTTTTCAAATTTGTCAATACCGTTCAACGCGTCAGACGCTAATTGCTTTATTCTGCCAGTCATATCAATTACCTCTCGTAACAGGATTTGTATTTATATAGTACATAACCGCGGCGTATAAGTGAATACACCAAATGAAATATTTATAACTTTTGAAACACTTTTTCTTGACAACATCAAAAAGTGTTTTGTATAATAAAACGAACGGGGAGTGGACTGTATGATTAAAGGTAATATCACGGTGACCGATATAAACTATGTTATTTACGTGAATAATACCAATTTTTCCGAAATGCGCGATTACAGCGGAAAAATTCCGCATAATGAATTGATTTTCAAACTGGACGGCAGTTCTAAAATCATTTTTGACAGGTATACGTTTATTGACAGTCCGTCATCCGTGCGTTTTTTGCCAAAAAGCGAGGTTTATAAAAAATACACCGCCGAAACTTTGGAAAACGGAAGCTGTATAGATATATTTTTTGATACTGCCGAGCCTATAAATTGCGAGCCGTTTCTATTGAATTGCAAAAATAATGAAAAACTTGCCGTTCTTTTCAAAAAGGCGGAGATTGTATGGCGTAAAAAACAGGCGGGATATAAATATACGGCAATGGGATACCTTTATGAAATACTCGGTCTTCTTGAATACGGGGAAACATACACGCCAAACAGTAAGATTAATAAAATAAAGCCTGGAATTGATTACATAACCGAGCATTATACCGAAAACATCAACGTTGAAGAAATTGCAAAAATGTGCAATATCAGTCATACGTATTTTAAAAAGATTTTCAGCGGTATTTACGGAACTGCGCCTAAATCGTATGTCATTGACCTGCGCATACGTTATGCCTGCGACCTTTTAAAATCTCAGATGCACAGCGTAGGGGAGGCAGCCGAGCTTTCGGGATTTCAGAACGTATATTATTTTAGCAGGTGCTTTAAAAAGATTATGGGAATTTCCCCGAGCGAATATAAAAAATTCAATTCGGAAAAATTATGATAAAAAATGTGCGGAGGTATTATTCTTCGGCACATTTTTTTAATTATTTGGGTTGCTTTTATTACGACTGAGTGTTACAATAAACATAAATGAACAATCATTCATTTACAGTGATAGGAGATGACCTCTTGAACAGCGAAAAACAACACGAAGAAAAAAGAAACGCGATTATGGAAAAATGCTTTGAATGTTACGCCGAACACGGCTTTACGGGTACGGGTGTTAAAACCGTTGCCGAGGCGTGCGGCTGCACTCAGGGCAATCTTTATCTTTATTTTAAAAATCTTGATGAAATGATTATTGAGTCCACGGCATATTGTATGGCAAAGGTCGAGGACGATTTTATGAAAAAAGCGCCGCGCGACCCCAAAGACGTTATGCGGTTTATTGAGGAAATACCCTACTGGACGGCAAAGAAGCACGGCAAAAAATACCGATTGATGTACCAAATATATACCCATCCTAAATATATTGAATACGGAAAAAAGTTTTTTGAAGGCGTAAATGAACGTTATACCGAATATGCTAAATTGTTGGAGCCTAAAATCGGTATACCTTATACCGTAATTACGTCGCTGATCTTTATATTCGTCCGCGCGTGTGTGCATTACGCCATGTTCGAGGATGAATATTACCTGAAAGCCCAAATGGAGGTCTTAAAACAGGGCGTCGCCCTGTTTGCAGATAAATACCGCTCTCAATACTTGAACGGAGGTAACGAGAAATGAAGAAACGAATTCTGTGTATCATTCTCACAGTATGTATGGTGATGTCCCTGCTGCCGACTTGGGTGGTGGCGCAGGAACTGACCCATTTGTCCCAAGTAGGCAAGCAGGATACGGCGCTGCAATCCATCGCCGTCCAGAACATTGGCCCTAACGAAGCCGAAGTGGAAAACGACCTGTATGAAAAAATATCCGCACAAGTCAGTTTCATCAAGCTGATAAGCGACATTGAAATTAGCGGATCCTTGTGGATCGGCTACGAAGTTACTCTCGACCTCAACGGCCATGTGCTGAAAATGGCCGACGATGTCGACGGCAGCGTGATCGTGGTTAGTGGCAGAGGCCACCTGACCCTCATCGACGGTGACTCCACTGCAGAGCACAAATTCAAGGTCAACGGCACAGACCCCTGGGTGCTGGATGAAACAGGCGGCACAGAGACTGTCAAGGGCGGCGTTATCACCGGCGGCACGGGCTCCAGGATTGATAGTGCCAGTGAAAGTAATACTATTAGTGACGATAGCATTTGCGGCGGCGGTGCGCTGATTGAAAAAGGCGGCAAGCTCACCATGATCGGCGGCAACATCGTCGGCTGCACGGCTGCGGGCAATAACGCTTTTGGCGGCGGTGTGTTCGTCAGAATCGGCGGCACATTCGAGATGTCCGGCGGCAGCATCGCCGGCTGCACAGCGGCAGCGCAGGGCGGTTATGGGTTTGCTTGGGGCGGCGGTATCCGCAATAATGGCTTTGACAGTGATGTTGGACGCACCACCCTGTCCGGTACGGCGGTAATCCGTGACTGCCATGCGACAGGTGGAAATTGGCTGTTTGGCGGCGGCATTTCTGACGGCGGCACGCTCAACATCAGCGGTGATGTGACGATCATTGGCTGCACGGCTGACGGGAAATCGGACGCCATGTATGTTTGGGGCAACAATGGCAGTAGCGTCACCGGCGGCACATTCTATGGCAGCATCACGGATAATGGAGGTAAGATTACCGACATTACTGTGAAGTACCACCTCAATAACAACGAGAACTACGCCACCCAGGTTTTGCAGTCCGGCGACAAGACCGGCATACCCGACCCCGCTAAGTCCGGTCACACCTTTGACGGCTGGTACAAGGCCGACGGCACGAAGTGGGACGCTGCCGCCCCCGTTATCGAAAACCTTACCCTTACCGGCTGGCTGTACGCGGGGGTTAAAACGGCGGACGAATTTACCGCCGCCCTGGCCGACACGAATATTGAGACTATCCGCCTAACGCGGGACATTACCCTCTCCTCCTGCAATACGGGAATAAAAATCACCGAAGGCCGCCGGGTTATCCTCGACCTCAACGGCTATGTCCTCGACCTGGCGGGAAAATATATCGCCGTTACAGCCACTTCAATTGGTGATGGCGGCAAGAAACCTACTGACCTAAACAAACTGACCATTATAGACAGCCGCGCTCAGGAGGAGCATAAATTTAAGGACGATGGTACGGGCCTGTGGGTGCGGGATGAAACCGGCGGCGACAAGATCGTCAAGGGCGGTGTCATTATCGGCGGTAACGATAGCATGGGCGGCGCTATAGGTGTCGGCCAGTACGGCATAGTTATTATGAACGGCGGCAACATTGTCGGCTGCTCTGCCGAAAGCAGCGGCGGCGCTGTGTTTGTCACAAGCAGCGCCACATTCACTATGAACGGCGGCAGCATTGTGGGCTGCAAGGCCCTCTGGTTTGGCGGCGGCGTGCATGTCATGAATGATAGCAAGTTTATTATGAATGGCGGCAGCATTATTGACTGTGTTGTTGAAAGCAACTTCGGCGGGGGCAGCGCTGTGTATGTTAGAAACAACAGCACATTCACCATGGCCGGCGGCTTTATTGCCGACTGCACGGCGGCCAACGGCAGCGCCCTCTACCTGAGCGACGGCACAATGAGCGCGGGTGGCGGCACGGTAGACGGCGCAGTCCTGCTCGACGGTGACAGCACCATCATCGGCGGCGGCAGCACATTCAGCGGACTGATCATAAACAACAACACGCAGGCTCGGTTCAGCGGCGCACACAGCTCCTTGGGCATCGTTGGAGAAAAACCGATGGGTGTAAACGGCCACAACTACTGCACAGTTACCTTCGACTCGGAGGACGGCACGATGGAAAACACAACGCGTTATTTCCTCCGTGGCAAAAATATCTCTGGCGAAATCAAACCCGAACCCCGCACGGGCTACACTTTCGGCGGTTGGAACAAAGCCGACGGTACAGCGTGGGATTATGCCAAGGACACCGTTACCGAAGGCATTACTCTTTACGCAAAATGGATACCGCGCACCTACACGGTGACCTTTGATAGCACTGGCGGCAGCGAGGTAATAACAAAAAATATGGATGTCACATACGGCGAACAGCTCGGCGATATGCCTGTGCCGATACGCACGGGGTACTTTTTCTGTGGCTGGTATGATGCTCTTGTTGGCGGCAAATGCTACGGCAACAGCGATGGCAAGGGCACAAGCCAGTATGACAAGACGGAAAATTGTACCCTGTATGCACAATGGAAAATAAATCAGTATAAAATTACTGTGAAACCCGAAAACGGCGAAGCTGATATTGTCATAAAGCAAGATTTCGGCACGGCGGTTACCGCTCCGACCCTTACGAGAAAGGGTTACGTTTTTGACGGCTGGGACATTATATTCCCAACGACCATGCCTGCGGATAATATAACGATTAAAGCGCTGTGGAAGGACGTTGAAAAGCCGACAGGCAAAATAGAAATCGGCGAGAATAGTTGGAAATCGTTCCTCAACAATATCACTTTTGGGCTGTTCTTTAAGGACACGCAAACGGTGACTGTTATCGCAACCGATAATAGTGGTGAAACAGTCAAGATTGAATATCTGCTTTCAAATAAAGAATTGACATTGGCGGAGCTTGAAAACAAAACCTTTACAGCGTATAACGGTCAGTTTAATATCAACCCCGATAACGAGTATATCATTTATGTAAAGCTGACCGATAAGGCTGGCAATACGGATTATATATGCTCTGACGGCATTGTGCTTGACGAAACCAAACCAGTAATCGTCGGGATAGATGAAGGCACGACCTACTGTGAATCGCAAACGGTTACGATAAATGAAAAATATATTGATATTGACTCCGTTAAAGTAAACGGAACTAAGGTTAAGCTTGATAAAAACAATCGGTTTGTTCTTGAACCGAAGGACGGCAAACAACAGATTGTAGTTACCGACAAAGCGGGTAACGAAACAGTTATGACCGTGACGGTAAACGACGGACACACATTCGGCGAATGGGTATCAAACGGCGACGGTACCCACACTCGCAAATGTACTGTAAGCGGCTGTACCGATGGCATAGAAACCGAAAATTGCTCAGGCGGAAAAGCAACCTGTAAGGACAAAGCCGAATGTAAGCTCTGCGGAACATCCTACGGCGAGACCGACCCGAACAATCACGCCGACATCAAGCATATAGATGCAAAGGCGGCTACAAAGGAAGCAGACGGCAATATAGAATATTGGCACTGCGAAAGCTGTGACAAGTATTACAGCGACGCGGCGGCGACCAAGGAAATTTCCAAGGCGAACACCGTGACCGAGAGATTGAAAGAAGAAACAAAGTCTCCGAAAACGGGCGACAGCAACGATTTTGCATTGTGGATAGCTTTGCTGTTCATCAGCGGAGGAGTTGTTATCGGTGTAACTGTAATCAGTAAAAAGAAAAAACGCTCTGTTAGACAGTAAAACATAAGAATTAAAGAACAGCAGACCTATTAAAAAATGGGTCTGCCGTTCTTTTTTAGGCGTAAATAAAACATTTTTATATAAAACGTTCATAAAGGAATGAATTTCCAAAGTGTCAATTGACACTTTGGAAAACTTACTGAAAACGCTGTTTAAACTGTGATATAATTAATATGCTAATATATGGCATTCAGCGTTATATTATCTGCGGTATCATCCGCCAAAAGGAGTTAATATGAAAAAATTATTTGTAAAAAGAAAATTGCCTACCTTGTTGCTGGCACTGTGTATGGTTCTGTCAGCGTTGCCTTTTACTGCATTTGCAGATGCTTCGGCAACAGAAACAGCAGACTTTACCGCTGACGGCGGTACAAAGGCAATTAACCTGCTTAATGAGTTTAAGACAGTCGGAGCCGCTGATTCTGTGTGGGATAACAGCAGCAAAACGCTAACTCTCAGGGGCATTGACTTTACAACCACCGCCCAAACGGCTGTGAAGTTGCCTGCTGGGTCCACCATTGTTCTCACGGACGGCACATCTAATATCATCCAGAGCGGCGATGTCACTCTTGCGGTTAGCGGCGATTCTAAAAATCAAGTCTTCGTCAATGCTTTGGACGCTGTGGGTAATCTCACCATTCAGGGCGGCACAGGCACCCTGAGTATCCTCGCTGGCAAGCTCAAAAATAGCGGTGACGGCTGGGTCTACTCCTCGGGTATGGCTGTAAACGGCGACCTTACCGTCAAGGGCGGCCGTGTTACAGTTCGAGGTGGCTCGGTGGAGTCCGATGGCTCTTGCTTTTCCATCGGCGTCAATATGGATAGCGATAGTATAAAGAATAAGGCGCTTCTGGTGACAGGTGGCACCCTGACAGCTATTGCTGACAAAGCGTATGAGTTGGAGGAGGGCGGCACCAAGAGAGCGGTGTTCTCCCGCGGCGTGTATATGTGTCAGGGCAATGTCATCGTGTCAGGCGACGGCAAGCTGCGTGCCGAGAGCGTGGAGGAGATGGCAGAGGCAAATAACTTGTCCAACGGCTTGTATATCTTCATGGGTAACTTGACCGTAGCGAATTCCGCTGAGGTGTATGTGATCGGTGCCTATGGCGCAGATATTTTCGGCGGCAGCATACAGCTGAAAGGCGGAAAACTCACCGCTATAAGCACTCAGGCACCCGACAACTATGGTAATCTCGGTCATGCGCTTAGTGTGGATGTGAACAGCCGAGTCGCTGATTCAGGCAATATTACCGTCAGCGGCGGCACTTTGAAAACCGTGAATGGCTATATTTATATATCCTCGTTAGGTGCCAAAGAAAATCAGGGACTGTTCACTGTTACAGGCGGCACCGTTGTGAACGAAGGTCAGTTGTACGGTCCTAAGAAGCTGGATATTTCAGGCGGTACCGTGCAGACCCAGCGCATCGACTCCGATGCCCTTACTC
>CAKSQT010000054.1 GCA_934486755.1 uncultured Eubacteriales bacterium | reverse complement strand
TTGTTACAGAGCCGAGAAAGGCCGCAGGCGCGCTCGGCTGGTCGGTAAGCGAAATGGAACGCAGATATAAAATGTTTGCCGATAGGGGAGTGCGTGATTTAGAGGGATATAACCGATTTGTTGAACATCTCGGCGATCCTGAAATAAAGAAAATGCCGCATATCGTAATAATTATCGACGAGCTTGCCGATTTGATGATGACGGCGCCGAATGAGGTTGAGGATTCTATCAACCGTATTGCCGCTAAGGCGCGTGCCGCAGGAATGCACCTTATAATCGCTACTCAGCGCCCGTCGGTTGACGTTGTAACGGGCGTTATTAAAGCGAACATTCCGTCAAGAATTGCGTTTGCCGTTTCCTCACAGGTTGACAGCCGTACAATCCTCGATTCCGCAGGCGCAGAAAAGCTCCTCGGCAGGGGAGATATGCTTTTCAGCCCCGTAGGCTCTACAAAACCGAACAGGCTTCAAGGCTGTTTTGTCAGCGATGTAGAAGTTGAGGCTGTTGTTGAGTATATCAAGGGCGATCACACGGCTGATTACGATGATGACGTTATGGTGGAGATCGAGCGTCAGGCGGCGATTGAGAAAAAACAGAAAACGGGTCTTGATGAGGACGGACCCGCGGCAGATGTTATGCTGGAAGACGCTATTAAGGTGGTCGTTGAAAACGGACAGGCTTCAACATCGCTTTTGCAGAGAAAATTAAAACTCGGTTATGCGCGCGCCGCACGCATAATTGATGAAATGGAAGAACGGGGCATAGTCGGACCGTATGAGGGTTCAAAACCCCGAAAGGTTTTAATAACCGCTGAACAGCTTATGGAACGTGAGGCAGGCGAAGAATAATTGAAAAACAGCGGGCAAAAACGCAGAAAGAATAATGCGGTTATATGTGCCGCCGCAGTCGTCAGCGTTTTAGCTTTTGTAATCACATTCGCGGGTAACCGCTTATCACCCGTCTGGGATCAGATATATGCCGTATTCGGCTTAAAATCTTCGGCGCCGAAGGATGCGGATTTTGTTGAATTTCTCGATGTCGGACAGGGTGACAGTATTCTGATTTACAGCAACGGTTATTCCGCAATAATAGATACGGGAACGTCTGAATGCGGCGCCCGCATAACGAGCGCTTTGAACGACGCAGGCGTCAGGGATATTGACGTTTTAATGGAAACTCATCTGCACAGCGACCATATCGGCGGAGCGGAGTATGTATTAAATCTTTTTGATGTAAAAAATCTTATTCTGCCCGACCTCAATCTTAATTCAGAAGGGTTGCCTGCGGCAAAGGTCGCAAAGAGAATGGTAGTGGATTCATCTGGCGCGGTTTACACCGCCGCCCCAGGGATGAATATGAATATCGGCGATTTTGAAATAACGGTTATTGCGTACTATGAAGATATGTCAAACGAGAACGACAGTTCAATAGTCACCGTGGCAAAAATAGGCGACATAAAGTTTTTGCTGATGGGAGATGCCGAAAAAGCCGCCGAAAGCCGTATTCTTGCCGACAATATAAATGTTGAATGTGATGTTATAAAAGTGGGGCACCACGGAAGTAACACGTCAAGCTCCGAGGAATTTTTAAACGCGGCAAAACCTGAATACGCCGTAATTTCGGTTGGTGAAAATAACACTTATTCACACCCAAGTAAAGAAACGCTTTCGGCACTTGAAAAAATAGGCGCCGAGACCTACCGAACCGATAAATCGGGCAATATAACCTTTGAGGTTAAAAACGGCAATTTAAAGATAACAACCGAAAAATAAAGGCAGATTTAATGCAAAGCACTAAATCTGCCTTTATTTTTTTTATCGAACGTTCTTATCGACCGCGCCTGTTCGGCATTTTGTCAAAATTGGGGTTGAACGCATAGAAATTCTTGCTGTCAAGGCGGTCGGTTGTAAGCCTTAATGCTTCGCCGAACCTCTGATAATGCACTATTTCGCGTTCACGCAGGAATTTAAGCGGGTCGAGAATATCGGGATCGTCAATCAATCTTATCAGGTTGTCGTATGTGGTTCTCGCCTTTTGTTCCGCCGCCAAATCCTCATGCAGGTCGGTGATAACGTCGCCCTTTGCCTGAAAATAGGTGGCGGTAAATGGCATTCCCGACGCCGCTATCGGATATATACCGGCGGTGTGGTCTACAAAATATGTGTCAAATCCGCTTTTTTTAATTTCTTCGGGCGTCAACTCGCGCGTAAGCTGATGAACCATAGCGCAGATCATTTCCATATGTGCCAATTCCTCGGTGCCGATGTCTGTCAGCATACCCTTTACTTCGTTGTAGGGCTGGTCATATCGCTGTGTAAGGTATCTCAGAGCCGCGGCGCTTTCGCCGTCGGGTCCGCCGTACTGCGTTATTATTATTTGCGCGTATTTCGGATTAGGATTTTTTATATTAACAGGATATTGTAATTTTTTTTCGTATTTCCACATTGATTAATCCTCCATAAAGTTAATTTCCCAGGGCCAAGGGCCGTCAATCCAGCTCCAACTGCCTTCGGGTATTACATCATCTGCGGTTACAACATAGTTTCCGAACTTTCTTTCGTATTCGGATACTGCCTGAGAACGAAGTTCTCTGAACCGTCTGAGCAGATTCATTGCTTTGGTATTTTGAGTGTGCGAGTCTAAAAACAGCACAAGCTCGTGTATGGCAAAATCAAGTTCATAAATCCGTCTTTTCATCTTTGCCTGTTCGTCCATATTATTTCATACCTCCTAAAAAGGGTTTGTTAAGGTTGGGGAATAGTGTACCCTCGTTGAAAGCGGCTTCGGGCGTATAAATTTCATCCAGCGGCTGCATATTTATAAAAACCATTGTGAGAACATCGTTTCCGACATTGCCGTCGGAACAGTTGATTTCTTTTTTCATTTGTAATTCTCCTTTTTTAAAGACTACTAATATAGTATTCTTTTCGGACAAATTGTGTTAATGACCAAACTCTGACGGCTTGAATTCAATACAATAAAATTATGTTAAAATAATAACATTTTCTTGTTGCATAGCCGAAAACATTGTGATATAATATATAATGCAAAAAATTGGATTATTTTTTGGAATGGTTAATTTAAAAGACTATCGGGAGGTGCTTTTATGACAGTTGATTTAATTACCGCGGCAGTAAATTCCGTTGCCGATATTCCTGCATGGTTTGTCGTATGTATGGGTGTCGGTACTGTTTTTGTCGGACTTATTTTTATAATCATAATTTGCGAAGTTGTAAGTCTATTTTTCAGAAACAGCAAACCCAAGGAGACTGCTGTACCGCAAAAAACGGTTCAGAGTATGCCGACAGGCGAGGAACGCGGCAAAATAGTCGCGGCGGTATGCGCGGCGGCGGCAGAAGATATGGGAACCGATATATCGGCTCTGCGCGTCGTATCATTTAAGAAACTTTAATTAATTACGTGAAAGAGGTAAAAGGCTATGAAAAAGTATAAAGTAACAGTAAACGGAACTGCTTACGAAATTGAATTAGAAGATATAACAGGCACTGCTGCTGCAAATAAGGCTGCTGCTCCCGCTGCACCGAAGGCTGCCGCACCTGCTCCCGCCGCTCCCACAGGAAACGGCGAGACCGTAAACAGTCCTATGCCGGGCAACATTCTCTCGGTAAATGTCAAGGTCGGAGATACCGTCAAAAAAGGCGACGTACTTATGATTCTTGAAGCTATGAAGATGGAAAACGAGATTATGTCACCCTGCGACGGAACTGTTAAGAGCGTTGTAGCAAGCGGCATTTCGGTTGAAACAGGCACAGTTCTCTGCGAGATCGGCTGATCGGAGGAACCGCTATGTTACAAAACCTTTTGGATTTTGCCAAAAGCACAGGTTTTTATATGCTTTTCGGCAATATGAAAGAAAATTGGGGATCGCTTGTAATGATTCTCGTATCGCTGTTGCTTTTATACCTCGGTATAAAGAAACAGTTTGAACCTTTGTTACTTGTCGGTATCGCTTTCGGTATGCTGCTTACAAACCTTACCGCATTTACAGGTGCCGACGCTATGTATCACACCGATTTGTGGACGGCATTTATGGACGAAAGCTCTGAATTTTATCACAGTTACGGTCATATAATGTCCAACGGCGGGCTACTTGATATTCTTTATATCGGCGTAAAGACCTGCCTGTATCCGTGCCTGATATTTGTCGGAATAGGCGCTATGACCGACTTTGAACCGCTTATCGCGAACCCGAAATCATTGCTTTTGGGCGCGGCGGCTCAGCTTGGAATTTTTGTTACATTCTTAGGCTGTCTTGCTCTCGCATTCCCTGCGGAAGCGGCGGCGTCTATCGGTATAATCGGCGGTGCCGACGGTCCTACCGCTATATACACAACTTCAAAGCTCTATCCGTCGCTTCTCGGACCGATAGCTGTTGCGGCATACTCTTATATGGCTCTTGTGCCTGTAATTCAGCCGCCTATAATGAAGCTCTTCACAACTAAGAAAGAGCGCGCTATCGTTATGAAACCTCTCAGAAAGGTAAACAAGACCGAGAAGATTATATTCCCGATAGTTGTTACTATTTTTGTTGCGTTGCTGGTTCCTTCGGCTACTCCGCTTGTCGGCTGTCTTATGCTCGGCAACCTCTGGAAAGAGTCGGGCGTTTGCGAACGTCTTTGCAAAACAGCGCAGAATGAGCTTATGAATATCGTTACAATATTCCTCGGAATATCTGTCGGCGCAACCGCAACAGCAGAAGCGTTCTTAAATCTCAGAACGCTCAAAATCCTTGCAATGGGAATAGTTGCGTTCAGCATAGGCACCGCGGGCGGCGTATTGCTTGCTAAATTTATGAACCTGTTTACAAGAAAGAATAAGATAAATCCGCTTATCGGTTCCGCAGGCGTTTCAGCCGTTCCTATGGCGGCGCGTGTTTCGCAGTCGGTCGGTCAGAAGGAAAATCCTTCAAACTTCCTGCTTATGCACGCTATGGGTCCGAACGTTGCAGGTGTTATCGGTTCCGCTATTGCAGCGGGTGTGCTTATAACGCTGTTCGGCTGATAGGAGGTATATTTTATGATTTCAAAACCTTTATATATAACTGATACTATACTGCGTGACGCTCATCAGTCGCAGGCAGCTACCCGAATGAGAATTGAAGATATGCTTCCCGCGCTCGAAAAGCTGGACGCGGCAGGATATTGGAGCCTTGAATGTTGGGGCGGCGCTACGTTTGACTCTTGTATGCGTTTTCTTAACGAAGACCCTTGGGAAAGACTCCGTACTCTCAAAAAGCATATGCCCAACACAAAATTGCAGATGCTTTTAAGAGGTCAGAACATCTTAGGATACAAGCATTATGCCGATGATGTTGTTGATATGTTCGTCAAGAAGTCAATTGAAAACGGAATTGACGTTATACGTATTTTTGACGCGCTTAACGATACAAGAAATATGGAACAGGCTATGAAAAGCTGTAAAAAATACGGCGGTATATGTGAAGCGGCAATAAGCTACACAGTAAGCCCTGTCCACAACGAGGACTATTTTGTAGAGCTTGCGAAGAAGCTCGAAAAGATGGGCGCCGACGTTATCTGCATTAAGGATATGGCAAACCTTTTGCTTCCTTATGCGGCATATTCGCTTGTTAAAAAGCTCAAAGAAAACGTCAGCGTTCCGATCCACCTGCACACCCACAACACCACAGGTACGGGTGATATGACCTATCTTATGGCGGCTCAGGCGGGCGTTGACATTGTGGATTGCGCTCTGTCGCCGTTTGCTAACGGAACATCAAATCCGTCAACTGAGGCGCTTGTTGCGACAATGCAGGGAACACCGCGCGATACGGGACTTGATTTAACTAAGCTCAGCGATATTGCGGCTCATTTCCGCACCGTTGCCGACAGAATGAAGGCAGAGGGTATACTTGATCCTAAGGTGCTGAATGTTGATACCAAGACCCTTATTTATCAGGTTCCCGGCGGTATGCTTTCCAACCTGCTTTCACAGCTTAAACAGGCAAACGCCGAGGATAAGTATTATGAGGTTCTTGCCGAGGTTCCGAAGGTAAGGGAAGATTTCGGCTATCCTCCGCTTGTAACTCCGACTTCACAGATAGTCGGAACTCAGGCTGTTCTCAACGTTCTCTCAGGCGAGCGTTATAAAATGATCACCAAGGAGTCAAAGGCTTTGCTCAGAGGCGAATACGGACGTCTTCCTGGCACGGTGAACGAGGAAGTGCGTAAAAAGGCTATCGGCGACGATAAGGTCATCACCTGCCGTCCTGCCGACCTTTTGGAGCCCGAACTCAAAAAGTATGCGCTTGAAATGAAGGAAAAGGGAATAGGCAAGTCCGAGGAGGACGTTTTAAGCTACGCGCTTTTCCCGCAGGTTGCAGAAAAATTCTTCGCGGTTCGCGATAAGGCTAAGTCGGCAAATGAAGACGCTGACGGCGTTCGCAGCCTCGTAGTTGAGGATATTTCAGAATAAACAATTGACCCCGCAAGTATTAGCTTGCGGGGTCGTTTTCAGTTTAATTTGGTGCTTATTTCACCCGAATTGAGATGCTCTTCCGTTCCGTCGGTATATCTGACGTGAAGTCTGAAATCATCATCAACGCCTATTATATAAGCAGAACGTTTTTTGCCGTTCGATATAACGGTTATTGAATTTTTCGGTATTATGCAGTGGCTGCGGTATGCTTCTAAAAATTCCGTGCTTTTAAGGTTTTTGTAATATTTGAAAAAGTTGTTAAGCACCTCTCCCGTAAGCCTATCCATGGCGCCGCCGTCAGCCTTTGAAAAAACAGCGCCCGCCACATTCTTTATTTCGTCGGCAAATCCGTCCTTGGGTTCATACGCATTTATCCCGATACCGAGTATAGCGTAGTCAAGTAAGCCGCTTTCTATGTTAAACGCCGCCTCGGTCAGAATGCCGCACACCTTTTTGCTGTCAACCAATACGTCGTTGACCCATTTTATCCGCGCGTTTTTTCCGCTAACGCTTTCAATCGCCTCGCAAACGGCAACAGCGGCGGCTGTCGTAATAAACACCGAATCGGCGGCGGATATTTTAGGTCTTAAAACAATACTCATATATATTCCGCAGTTTTCAGGCGAATAAAAATGCCTGCCGAAACGTCCGTGACCGCCTGTCTGCTGTGACGATATTACGGTATATCCCTCTTTGACGCCGCTTTGCGCGCGTTCTCTTGCGGTTTTGTTGGTTGATTCAACCGATTTCAACAGTTCGGGTTCAATTTTAAAATCTAAGCAATTAATTGCGGATTTTATTCCTGACAGAGAAAGGAAGTCATAATCCGACGAAAGGCAGTAGCCTTTGTTTGTAACCGCGTCTATTTCAATACCGCTTTCTTTAAGGCTGTTGATCGCTTTCCAGACCGACGCGCGGCTGACGTCGGCAGTTTTTGCTATGTATTCGCCCGAAATATAGCTGTTTCGGTTTTCTTCAAGAATATTTAGAACTTTTTCTTTAAGAGTAATAATAACTATCATATCCCTTCTGGTTAATTAAATTATATCACATTTTTATAAGATTAAAATACCAAAGTATCAAATACTTGAAAAAATGCAGTATAATGGTATAATTTATAGGTAGTTTTGTAATTTAAAGGTGAAAAATGAAAAAGCTGTTAAAATATTTAAAGTATTATAAAAAAGAAAGTATATTAGGTCCTCTTTTCAAATTGTTGGAGGCGTCTTTTGAACTGTTTGTCCCCCTTGTCGTGGCAAATATAATAGATAAGGGAATTTCTGCGGGAGATAAGAAATATATTTTCACTAATTGCGGAATGTTGATTTTGCTCGGCGCAGTCGGACTTGTAAGCTCGCTTACGGCGCAGTATTTTTCCGCAAAGGCTTCGGTCGGTTTTACCACACGGATAAGGAGCGACCTTTTCACTCATATAGGCAAGCTCTCATATTCTCAGCTTGACGACATAGGTACGTCTACGCTTATAACAAGATTAACGGGCGATATGAACCAAGTGCAGTCGGGACTTAACCTGACGTTAAGACTTGTTCTGCGTTCACCGTTTGTTGTCTTCGGCGCTATGATAATGGCGTTTACTGTGGACGTTAAGTCGGCGTTAATCTTTGCGGTGGTAATACCGCTGCTTTTTGCCGTTGTTTTTGCAATAATGCTTGTAACTATCCCTATGTATACCAATATACAAAAAGGGCTGGACGGGGTGTTGGCTAAAACTCGGGAAAATCTGACGGGTACTAGGGTAATCCGCGCCTTTTGCAAAGAAGACGATGAAATTAAAGAATTTAACGACAAGAACGACGCTTTGAATATTCTTCAAATTGCGGTTTCTAAAATCTCGGTGCTTCTTAATCCCGCTACGTTTTTTATAATCAACGCCGCGGTAATTGCATTGATATATACGGGCGCGGTCAGGGTTGACAGCGGCTCGCTTTCACAGGGCTCTGTCGTTGCGCTTTATAACTATATGGCTCAGATTTTGGTTGAACTTATAAAACTCGCGAGCCTCATAATAAGCGTTACCAAATCAATCGCCTGTGCCGATAGAATACAGTCGGTTCTCGATATTGAGCCTTGTATGACTTCTGGCTCGTCAAAAGGCAGTAAAAACTCAGATTATGCGGTGGAGTTTAAAAACGTTGCGCTTAAATACAGCAGTGCCGCCGACGAAGCCGTGAGCAACATCAGCTTTAAGGTCAAAAGATCTTCGACAGTAGGAATTATCGGTTCTACGGGTTCTGGCAAAACTACGCTTATGAATATGATACCGAGGTTTTATGACGCGACAAGCGGTTCCGTTGAGGTTTTCGGTACAGATGTCAGGGATTATGATATTGATAAGTTGCGCGCAAAAATAGCGGTTGTGCCGCAAAAAGCCGCGCTTTTCAAAGGAACGGTAAGGGATAATATCCTTATGGGCAACGGCAATGCTGATGACGGCGAAATATACGAAGCGCTTGAAAGGGCGCAGGCGCGTGAAATAGTTAACAGCAAACCAGGCGGACTTGATTTTGTAATAGAGCAGGATTCTAAAAACCTATCGGGAGGTCAGAGGCAGAGACTTACCATTGCGCGCGCGCTTGTTAAAAAGCCCGAAATACTGATTCTTGACGATTCCGCGTCGGCACTTGATTATGCAACCGAAGCAAATTTGCGTAAAGCATTGCGCGGTCTTGAATTTAATCCAACGGTCTTTATCGTTTCACAGCGCGCGGGAAGCGTTATGCACGCCGATATGATAATAGTTATGGACGACGGCAGAATTGTCGGTATCGGTACTTCCGATGAACTGCTTAAAAACTGCGAGGTTTACAGGGAAATATACAATACACAGTTTAGTGAAACGGAGGCGGAACAATGAAGAAAAGCGAAAATTCACGTTCCACTCTCGGACGGGTCGTATCGTGCGTGGGCGAATATAAATTTCTTATAGCGCTTTCTGTTTTGCTGTCCGCTGTGAGCGTTGTCTTGTCGCTTTATATACCGATACTTGCAGGCAAAGCGATTGACCTTATGACAGGAAAGAACAGCGTTGACTTTAACGGTATATCCGTTTATCTTATAAAAATAGCGGTTTGTATAGTTCTTGCGGCAATAATGCAGTGGGTGACGGGCGTTATAAACAACCGTATAACCTATAATACCGTGCGCGATATAAGGGAAAAGGCATTTGCGCATATACAGCGCCTGCCTGTTTCTTATATAGACGGACACAGGCACGGCGATATTGTAAGCCGTATCATTGCCGACGCCGACCAATTTGCGGACGGTCTGTTATTAGGTTTCAGCCAACTCTTTACGGGTGCGGTAACAATATTAGTGACATTGCTGTTTATGCTTTCGGTAAGTCCGATTATAACCGCCGCGGTGGTCATTCTTACGCCGATTTCACTTTTTACGGCGCGTTTTATAGCAAAGACTACCTATAATCTTTTCAGGCGTCAATCTGAAATAAGGGGCGAACAGACAGCTTATATTAACGAGGCTATACAAAACCTGAAATTGATAAAGGCTTTTTCGTTTGAAAATAACAGTAATGAAAAATTTAACGAGATCAACGGCAGATTGGAGGACTGCTCTGTAAAATCGGTTTTCTTTTCCTCAGTTACCAATCCCAGCACTCGCTTTATAAACAGCGTTGTCTATGCCGTTGTTGCGCTTACGGGAGCGCTCAGCGCCATATACGGCGGTATGACGGTAGGCGGACTTGCCTGTCTGTTAAGCTATGCCAACCAGTATACAAAACCGTTTAACGAGATTTCGGGAGTAATAACCGAGCTGCAAAACGCCATTGCCTGCGCGGCAAGGATATTTGAACTTATTGATACGCCCGCTTTGGACGAATCAAGCGCAGTAAACGCCGATACGGAAAAATTCGACGGCAGGATTACGTTTGATAACGTTTCATTTTCATATCGCCCAGATGTAACTTTGATAGAGAACTTTGACCTTAATGTTAAAAGCGGCAATAGGATAGCGATAGTCGGTCCTACTGGTTGCGGTAAAACAACGGTCATTAATCTGCTTATGAGATTTTACGACGTAAACTCAGGAAGTATCAAGATAAGCGATGTTGATATACGTGAAATAACAAGACGGTCGCTTAGAAAAAACTACGGTATGGTTTTGCAGGAAACTTGGCTTAAAGACGGCACCGTTAAAGAAAATATCGCCTACGGCAGACCCGACGCCGACTTTGATGAAATAGTCGCCGCCGCGAAAGCCTCGCATGCTCACGGATTCATAAAACGCCTTGAAAACGGATACGATACCGTTATAGGCGAGGGCAGGGGCAATTTGTCAGAGGGACAAAGGCAGTTGCTTTGTATCGCGCGCGTAATGCTCTGTAAGCCGAAGATATTAATCCTTGACGAGGCAACCTCTTCAATAGATACCCGAACCGAATTAAAAATACAGGACGCTTTTTCGACCCTTATGGAAGGGCGTACAAGTTTTATAGTTGCGCACAGGCTTTCTACCGTAAAGAGCGCGGATGTTATTCTGGTTATGAAAAACGGGCATATAATCGAAAAAGGAACTCACGACGAGCTTATACAACTCGGTGGATTTTATAAAAATCTTTACGAAAGTCAGTTTGCATATTAAAAAATGAGAGGTGTAAAAACCTCTCATTTTAGTTTATTTGATATATCGGCTAATTGGTTTATTGTGAGCTGTTCGCTGCGAACGGTCTGACTGATGTTAAGCTCGGAAAGAATTGATTTTAACGTTTCTTTTTCAATTCCGACAGTATTTGATACCGTATTCACAAGCGTTTTTCTGCGCTGTGCGAAACAAGCCTTTACAAACGAGAAAAATCTTTTTTCGTCTGAAACTTTTATAGGCGGTTCGGGTCTGATTTTTAGCTTTATAACGGCTGAATCAACCTTTGGGGCTGGTAAAAAGCTTGCGCGCGGCACCTGAAACAGTATTTCCGACTCGGAATAATAATCAACCGCCACGGTGACAGCGCCCGCGTCTCTTGTCCCGACCTCGGCGCACAGCCGTTGCGCCGCCTCTTTCT
>CAKSQT010000053.1 GCA_934486755.1 uncultured Eubacteriales bacterium | reverse complement strand
CAGCGAGCAGGGTCAGCAGATAGTTGAAAAGAACGGCTATATCAGCGAAGGAAATACAGGCGCTTACGAAGCGGCAAACCTGTCTGGCACGGTTAAGGTAGGCGGTTCCTCCTCTGTAACACCTGTTATGGAAAAACTTAAAGAGGCTTACGTTAAATTGAACCCCAACGTAACGATCGACGTTCAGCAGAATGATTCATCGTCTGGTATGAAAGGCGCTATCGACGGAATATACGATATAGGTATGGCTTCGCGTGAAGTAAAGGACAGCGAAAAAGAAAGCGGATTGAATCCCACCAAAATCGCTATGGACGGTATCGCGGTAATAGTAAACAAAGCAAATACTCTTGACGATATAAAGAGTGAGCAGGTAACCGAGATATACACGGGCGGACTTACAAAGTGGAGCGAAATACAGTAAGGAATAATAAAAATCAAGGCAGCTCTCCTATCAAGGAGGGCTTTGCCGCAAATATAGCAATAGGATAATGATATGAACGTTAAATTACAAAAATTCAAAGAGACATTTATGCGCATCGTATTCACACTCTGCGCTTGTGTTTCAATACTTGCAGTCTTGCTTATATGCATATTCTTATTTGCAAACGGAATACCCACAATAGCGCAAATCGGTACATCAAAATTCTTGTTTGGTATAACGTGGAAACCGCTTGAAAACCTTTTCGGTATCTTGCCGATGATAGTCGGCAGTATATATGTTACCGCGGGCGCTATTATCATCGGCGTGCCGATAGGTATACTTTGCGCGGTATTTCTTGCAAAATTCTGTCCCAAAAAATTGTATAAGATATTTAAACCAGCTGTCGATCTGCTTGCAGGTATACCGTCAATCGTTTACGGCTTTTTCGGTTTGGTAGTTATAGTTCCCGCTATGCAATATCTGTTCGGCGGCAACGGCAAAAGCGTTTTAACCGCATCGGTGATGCTTGGAATAATGATACTGCCGACGATAATAAGCGTTTCGGAATCTGCTATACGTGCAGTCCCCGAAAGTTATTATGAGGGTGCCTTAGCGCTCGGCGCCACGCACGAAAGAAGCACTTTTCTCGCCACGCTTCCCGCCGCAAAATCAGGAATAACCGCAGGGGTTATTCTCGGAATAGGCAGAGCAATAGGCGAAGCAATGGCGGTTAATATGGTTGCGGGAAACCAAGCGATTATTCCGAACAGCATATTCAGCGGCGTCAGAACGCTTACTTCTAACATCGTGCTTGAAATGGGATATGCAACAGATTTACACCGAGAAGCACTCATAGCAACGTCGGTCGTGCTTTTTGTTTTTATCCTGATAATAAATCTGCTGTTTTCACTTGTTAAAAAGGAGAAGACAAAATGAACACTAAATCCCAAAACGGTTTTACAGCCGCTCAAAAAATTAAAACCAAGTTAAATCACCCTGGTTCCTTAATAATTTTTTTAATCACGTGGCTTGCGGCGATATTAACGATGGCGGTTATTGTCTTTCTCGTAGCATATATACTTATAAAAGGAATACCGAATATAAAGCCTTCGCTTTTTGCGTGGGAATACAACAGCGAAAACGTGTCTATGATGCCCGCTATAATCAACACGGTCACAATGACGGCGGTATCTCTCCTGCTTGCTGTGCCGATAGGCATTTTTTCGGCAATCTACCTTACCGAATATGCAAAACGCGGAAATCCGCTTGTAAAGATAGTACGCGTCACCACGGAAACTCTTGCGGGCATACCGTCAATCGTCTTCGGTTTGTTCGGATATTTGATATTTGTTATTTTCTTCGGTTTAAACCAATCAATGCTGTCGGGCGCCCTTACGCTTGCAATAATGATTCTCCCTACTATTATGCGCACTACCGAAGAAGCAATCCTGAGCGTACCTGATTCTTTCAGGGAAGGCAGTTTCGGTCTCGGAGCAGGCAGACTGCGCACCGTGTTTAAAGTGGTGCTTCCGTCAGCCGTACCTGGCATACTTTCAGGAATAATTCTGTCGATAGGCAGAATTGTCGGCGAAACAGCAGCGCTCATTTACACATCAGGCACCGTTGCGGGTATACCGAAAGACTTATTGCACAGCGGAAGAACCCTTTCAATCCACATGTACGCCCTGCTTAGCGAGGGACTTTATATGGAACAGGCGTATGCGACAGCGGTGGTGTTGCTTATCTTAGTATTGGTCATCAACATACTGTCTGGTTTGATAGCAAAAAAGATTTCTGCAAAGAAAGGATAAAAAATGGATAAATTTAATGTAAAAAACCTTGATCTATGGTATAATGATTTTAAGGCGCTGAAAAATATAAACTTAAATATGACCGAAAACAAGATAACGGCATTTATCGGTCCGTCTGGTTGCGGAAAGTCTACACTTCTTAAAACCCTTAACCGAATGAACGATCTTGTTGAGGGGTGCCGCATTGAAGGCGAAGTTTTGCTTGACGGCGAAAGCATATACGGCGGTATGGACGTCAACCTTCTTCGCAAACGCGTCGGTATGGTTTTCCAAAAGCCTAACCCCTTCCCCATGTCTATTTACGACAATATTGCTTTCGGTCCAAGGACGCATGGTATTCATTCAAAATCGAGGCTTGATGAAATAGTTGAAGAATCGTTAAGAGACGCCGCGATATGGGACGAAACAAAAGACAGTCTTAAAAAGAGTGCACTTGCAATGTCAGGCGGTCAACAGCAGAGATTATGCATTGCGCGCGCTCTTGCGGTTAAGCCGGAAGTATTGCTTATGGACGAACCCACAAGTGCACTTGACCCTATCTCAACTTCTAAAATTGAAGACCTTGCAACCGAACTGAAAAAGAAATATACTATAATTATGGTTACCCACAATATGCAACAGGCTGTAAGAATTTCGGACTATACCGCTTTCTTCCTTTTGGGAGAGGTAATTGAATTTTCCGAAACCGAGAAAATGTTTTCAAATCCTAAGGACAAACGCACGGAAGACTACATTACAGGGAGGTTTGGTTAATATGAGAAACAAATTCGACAATCAGCTTGATAAGCTTAATCTTGAACTTATAACTATGGGCGCACTTTGCGAAGACGCGATAAGCGCTTCGGTTAAATCGCTGCTTGACGGCGACACAGATTTGTGCGAAAAGGTTTTCGCAACAGAGGATGAAATTAATCAAAAAGAACGCGACATAGAATCGATATGTATGAAACTGCTTTTACAGCAACAGCCTGTGGCGCACGATCTGCGCACGGTATCCTCCGCGCTTAAAATGATTTCCGATATGGAGCGTATCGGCGATCAGGCTTCCGACATTGCCGAAATCACTAAAATGGTAAAGCACAATAACGTGCAGAGCCGTATCCACATTAAAGATATGGCAAGCGCCGCAATAAAAATGGTTACCGACAGCATAGAATCCTTTGTAAAAAAGGATTACGAGCTTGCCGCCTCCGTTGTAGAATATGACGATAAGGTTGACGCGCTGTTTATAAAGGTAAAAGACGAGCTTGTTCAACTGATTTCGGAGGACAGCAAAAACGGCGAGTTTTGTATTGATCTGCTTATGGTTGCAAAATACCTTGAACGTATCGGCGACCACGCAGTTAATATTGCGGAATGGGTTGAATATTCCATAACAGGCGAACACAAATAGCCTGTTGTGATAAAATTCAGGAGGTAAAAATGGTAGGATACGATGAGATTATAAACAATCCCGAAATTAAGACGTATATTGAGGCGGCAGACAAATCGCTGTCTGCGCTCGGTTTTACGGAGCATAGTTTTGCTCACGTAACAAAAGTGGCAAAGACCTCGGAATATATACTGTCGACTTTGGGGTTTGACGAGCATAAAATCGAGCTTGCAAAAATCGCGTCCTACCTGCACGACATCGGCAACCTTGTAAATCGAATTGAACACTCGCAAAGCGGCGCAATTATGGCTTTCAGGATACTGACAAATCTTGAAATGGATCCGTCGGACATCGCTACAATAGTCACCGCAATCGGTAACCACGACGAAGGCACGGGAGTCCCCGTTGATGAAATATCAGCCGCCCTCATACTTGCCGATAAATCAGATGTACGCCGCAGCCGCGTCCGCAACCGCGACAAGACTGCGTTTGACATACACGACCGAGTTAATTATTCCGTTAAAAGCTCATCGCTTAAAATCAACGACAAAAAGGACATTATTAAGCTGAGTTTAAGCATAGACACACGCTACGGAAATATTATGGATTATTTTGAAATTTTTATGGAACGAATGATACTCTGCCGCAAGGCGGCGGAAAAACTCGGACTGAGTTTCAAACTGAACATTAACGGTCAATCTCTGATTTAAGACGGCAAGGAGGCATTTCGATGATATATCTTCTCGAAGATGATGAGAGTATAAGAAAATTCGTTGTTTACGCGCTCGGACAAACAGGACTTGAAGCGGTTGGCTTTGAAAAACCGTCTGATTTGTACTTAGCGTTGGAGAAAAGTGTCCCGCAGTTAATTCTGCTTGACATTATGCTCCCCGAGGAGGACGGCATTTCGGTGCTTAAAAAACTGCGCCGTGATATTAAGGCCGAAAAAATTCCGATAATAATGCTGACTGCAAAATCATCGGAATACGATAAAGTCACGGGTCTTGACAGCGGTGCGGACGATTACATAACCAAGCCGTTCGGCACAATGGAATTAATATCGCGGATAAAAGCGGTGCTGAGAAGAACATCGGGAAATAAATCCGCCGAACTGCGTATCGGGGATATTGTTATGGATACTGAAAAACACACCGTTACTGCTGACGGACAAAATGTTGCGCTTACCTTAAAGGAATACAGTATATTAATGCTTTTAGCCGAAAACAAGGGCAAGGTTTTTACAAGGGATTCCCTGCTCAGCAAAATTTGGGGATATGATTATGACGGTGAAAACAGAACCGTTGACGTTCACATAAAATCCCTTAGAACAAAACTCGGAAAAAGCGGTGACAAGATAGAAACCGTACGCGGTGTGGGTTATAAAATTTCAGAATAATTGCTTGTATAATCGGAGGCAAATATGACCAAAAGAATTTTCAGAGGAATTTTTTTCGTATCTATTATTACTATGCTGTTAAGCATTGTTTTTATAATAGGCGTGCAATATCAGTTTTATAGCGAAAGTCAATTATCATCGCTGAAAAACGAGGCCTATTATATAAGCAATATCATTGATGATAACAGCGAATATCTTGAAAGTATTAAAAAATCGGAAGACCGAATCACCCTGATTGACAGCGACGGAACCGTACTGTTTGATAATCGCTACGATGTTTCGCTTATGCAAAATCACTCCGACCGAAAAGAAATTAAAGAGGCAATGGAAAACGGTTCGGGTTATTCGGTGCGTTTTTCCGAAACCCTTTCAAGAAAGACCTGCTACTATGCTTTAAAGCTGGACGACGGAAATGTTTTAAGACTTTCAAACAGCCGCGCAAGTATTTTCTCGACTGTGATGACGCTGCTAAGCCCCTTGTGCGCTATAATAATCGCTTCTGTTATATTTTCTTATGTGCTGGCAAGCATAATATCCAAAAAACTGCTTAAACCTATCAATGAAATGAATATTGAAAAACCGATAATAGAAGAAAGCTACGAGGAGCTCTCCCCTATTATCAGAAAAATCAACGCGCAAAACAGAAAGATACGCGCACAAATATCGGCGCTCACTCAAAGCCAACGTGAATTTGAAATTATTTCGGACAATATGAGCGAGGGTTTAATTCTGACCGATAAAAACGGCAGGATCTTAACCCACAATAAAAGCGTTGAACAAATATTCTCAGTTACGGAAAACCCTGACGGCGAGAATATTTTGGAACTCAACCGAAGTGAGAGTTTCAGAGAAATTTTCACCTCTCTCCGAGACGGTAAACGGGTCGATACCACAACCGAAACGGACGGTAAGATATATGAGATAACGCTTAATCCCGTATTCAATGACGACGGCTCGCTCTGCGGTTCGGTAATACTCATAATCGACATTACCGAAAAAGAAAACCGCGAGAGATTAAGGCGGGAGTTTACCGCAAATGTGTCGCACGAGCTAAAAACGCCGCTCACTTCAATATACGGAATTTCCGATATGCTTAAATCGGGAATGGTTGAGAAGGAAGATATAAAGGGATTTGCTTCGGATATTAATAAGGAATCAGAACGCCTTATCACCCTTGTTGACGATATAATCGAGCTATCAAAGTTAGATGAAGGAACACTGCAATACGACAATACCGAGGTCAACCTCGGCGAAACGGCAACCGAGGTATGCCGCTCCCTTTCGGTTGCGGCGGAGCAAAAGAATGTAACCGTAAATATGGATTTAGGCAATGCGGTTATAAACGCACCGTATAATCTCATATTTGAAATGATTTACAACCTTTGCGACAATGCCATAAAATACAACAAAGACAGCGGAACGGTAACTGTGAAGACAGGAACAGCGGACGGCAAACCGTTCGTAACCGTGTCCGACACGGGTATAGGTATTCCGTCGGCTGACATTTCAAGAATTTACGAACGCTTTTACCGTGTTGACAAGAGCCACTCGAAAAAAATAGGCGGAACGGGACTCGGACTGTCGATAGTAAAGCACATAGCTTCGCTTACGGGCGGCACAATATCCACCGAAAGCAAGGTCGGCGCAGGAACTACAATCACAGTGCAGTTTTAATAAACTAAGCCTTCAAGGTATAAAACCTTGAAGGCTTGATTTTTTGCAAATTTACTATTTCAGCGTATCCGCTATTTTATAAATAAGTTTTTCGGTCTTTTCCCAACCGAGGCACGGATCGGTTATCGACTTACCGTATGTATGGTCGCCTATCTTCTGTGCGCCGTCTTCAATATAGCTCTCTATCATAATACCTTTAACCATTTTCTTTAAATCATCATTATGGTTACGGCTGTAAACGACATCTTTTGAAATTCTTATCTGTTCTAAGAACTGCTTTCCCGAATTCGCGTGGTTTGCGTCAACTATAACGGCGGGGTTTGCCAAGCCTGAATTTTGATACAACTCGTGCAGACCGACAAGATTTTCGTAATGGTAGTTTGAAACGCACTTGCCCGCAAAATCAACATATCCGCGCAATATGGCGTGCGCGAATGGATTGCCCTCGCTGCACACCTCCCAACCTCTGTATATAAAAGTATGCTTGTGTTGAGCGGCGGTAATTGAATTCATCATTATAGAAAGGTCGCCGCTTGTCGGGTTTTTCATACCTACGGGTATGTCAAGACCGCTTGCGGTAAGGCGGTGCTGTTGGTTCTCAACCGAACGCGCCCCGATAGCAACGTAAGCTAACAGGTCGGACAAATATCTGTGGTTATCGGGATAGAGCATTTCATCGGCGCAGGAAAAACCGTAATCGCGCAAAGCGCTCATATGCAGTTCTCTTATCGCAACTATTCCCTTTAACATATCGGGCGTTTCATCGGGATTCGGCTGATGAAGCATACCCTTGTAGCCGTCGCCCGTTGTACGCGGTTTGTTTGTGTAAATTCTCGGTATGATTATCAATCGGTCTTTAACCTGTTCCTCAACGCGTTTCAGCCTTGATATATAATCCAAAACAGACTCGCGGTTATCGGCTGAGCAGGGACCTATAACAAGTATAAATTTATCAGACTTCCCTGCAAAAACTTCTTTTATAGCCGCGTCCCTGTCCGCTTTTACCTTTGCCATTTCATCGGTAAGCGGATAGCGTGTCTTTATTTGCTGAGGTATCGGCAATTTTCGTATAAATTTCAAATTCATAATATTTTCCCTTTCTATACGGTCTTATCAAACAATTTGCGACGTTCGGTGGAACAACGCATCATTTTTCGCATTTCCTCACGGTCGCCGTTTTTCACCGTGTCGTATAAACGGTTAAACGCACCGATAAAATTATCCATTTCTTTGAGCAAAGCGTCTTTATTAAGTAAAAACAGTTCGCTCCACATTTCATCGTTTATCCGCGCTATTCGTGTTAAATCCCTGAACGAGTCGCCTGTGTAATGTTCAAGATCTGGCGAATCGTTACAGCACATAAGGCTTACCGCAATGCAGTGAGTAAGCTGTGACAAAAAGGCTATCATATCATCGTGCTGTGCGGCGGTCAGTTCGGAAATATCTTTAAATCCGAGTATATGTCCTAAATCCTTGCACAGCTCTATTGCCGATGCGGTGTTTTTTTCGGTAGGCACCACTATATAGTTAGCACCCCTGAAAATGCTGTCGTTGCTGTTTTCAACGCCGCTTACCTCGCGCCCTGCCATTGGGTGAGCCGCTATAAATTCAACATCGGGCCTTAGCATATTCTGAATTTTTTCAACAATACAGCCCTTTACACCCGTAACGTCGGTAAGCACGGCGCCGCTTTTCAGCAAATGCTGATACTTTTCAATCCATTGGACAAATATATGCGGATACAATGCAAAAACCACAAGGTCGGCATTCCCGACAAGTTCAGGCTCAACATCGGTTGTACCGTAGTCAATCAAATTGTTTTTAAGTGCATAATCAACCGAGGATTGTTCCCTTGTAACAGCATTGACCTTGTAGCCCTGTTTCTTTAAAGCCATAGCGTAGCTACCGCCCAAAAGTCCCAGACCGACTATAAGTATATTCATATTTTTATTTAACTTCATTATTTTTCACCAACAATTATTCCCAATGATGCTATATCCTTAAAAAATTCGGGATAACTTTTTGCCACAGCCTGCGCGCCGTATATCTCGCCGCCCGTAAGGGTTGCCAAAACGGCAAGCGACATTACTATACGGTGGTCGTTATGACCGTCAAGCGGCAATTCGGGCGTTTTTAAAACGCCGTTATGAACAACTATAAGGTTGTCGAACACCTCTGCTTTAATACCGAATTTTGCAAGCTCGGCGGACATAGCGGCTCCCCTGTCGCTTTCCTTTATTTTAAGTCTCCTTGTTCCCGTGATAACAGCGCCGTTAAATGCGGCGGCAACCGCCATAAGAACAGGTCCTAAATCGGGGCAGTCAGCAATATCGAGCGTAGGACACCCCTTTACAAGCTCGCGGAAAAATTTTTTATACACCTTATCCCCCTGCAAGCTGTCTTCCTTTAATCCTTTTATAAGCACATTTCCGCCGATTAAATTAAGAGCGTCAAGAAAAGCCGCGTTGGAATAGTCACCCTCAACGCTGATATTATGATGCTTATAGCTTTGTGAGCCCTTTATCAGGACGGTTCGTTCGTCGGTACGGCTAATACGCACGCCGAAATCGGCAAGCGCCTTTATTGTCATACCGATATACGCTTTGCTTTCCAAGTCGCCCGTAATATCTATAATACTGTCGTTTTTAAGCAGAGGTAACGCAAACATAAGTCCGCTTATAAACTGACTTGAAACGTCGCCGCGAACCGAGTACTTACCGCTTTGCAAAACGCCTTTTACGGTTACGCTGTTTCCGTCAATGCAAAAGCATAAATCCTGATTTCGGCATATTTCCTCATAAACCGAGAGCGAGCGTTTAAACAGACGCTCACTGCCCGAAAGCGTAATTTGTTCATTAGACAATAAGCAAATAGGTATCATAAACCGCAATGTGCTTCCGCTTTCACGGCAATTAAGCTGATTTGATATTGCGCCCGACAGCAATTTTTCGCCGTTGCAAACGGCTTTATTGCCGTTTATTTCTATTGAGGCGCCAAGCGCCCTTAAACATTCAACGGTAGCTAAAATATCTTCGGAATACGAAAGTCCGCTTATTACAGATGTGTCGCGGCACAGCGCGGAACAAATCAAATATCGGTGCGCCATACTTTTTGAAGGCGGAGCCTGTATTCTGCCGAACGCCTTGCTTTTTTCAATCTTTGCTATCATTGTTTTTCCCCGAGAATGTTAATTAAAAATTTTATTGCGGTTATATAACCGTTAATCCCCTCGCCTGCTACGGTTTTAACGCAAGCGGCGCGGATATAACTCATCTGACGAAAATCCTCACGTTTTGAAACGTCGGAAATATGAACCTCGACCGTAGGTATATTGACCGCTTTTACTGCGTCAAGCAACCCCACGCTTGTGTGAGTATAGGCGGCAGGATTGATAACTATGCCGTCAAATACGCCGTAAGCCGCCTGAATTTCATCAATCAGGTCACCCTCGTGGTTGGATTGATAAATTTTAACCTCAATATCATTTTCCTTTGCAAAATCGTTTATTCTTCTGCAAAGCTCAGCATAATTTTCGCTGCCATAAATTTTCGGTTCTCTTATGCCGAGCATATTTATGTTCGGTCCGTTTAAAACAAGTATCTTCATTCTAAAAATTCCTTTTTTACAGCTGTGATATTATCTTCAAGTATTTGCGTGGTTTTTATAATTTTATCGGCGCACGCCTTGTATAAATCATACCGCTCATCGTAGCGCTTTTTCATCATATCGCGGCTCGAAGACAACGGTCTGTCAGAACTATATACCAAATTTTCAAATGGTCTGTCAATAAAGAAAACAACGCCGTTTTCTTTAAGAAAATCAATATTAGCGGTATTCAGTATCGCACCGCCGCCCGTTGCTATAACTGCGTTTTGGACAGCCGAAAGCTCCTTTATTATTTTGGTTTCAATTTCTCTGAATTTACTTTCGCCGTATCTTTCAAAAAATTCAGGTATTGAAATGCCTATTTGTTTTAAAATTTCTTCATCGGTATCTATAAACCTTTTTGAAAGCTGAAAAGCAAGGCGTTTACCTATCGTAGACTTTCCGCAACCTGGCATTCCGATTAAGACAACGTTTTGTTTTTCCGTAAACAGTTTTTTATAGACCGCAACGGTTTTTTCAGATTTTACCGTCTTACCCGTAAATTTTTCCGCGGCGGCAACCGCCTGCGATACCAGCATATAAAGTCCGCCTGTCGCCTTAATCCCTCTGTCAATCGCGGACACAACAAGAGCCGATCTCAGCGGGTTATAAACGGCGTCAACAACGCCTTCAAGTTTTCCAAAGCAACTTATATCTATCGGTGAATTGCCTATGTTGGGGAACATTCCGCACGGTGTTGTATTAATAATTATTTCGGCATCATTGTGCCGCCTTACCGCGTCTTCATAGCTGATACAACTCTCTGTATTACCGCGTGAAACTCTGTAAACTTCTTTGGCATTTAACGCTTTTGCAACAGCAAAAGCGGTTTTTGAGGTGCCGCCGCTGCCGAGTATCAAAACCTTTTTGCCGTCAAGCAAAATCTTATTATAATCAATAAGCTCGGTCATACCGATAAAATCAGTATTATAACCGTACAGTTTGCCGTCCTTGTTGACAATAGTATTAACAGCGCCTATTTCGCGCGCGGTATCGTCAATTTCATCTAAATACGGAATTACCGACTGCTTGTACGGTATCGTGACATTGATAGCCTTGAAATCGCGCCGTTTCATAAACCCGTCAAGCTCATTTTTCGCAAGTTCTTTAAGCTGATAATCGTAATCAAACAGCTCGCCGTGTATGATTTTTGAAAAGCTGTGCGTCAGTTTTTCGCCTATACAACCGTACTCCATTATTTCGCCAACCAATCCGTACCGAATTTAACCGCCAATAAATCGCACAAAGCGAGCGCCGTAACACTATCAATCACAACACGTGCTCTGTGAACTATACAAGGGTCGTGCCTGCCACCAGCGCATATTTCGGTGTTTTGTTTTTTCAGAAAATCGACCGTTGCCTGCGGCTTTGAAATAGTAGGGGTAGGTTTTATAACGGTTTTAAACACGACGGGCATACCGTTTGTTATCCCACCGTTTATGCCTGCGTTATTGTTTGTACGAGTTACTACTTTGTTGTCTTTTATTTCAAATTCATCATTTGCTTCGCTGCCCGTCATTTCGGCAAATTTAAAGCCTGTACCGAACTCTATTCCCTTAACCGCAGGTATTGAGAATACAGCGTGCGACAATACTCCTTCAACCGTATCAAACCACGGCTCGCCAACGCCGACAGGTAATCCTATCACCGCGGTTTCAAGTACGCCGCCAACGCTATCATTATCGTTTCTCGCGGTTTCTATTGCTTTAATCATACTTTCCTTGGCTTTATCGTCAAGGACGGCAAATTCTTTTTTGTTAATGTTATTTATATCTTCGCTTAAACTGCTGAAATCTCGGTCTGAAACACCGTGAATGCTTTTTATGTGAGTGCCGATAACAATTCCCTTTGAGCGGAGCGCAGAAATAGCTATTGCTCCTGCGGCTGTTATTGCCGCCGTTATTCTGCCGCTGAAATGACCGCCGCCGCGGTAATCTTCAAAACCGTTATATTTAGCGTATGCGGTAAAATCTGCGTGTCCCGGACGCGCCGCACCGTAATTATAATCCTTTGAGCGTGTATCCTCATTGGGAATTAATA
>CAKSQT010000052.1 GCA_934486755.1 uncultured Eubacteriales bacterium | reverse complement strand
CTGCTAGCCCGCACCGTCTGCATACTTTGCGGAGTATAGTTGTTAGAATTTAGATATTAGACGTTAGAAGGCGCCCCGCTATGAAAAGCGGGACAATACAGCCCGATTAAAATTGACAAAAAACCGCTTTAATGATACAATTAGGATACCATATATTAAGGCGGTGGACGGTGTGGGACAGTTTGACGCCATAAAACATTATAATCAATATAAAAGGGAACATTATGACCGTTTATCGCTGCTAATTCCCAAAGGCGGAAAAGAACAGTTAAAACAATTAGTTATAACTGAAAAAAAGGGCAGTGTAAATAAATTGATTATTGAGGCAATAGAACAGTACTATAAAATTAAGTTGTAAGGCGGCAAAAACCGCTTTTAACTTAACAATAATGTACTAACCGATATGTTAACCGTTACAATATAAAAATAATATAAATCAGAGTTTAGCAGAAATAAAATTGAAAAATTTGTTGCCTCCCTCGTCAGAGGGAGGCAGGTATATCAATCTTATTTTTCTTTGCTAAACTCTAATTTTTTATCCCGTCAAAAGGGTATTTTAATTACGAATTACGCATTGCGCATTACGAATTAATATAGGTGCGAAGCGCACATTCGTCTAATATTCAACCTTTAAATCATCAAACATAAGTATCGGCAGGTAGCTGAACATATCATACGGCACAAGTCCCGATTCGCACGGTCCGTCGCACGAGACCGCCGCGTTTTTTCCGATTTCTCTTTCAAATTCAAGTATTACACAGGCGCCCTTTATGCTGTAATCGCTCGGCAGTTGTCTGCCGTTTTCATCGGTCAGCGAAAAGGGCAGGAGTTCGGTGGGATTATAGTCGCTGAACAGGCAGGTATAAACGTTTTTAAACCTTAGTTCAACCTTTTTAGGCGCTGTTTTTACCGCCTTTATTATGTCGGGCGCGTCGCAGACAACCTCTTTGCCGTAAATATGGGCAAGCGCGGTATTTGCCGCACGCTGACCTATAACTATATTCGCCATACAGGAATTATGTATCCCGTCGCATACGGGTAGGTCGATACTCGGCACAATATAAAGATCTTCAATGCTGTGCGCCGCTTTTCGCTGTGCCTCGCGCAGTTCATTAAAATGCTTGCGCTCGGAGTCGAGGTCTCTGCCTTTGGTGCAGGTGCATTTATTAAGCTGCACCGTGATTATCGGCAGTCCGCCGAGTTCTTTCCTGAAATCCTTACATACATATTTAAACCGCTCATAATAGGTTTTTCGCAAAGTATCGTCATAGGTATCGTTACAGCCGTGATACCAGATTATACCCTTTACGCCGCTTCCGCAGTCGTTAAGAACGTTAAGCATGTGGCTGAAAAACCTGCCGTCCTCCCGTCTGTCCCAGAAAGATAAGGGTATTCCGCCCTTGGTTGCAGGGATAAGACCTATCGGATAGCCGAGTTTTCTTGAAAGCACCTTGGCAAAGGCTATCCACGGGCTGTGACCCGCGGCAACTCTTTCGGCAAATTCGGGGTATTTCGTATCGGTGGTATCGTGAAGCGGGTGCGCCGCAATATCCCAACTGCCGCCAAGACGGTACATACGCACATTTTCGTCGCTCGGGTCGTCCGCGCTGTCCTTTCCCACGCCGACGGCGTTGCTCTGCCCCGTTATCACGTAATTGTCGCCCACGCCGATATGAAAACGCCTGTCGCCGCGTTTTTCGGCGCAATCGTTAAACCGCAAAAACGTTTCTATTTTATACGGTCCGCCCGTAGGCATTTTAAGGTCGGCGCTCCACTTGCCGTCAGCTATTTTTGCAAAGACGGGAGGGGTTATGCGGCTGCCGTTTTTCTCGTCAACCGCGCGCACGACCACCGCCGCGTTTTGGGAAAGCACATCTTCTTCAACAAAGATTCTGCCCTCCAAATGCGCCGAGGCATAGCCGTTTGACTGCTGTAACACCTGCCAATTAACAGGTCCTTTTTCTATAATCACACCGTACATATTCTTAAAGCCCGTTTTCCTTTATATATTTGTTCCATACGTCTCTTATGACCGCGTAATCCTCGGCGTTCATAGGAGTGCCGAACGATTCCGTTACAAAGTACAAATCGGGTACGCCTATCTTCGGCTGAGCCTTTATATACCTTAAAAAGTCTCTGTGGCTTACCGTTCCGCCGCTGTCGGTATCGCAGGTAATGTTGCCGTAGATTGCTCTTGCTATCTTCGTCCTGAACGTCATGACCTCGACCGACGAACGCAGGGCGCCCTGATAATCGTGCAGGCGTATCTGGTCGCACACATCGGCGGTATACGGGTGGGCACAGCTTGCGTTTATAAGCGCGTCGCTCTTGGCGGCTTTTGCGGAGGTATACACAAGTTCAAGCCACTTTCTTATAAGCTCAACACCGTAGGATTTGCCGTCGTAAGCGCGGAGTATTTCTCCCTTGGGGGTGCAGTTTATGAAGTCTATCTTAAATCCGTCGCAGTTGAAACAGCCTTCGTCCGCTGACAGGAGCTTATATATGTTGCGCCTTGTACGCTCGATAAAATCTGGGTTGGTCGGGTCTTGGGCAACAGGGTTGCAGAGGCTGTCTATACATTCGGTTTTCGGAACGCCCTCGCAGTCCCAGCTTTTTATCCACAAAAGCACCTTAATGCCCTTGGCGTGAAGACGGTCGACAAAACCGCGCATATCGTGCCATTTATTTGTATCGACTTCAAGGTTGCCCATTCCCGTTTGCCACTTTGCGTCGATAATTACTATTTTCGGATTTATCCCGTTTTTAAACAGGGTCTCCGTCATTTTTTCATAGTTTTCCTGCGTTGCCATTTCGGCTCCGCGGCATCCGCGTTCTCTGGCTAATTTCTGCTGTTCGCCCCAACCGCAGAAGATAGGGCCTTTCCACCATTTCGGATCTTTTTCATAATCGCTGTGTCTTACCGCAATGCCGCTGTCGAAATACCATTTTGAATATGCGCTTAGCACCTCGAACGCGTCGGAACCGTAGCCGCCCCAGATACCTGGAAGGGTGTATTCGCCGTTTACGTTCAGACGGTTGTCAAGCGGCAGGGTGAAATTAAAGTATTTTTCGTAAACAAATCTGTCAAAATTATGCTCGCCCTTGTTTGCAAACAGACCTATACCGAACCAGCCGTCGTGTTCTTCGGTATAAAAGGGATACACAAACGGGCAGGGCGCGTAATAATCAAACGAAAGCTGTGAATTTTCAAAAACATTCCGCATACATTCGCTTTCTTTATACTGTCCCGCGTGTGGTATCATATAACCTGCAAACTCATAGTCGGCATTTGCAAAATCGGATTTAAAGTAGCGTATTTTGCTGACGGTACCCTCGCCCTTGACGGTTATGCTGTAAGCAAATCCGTTTTCGTCGGCGGTTATTTTATAACGCTTCTCCGTCCAAAGATTACTGCTTGCGCGGTATTCGGCGGTTGTTTTTCCGTCCTTTTCGGTTATAACGGGCGCGGAAAGTGCGCAATCGGTATCGGTGGCAGCCTGACATTCAAGCGGTATTGAACCCGACTGTCTCATACGAACGTCCTCATACTTATCGACCGCTGAGGAAACGGGCAGAGTAAATAATTTCAACCCGTCCGTATAAACCGAGAATGTGTTTTCATCAAAAGAAACGGCATAGTTTTTGTAGTTTATTTGCATAAAACAATCTCCTTTGTTTTAATATTGGTTGCGTATATAATATCCTCTCTGCCCGACAGTTTTTCAAGCAGCCGACCGAACGACTCAAAATCGCACGGCTTTTCCTTTCTTGTCAGCTCGTAGGAATGGCCGTATATGTAGAATATTTTGTCGCCGCTGTCGGAGCAGTTTATAAATTCATCGGCTAAATCCATTATTTCGGGGTCGTCGTATTTGCAGGTCGGGTTCCATTTCAAAAAATCGCTCGGAACGTCGAAATTATGGGTGCAGTCTATCGTGCGCGAATACTCGATACCGAGTTCTTTCAGGCGTTTTACGTGTTCTTCGGTGTAGGCACCGCCGGGGTACGCCATTCCCTTTACTTCATATCCGCAAAGGCTTGAAAGATATTCGCAGGAGCGCACAACGGCGCCGTCAAGCCCGTCTATCGGCATACTGTGCGCCGACGTGTGCGACGCCACCTCCATACCCTTATATGTTTCTTTTATTTCCTCTGGCGAAACGCGCTCAACAACGGTATCCTCGCCGTAGCGGTGAAAATCGCATTTAAACCCAAGCTGGTCGGAAATTAGGAAAAAGGTCGCTTTCATACCGTATTTTCTGAACATTTCGGCAAGCCGACGGTCGTAAATTTCGCAATCGTCAAACCCAAAGGTCAATATCTTACTCATCATTTCGCTCCTTGACTTATTTTCTGATTATAATATAATATTTTTGTAAAGAGGTGTGATTATGGAAAAAGCAAATTCGGTTGTAATTATGGAAACGCATTTTGAGAATTGGCCGAACGGCAATCCCTTTTCTATTCAGCAGGTGATAGAACGCTCGCAAACCTCGCTTAAAGTTGAGCGCAAAAATGCGGAGTGCTATGAAATAATCTACATATTTGAGGGTGAAATAACCGTAATATCGGGCGGTATCCACCGCACGGCGCACAGCGGCGACACCGTTCTGCTCACCAAAAACACACACCACCACTATTTTTCAAAGAACGCCGTCCACACAATATCGGTTAATTTTTGCGGCGAGCTTGCCGAAAGCATTATAAATTCGCTCGGCGTGTTTCATGACCCGATAAAGCGACTTAAAAACAGCGGCGAAGCGCTTCGCGACATTGTTTACTACTGCCGCAAGCAACCCGAAATAAAGCCGAGGATAGCCTATTCGCTCGGCAAGATAACAGGCATACTCTACTCGCTTTATCAGCTTGAAATAACCATTCCCGAAAAGGGGATCCACCAATACGCGGGGCAGACAACGCCCGAATTTATCAAGGTGGTAATTGACCGCCATCTCGACCGATTTTACACAAACGAGGAGCTTGCCGAGTATATGAAATGCTCGGTTTCAACCATGGTGCGTTCCTTTAAGCGCAGGTTCGGGGTAACGCCGCTTAACTATCAGACGAGCGCAAAAATCGCAGAAATTAAGCGAAAACTGCGCGACGGGAGCTGTTCTGTTAAAGAAATCAGCAGTCAGCTCGGCTTTTGCTCGCCCACCTATCTCACAACGTTTTTTGAAAAGCACACGGGGCTTACTCCAAGGCAGTATAGAGAAAATATCAACACCGCGTTACAATAATTTCGTTATCCTCTTTCAGCCTGTCATAAGGCACGGTACTTACGCTTCCGAGGTCTTCGCCGTTAAGAATGACCGACTTCACGTTTTTTCCGCCGCCGCACATTTTTACAGAAAATCTGCGCTTTCCGAAGTGCAGATTTTTTATGCTTATTTCGTCTGCCGAGTTCGGATATATGTTAAGTCCCCTGCAATCAAAATCAATGCCTATAATGCCGTGAATTACCGCATTGTAAAAGCCTCTTATGTTATATCCCTGCCATATTCCTGACATAGCGTTCCAATTGTCGAGCGGAACGTTTTCGTCGTTGTAATAACAGGAAATGCCCTCGGGACACATCAGTTTTTCGGTCCAATACTCTATCCAGCCGATGTATTTTTCCATAAGCGATACGTCGTTTGCTTTGTTTACGGCACGTATGAAAAATTCGCTCATAACGGGCCACCAACAGTGGAGCTGATTTGAGTCGGCGTCGTAGCAGTCGCTCCACTCGGGCAGCGGGCGCAGACCTGCGGCGCTGACCAAGTGCCTGCGGTAAAATTTACAGCAATCGTCCAAATGCTCCTCTACCAAATCAAAGCAGTCGTTGCTTTCCCACTTTATAGCATTGTTAGAGGGAACGTTTCGTTTTTCATATCCGTCAATATCGGCGGAGGAATCGTAAAATCCGAGCTTTTCGTTGAAAAGCGCGCGGTTGAAATTTTCTTTCATACGGTCGCCGAAATCGCGGGCGGTTTCTTCTGTTTCTTTGTCACCGCACGCCGCCGCCAGCCTTTGCATTGAGCGTATCGCGCAGTATGAAACGGTGTTGTTAAATGCGCTTATGTCTCTGCCCGTTTCGTGAATAAGATCCCTGAAATCGGGATAGAGCGAGGTTCCCGAGCAAAGTCCTGTGTTTTCCACCTCGGTGTCGGCTATAAGTCCGAAAATGAAATTCGCAAAATCGTAGTGCTTTTTGTAGTCGCCGCCCGACAGCATATAGTTTTCAAGCATTGTGATATACATTCCCTGCGCGGGCGGAGCCGCCTTTCCGCCGGGGCTCATATCGTAACCGAAGGCGTGTTCAATTCCGCTCTCGGTGGAATATTTCTTCATACATTCAAGCATTTCGCCTATGAAATCCGCGTCGCCCCAATAGAAGCAGGCGTTGTTAGAGGTCATACTGTCCCAGCCCCAGACCCAATAGTGCGAGCTTTGCGCGCGCAATGCTCCCTTAATATCGGTGGTTTTGAGCGATTCGTGGTACATCGGCGCAAGCGCAAAGAAGCTGTCAAGATATTTATGTCCGCTTTGCAAAACGGGCGCTTTTTCGGCTACATTCGCATATCTTTCAAACTGCGCCGAGATTATGTCCTTATAGTTTTCGTATGTCTTTATTTCCTCGGGACAGAAGCAAACGGCACAGCAGGTTTCTTTTCCTGCCGACAGACCGCTTAAAGTCACTATGTATTTATCCTTTAACCTTTTAAGTGAAATTTCTTTGTCCGATGAAAATACAACGGCGGTGTCGTTTTCATTTTCGGTATATTTAACGGACAAAATATTGTTTTCAAGCTGTAATTCGCCCCATTTTCTCGGCGTTCCCCTGTATCTCAGGTCGGGTTTTGAAGAATTGTCGGGCACGAACAGATACTCGTCATAAAACTGTATTTCAAAATCGCAGTCGTTTGTCGGAGTGAAAAGAAAATACAGCGAATCGTTAGCCGTATACGCGCAGAATGTACCGTATTTGCCCTCGCTTTTATAACCGAACGGTAATAATTCGCACTTTTCGGGGCGTATATAGCGCCGCCCGCCGTCCGAAACGAAATAAAACCTCATTCCGCCCCAAAAGCGTTTGTGAAACAGCTTGTACGACCAGTTTGCTTTCGGATTGAAGAAATCAACGTCGCAAAGTCCCTCGTTATCCGCCTGAAACGCAACCCTGCCGTCGCAGAACCAGCGCGGAGCGTGCGGAAGTCCGCCCTCGGAATATATAATTCCCTTTTCTACCTTATACATAAAAAACACCTCTGTTTCTAATCTTATTATATAGAACCAGAGGCGTAAAAACTTTAAATATTAAGTCAATTTGATTAATTTTTTGGGCAAATATATTCTTTGAAACGGCGCGCGGCTTATATACCCTTATTTCTGTACGCTTTTCGGTATTCGGTAGGGGTAAGACCTGTCCGCTCCTTAAACGCTCGGCAAAAGTGATAAACGCTTGAAAAACCGCATTTATCCGCAATTTCGCCGACCGAAACGGAATGCGAGCAAAGCATATCGCACGAAAGGTTTATCCTTTGTTCCAAAATATATTTTCTTGGGCTTTTGCCGTAATTTTCGCTGAAAAGGCGGCGCAGATAGCACTCGCTCACGCCTATGCTTTCGGCTATTTCGCGGTTTTTAAGCGCCGAGTCCGAAATGTTCTCGGAAATATAATTAAACGCCGAAGTCAGAACGCTCGGTATATGCCCCTCGCCCGAAAGCCTGTCGAATATGCCGTAGAGTATTCCGAGCATTTTAAGCCTGCCGCGGCCCGTGATATAAAGCTCTTTGAGCCTTTCAAAGTCGGAAAGATAATCCCCGTCATAACCGAGCGGAATTACAATAAATTCGTCGGTAAAGGGCGCCGTGCAGGTGAAATCAATCAGCGGAAAATCGCCGCCCGCGTTGTCGTAAAGCGAATAGGTTGCGCCCTGCGGCAGTATCACCGCCGTTGCCGCGGCAAGGCAGGGCGTAAAGGTTTTGCTTGTTGAATCAAGCGCATGCCTCGGCGGTATGAGTACAATAGGAATGGTTCCCTCCTTTGCGCCGTTTACCGATAAGGAAAAGTTAATATCCCGTTCGATTGCCGAGGAGATTATTACCGAATATAAAAAGCGTATCGGAAAAAATGAGGACGAGTGGGATTGGCTTCCTATTTCGTATGAGGATATGAAAACAGTTTATGACGAAATAGTCACCGAAAGCGGTGCGGACGTCATTTTTAACAGCAACGTTTGCTATGTTCAGACAAACGGGGATAAAATTGAATACATAGTTGTTTCCAACAAGGCGGGTCTTACCGCTTATAAGGCAAATGTGTTTATTGACTGTACGGGCGATGCGGACATTGCCGCGTTTGCAAAGGTTCCGCTCGTTTACGGGGACGAAAAAGGCACGGTTCAGCCGTCCTCGCTCTGCTTTGCGATAACAGACATTGATGTTGACAATATGGACTATTGGCGCGTATACGCGGGGCCGAATTCTATATGAAAAGAAAAGGGCGATAATCCAAAATATCCGCTTATAGACATTGACCACTTTGTGATAAACCGCATAGACAGCCATACCTTAGGCATAAACGCGGGACATCTGGACGTTCGCAATATTGCGGACGTGAAAGAAGTGAGCAAAAATATAATTAAGGGCAGAGAAGCCGCCCGACAGTATTTAGCGGCGCTCAAAGAATATATGCCCGAAACATTTAAGGACGCATATCTGATTTCAACCGCGCCCGCGCTCGGCGTTCGTGAATCAAGAAGAATAATCGGAGAATATACCCTCACCGTTGAAGATTATTTGGCTCGCCGCAGTTTTGACGATGAAATTGCGAGAAACTGCTATTTTATCGACTGCCACAGCATAGGCGACGACCGCGATTCAACGGGACACTCCGTTTCGGTTCCGCTTACCGAATACGGTGCGGGAGAAAGCCACGGAATACCGTGGCGGTGCCTTGTTCCGAAAGGAGTAGACAACCTTTTGGTTGCGGGACGGACAATATCCACCGACCGCGCGGTTCAGGCTTCCGTCAGGGTTATGCCTGTATGTATGACGATGGGCGAAGCCGCGGGAATAGGTGCCGCAACGGCGGTCAAGTCGGGAATAGGCATACATTCGGTTGACGCAAATAACGTCCGTAAAATTTTGAAAGAGAACGGCGCTTTTATTATGTAATTGCAATCGGCGCATAGGTGAAAACTCGCCTATGCGCCGATTTTAAATTTGTTATATTTTCCGATTTATTAAAATTTATTTATAACCGCCGTACAGCCGTCGGGCAGGACGGTTTTGACAGTAATATCCTTCGGTGCGGATATTTTTATATCCGTGCCGTTTTTGCCGCGCTCCCAATGAACGCTTATTTTTCCGCTCGGTGTGTTGAACCAGCCGTCGGCATATTTAAGGGATTTTATAAAATTCGGCTGAATTTTCACGGTCTTGTGCAAAGCCAAATTTTCGTCTATCCTTATGCCTGCGATATATTTTATAAACCACGCTCCCACATCGCCGAAATAGTGGTGGTTAAGCGAGCCTGGGTTATCGTCCCCGTATCTCCGCTTTATCATTTCGGGGAACGTGGTAAGTCCCTGTTCTATAAAGTAACGGTACGACGGGAAATCCTCGCGCGTTATCATATTATAGGCAAGCTCCGCCTCGCCCATATCGGCAAGCACGTGGAATATGACCCTAAGACCCAGCGCGCCGCAGTTAAAATGCCCGTTGTCTCTGCCGATAATTTCAAGCAGCACTTTCCGCGCCTTGGGCAGCTCGTCCTCGTTGAACACGCCGTAGTAAATTCCCATTGCCTGTGCGGTCTGACATTCGGAGCGAACCGTGCAGGTGTTCAGATCAACAAGGTTTTCCCTTATTGCCGAGCGCAGCCTGTCGCGGAACTCTCTAACCGCGGCTCTCGGCTCCTCTATGCCGATTATTCCGAGTATTTTATCGGTCTTGTCCGCAAAGTCCATACACATAATGCTGTCGGTAAGCAAAACAGGCGCGTCGGGCTTGTCGCAAACGTGTTCGGGCTGCATCCAATCGCCGAGACCGTACCCTACAAGACCGTTTTCGTTCCGCCTTGTTTTAATAAAATCTATGTATCTTAACAGGGTCGGATATATCTTTTCCATAACGTCGGTTCTGCCCGTAAACTGATATATTCTGCACGGCAGTTCGGCTGTAACCCTGTCCCACGCGGGGCCGTTAAGCCTGCCGTATCCCCAAGAGCCCGTCGGAATTATGCCTGGTATTTCGCCCTTTTCGTCCTGAGCTTTTATTATATTGTCAAGCCAGACGCTGAGGCTCTCTTCACAGGCAAAATTCATCAATAAATGCTCTGCCGACGCACCCGCGTCGCCTGTCCAACCGTTTTTTTCGCGGTGGGGGCAGTCGGTCGGGAAGTAGAAAAAGTTTGCAAGGTCGCTGCGAAGCATCATACCGTATAGGGTGTTTGCGGTGCTGTCGGAACACTCAAAACCGCTGCGTTTTTTGAAATCAGAGTTGTAAACAAGCGCGGTTAGCAGGTCTTCCGTTGCCTGCTCCTCGTTTATCCCAATTACAACGCAGTATCTGAAACCGTGGTAAGTAAACTGCGGCTCAAAAACTTCTTCGCCGCCTTTGCAGACATAAATGTTCCGCTGCGCGTAGCCGTCGGGATAAAAATATATGTTATCGTATGTTGGTCTGCCGAGGTCGTCGATTCGCTCGCAGAACTGCATTTCTACCCGTTGATTTTGCTTTCCGTTTATTTTAAGCCGCACCGTTCCCGAAATGTTCTCCCCGAAATCGTACAAAAAGCCTTCTTTACATTCGGGTTTATATTCGGGTATTGTGTTGAAAAGCCTTTTGTATTCAGGTACGTCGTAGTTATTAAGCCGATAATCGCCGAGCGTTGCCGCCTTTATTTCGGTCGGCGCAATCTCGCGCTGACAGGTTATGCTTTCAGCGGTGCAAAACCGTTTTTCGCCTTTTGGCGGCTTTGCGGAAATGCTCCTGCGCCAACCGTCAAGCGACTGCGTGTGCAGATCCGCCGTCTCGTTGTTGGCGTTGTAAAAGCAGCCGCTTCTAAGGTCGTCAAACCAAACGGGCGAGTCCTTGCAGTAAACGTTTTCGTCCGCCTCGATTACGCGTTCGCCGTCACGGTCCTTTAATTCAATCGAAAACGCCAGCTTCGGAGCATCGCGGAAATCCGCAATGTCGAAATCCCAAATAATTCCGCCCATAGCGTTCTGCATACCGTTGCCGAGCTGAACGACCAAGACATTGACGCCGCCATTCAAATACGGCAGAATATCGTAAGAATCATAATAGCAAATGTGGTCGGGATTTGAAATATACGGCGCCAAAATTCCCTTTGTAATTTTTCTGCCGTTAATGAAAACATCATAAAATCCAAGTCCGCATATATTAAGCGTTGCCGCCTCGGCGTTCTCGGTGCGGAACACCCTTTTAAAATACGGCGAGCATACCGACTTTTCGTATGTGCAGTATTCTTTTGTTGCTGATATAAACTTTTCGGATAACATATAACAGCCCCCTTTTGCCCCATTATAAAATAGATTTTTTGAGTTTTCAACAGGTTAGAACTATTGACAAAAAAGCGGCACCGTTGTATATTAAAATCACATACCATACACCGATGTACGATAGGCTGGCGAGGGAGTGAAAATATGAATGTTGAAAACGGTAATCTTATGTCAATCGGCGAGGTGTCGCACTCACTTAATATTACGCGCAGAATGATACTTAATTATGAAAGCAAGGGTCTTATAACTGCCGACGTAAAAGAGGGAACCGCAGGCAACCGATACTACACGACCGACACTCTTACAAGAATACGGACAATCCGCGTTTTTCAGAATTTAGGGCTCTCGCTTGACGATATAAAGGCATACTTCGACGGGGATTCGGGGCTTGTGCCTATGATAGATAGGTTAGAAAAGATACGCGACGAGCTTAATTTGAATATAGAAAAATTAAAAGAACGGGTCCGAGGGCAGACAGACTTTGAACTGAAAATTATGGATATTCCCGCACAGACGGTGTACCGCAAAACGCTGAATGCACCTACGGTAGAAATACGCAAAACACATCTTCGCACCATAATTCCCGACGCTATGCGGCACTACGGGTCGGATACAAGCAAGCGAATGTATTTTATTGAGTATCCGCTGTCAGACCCCGAGCTTATTTCCTACTGCATAGCCGTGCCGTCCGACTCGCAAGGCGAAAATATATACCGACTGCCGAAAGAAAAAGCGCTTTGTATTTTCTATCACGGCGGCTACGAATCAATACCGAAAATACGGGATAATATGATAGATTATGCCGAGAAGAACGGGATTAAATTAAAGAGCGTGTGCCGTCATATTTATCTTGAAGGTCCCGCCCAGCACCGCGAGGAAAAGGATTTCATCACGCAGGTAGCACTGCCGATAGAAGATAAGGGTGATTGAAAATGAAAAATATAAGCGAATGGGAGCGTAGGCAAGCGGTAATAAATCCGAACCCGTTTTACGTGTAGCAGATTTTCCGCATTGCATTGTTAAAATACTCGTTAA
>CAKSQT010000051.1 GCA_934486755.1 uncultured Eubacteriales bacterium | reverse complement strand
ATACTTACGGGTATGGCAGGCACCAAAACGCCGTATAAGGTTATAGAAAATCGAATTGAAGCTATAAAATTTGCTGTTTCAATTGCCGTAAAAGATGATATAATAGTCTTGGCAGGAAAAGGTCACGAAACCTACCAGATTTTAAAGGACGGCACGATACATCTCGATGAACGGGAAGTGGTTGCCGAAGCGTTGGGCAAAAATCAACAGTAAAAAGGGAGTTTAAAGTTATGAGAGATTTTACACCTGTAATCGCCGCGCTTACGTCGTTTTTGATAACGGCAGGACTCGGATATGTGGTAATACCTTTTTTAAGAAAGCTGAAATTCGGGCAGACTATACTTGATATAGGTCCGAAGTGGCATAAGGATAAGCAGGGAACGCCGACAATGGGCGGTGTGCTTATGATGGCGGGGGTGGTACTTTCGCTTGCAATAGCGTTTGCGTATTCGGCAATAAGCTCGGGACGTTTTGCAAATGAACTTAAAACGCCTTACCGTTTGTCCGTGTTTATTGCGGGAATTGCAATGGCGTTGCTTATGGGTGCTATCGGTTTTATCGACGATTATATAAAGGTTGTAAAAAAACGCAATTTGGGACTTACCGCAAGGCAGAAGACCTTTTTACAACTGCTCGTTTCTGCGGCTTATCTTGCCACTCTTGCTCTTTCTGGAATGAACACAACCTACATACCTTTTGTAGGTGATATAGATGTGTTCCACGGCGCGGGTCTTATCTTTTGGCCGATAGCGCTTGTGTTTATCTACGGCTTTACAAATGCCGTAAACCTTACCGACGGTATAGACGGGCTTGCCGCAACCGTTACTCTGGTTGTTGCCTGTGCGTTTATGTTGGGTTCGGGATTTCTTTACAATATGACGACAAATGCCGTAAGTGCCGCGCTTGCGGGCGCCTGTGTGGGTTTTGTCGCTTGGAATGCAAAGCCTGCAAAGGTATTTATGGGTGATACAGGTTCAATGTTCCTCGGCGGTATGGTCGTTGCGCTGTCCTTTGGAATAGGACGTCCTATTCTTCTCTTGTTTGCAGGTGTTGTATACTTTGCGGAAGCAATTTCGGTAATGCTTCAAGTGGCATATTATAAAATGACAAAAAAGCGTCTGTTTAAAATGGCTCCGCTTCACCATCACTTTGAAATGTGCGGCTGGTCGGAACAAAAAATAGTTTTTGTTTTTTCGCTTGTCGCTTTTGTAGGTTGTTTTGTCGCGATTTTACCCGAAATATTTAATTGGTAACGGAGGAAGCTAAATGGCTAAGGCGGTCAAGAAAAAACGTTCGGCGTTCAGCGGTGAAGGTAAGATTGATATTACATTTCTTTCCTTTGTTCTGATATTGCTGACAATAGGTCTTGTTATGCTGTTTTCGGCAAGCTATGCGTATTCGTATGCATATTACAATAACAGTTACCGCTTTATAACCAGACAGGCGGCATTCGCCGTTCTCGGCGTTGCCGTTATGCTCGTTATTTCAAGAATAGATTATCATATATGGCGAAAATTCGCGTGGTTGCTGTTTGTAGTATCAATAGGCTTGCTTGTGGTCTTGCTTGCCTTGCCGCCGATGGTGTCGGGAATGGACGTTAAACGCTGGATAGTAATAGGTCCGCTTAATTTCCAGCCGTCAGAGGTGGCTAAGTTTTCGATAATACTGCTTTTTTCATCGCTTATTGCCGCAAATTATCAGCAGATGAAGAGCTTTAAGTTTATAATGGTGCTGGTTCTCATTTTGGGAGTTACCTGCGGTCTTGTTGTCTTGGAGCCGCACCTGTCGGCAACGCTTCTTATTTTTTCAATAGGCGTTGTGCTGATGATAGTCGGCGGTTTGCAGATAAGATATATTCTTTTGGGACTCGGAGGCGGCGTAGGCTTGGTAGTCGTCGCGATACTTACAGGCATTATCGGCTACGGCTCCGACCGTATAAAATATTGGCTTGACCCGTGGGCAGACGCCTCGGGAAAAGGCTTTCAGACTATACAGTCGCTGTTGGCAATCGGTTCGGGCGGCATACTCGGCAGGGGCATAGGACAGTCAAGACAAAAGCATTTGTGGGTCCCCGAACCTCATAACGACTTTATCTTTTCAATAGTTTGCGAGGAACTCGGACTTATAGGGGCAGTAATTATAATTCTGCTGTTCTGCTTGCTTGTTTGGCGCGGTTTTACGATTGCTATGCGTTCGCCTGATAAATTCGGGTCGCTTTTGGCAATCGGACTGACGTTTCAGGTAGGTTTGCAGGCTATGCTTAATATATGGGTCGTTACAAACACAATACCCAACACGGGAATAAGCCTGCCGTTTTTTAGTTACGGCGGTACATCGTTGCTTATTTTGCTGTCAGAAATGGGTATCGTGCTGTCGGTGTCGCGATACGCGAATATTGAAAAAATGTAGCAAGGAGAATGTTTATGCATATTTTATTTGCTGGCGGCGGAACTGCGGGTCATATCAACCCCGCGCTTGCTGTTGCGGGTTATATCAAAGAAAGACACCCCGACGCTGTTATAAGCTATATCGGAACAGCCAATAAACTCGAATCGCGTTTAGTACCCGAAAAAGGATATAATTTTTACACCATTGACGTGGCGGGATTTCAGCGCAAGCTGTCGCTCAAAAATATTGGAAGAAATATAGCGGCGGTAAAAAAGATGTTTACTTCTTCGCGTGACTCGCGGCGTCTGCTCAGGGAAATAAACCCCGATGTTGTCGTAGGTACAGGCGGTTATGTAAGCGGCCCCGTGCTGAGAGAAGCGCAGAAGTTAGGCTTTAAAACCGCAATTCACGAGCAGAACGCATATCCAGGTGTTACGACCAAAATGCTTTCCGAAAACGCCGATTATGTAATGCTTGCTATGCCTGAGGCGAAAAAATATCTTAAACTTAAAAAGCCGCCTGTAATTACGGGCAACCCCGTAAGGACGGAGCTTTTAAGCATAACCAAGGAACAGGCGCGTAAAAAACTCGGGTTTGACGACCGACCGATGATATTATCGTTCGGCGGTTCCCTCGGTGCAAGGCACATAAACGAAGCGGTGACCGAGCTTATAAAGTGGCATAACGGCACTCATAAATTTTATCATATCCACGGCACGGGAAAAACAGGCTATGATACTATGCTTGAAAATCTTAAAGACATAAATTTGTCCGAAGAAATATCCGTACGTGAATATATAAACGATATGGACGTATGTATGGCGGCGGCAGATTTAGTTATATGCCGCGCAGGCGCAATTACTTTGAGCGAGCTTCAAGCTATGGGTAAGCCGTCAATTCTTATTCCGTCGCCCTATGTTGCGGAAAATCACCAGTTCCATAACGCTATGACCTTAAAAAAGAACGGCGCCGCCGAGGTAATTGAGGAAAGTGAACTTTCGGGGCAGTCGTTGATAAATAAGGTCGAATATATGATTGAAAATAAACCGCGGCTTAACGATATGGGTAAGGCGGCTCGCGCGCACGCTATTATAGACGCAAACGAACGCATATACCAAGTTATAATGAAGCTGTATACTCAGGCGTGACAAATATCCGCACTTGTGCATAGTATGAATTGAAATTGTTTTCAATTTGACTGTGAGGGGTGCTGTTATGGCAAATATTTCGGTTATCGGCGGAAAGAAAATAAGCGGCGAGATTGAAGTGCAGGGGGCAAAAAACAGCGTCCTGCCCGTGCTTGCGGCAACAATACTCTGCGGAAGCGAATGTATAGTACATAATTGCCCCGAACTTTCAGACGTAAGAACCTCAATTCGTATATTGGCTTATCTGGGCTGTAACGTAATAAAGGACGGAAACACCGTCACGGTAAATACATCGGGAATGGATTGCTGTGAGATACCAGATGTTCTTATGCGGGAAATGCGCTCATCCATTGTTTTTTTGGGCGCCATAATAGGCAGATGTAAAAGCGCGGTGGTCAGCAGTCCAGGCGGCTGTGAATTAGGTCCAAGACCCATTGATCTGCATTTATCCGCTCTTGAAAAGCTGGGCGTTGAAATATCCGAAGAACACGGTTTTTTGCATTGCTCCTGCGGTAAGGGACTGCACGGAGCCGAAATCAATCTCAGTTTCCCGAGCGTCGGCGCAACCGAGAATATAATGCTCGCCGCGGCGACAGCCGACGGTACGACGGTCATACATAACGCCGCTAAGGAACCCGAAATAAGCGATCTTGCGGACTTTTTGAACCGCGCGGGCGCACGTATTTACGGAAGCGGCTCCGATACGGTCGTTATACACGGCGTTGAACGGCTTTACGGAACGGAACACGCCATAATTCCCGACAGAATAGCGGCGGCTACATATATGGCGGCTGCCGCGGTGACAGGCGGAGAGATAAGGCTTGATAACGTTATGCCGTCGCATATGGTCTCTATTCTGTGGGCTTTCAGGGAGTGTGGCTGCGGAATTGAATTAAGCGGTAAATCGGTGCTCTTGACCGCGCCTATGCGTATAAAGCGTATTCCTACCGTCAGAAGTCTTGTTTACCCAGGATTTCCTACCGATGCAGGACCGATAATTATTTCCGTGCTTGCGCTTGCAGACGGCACCTCGGTTTTTGTAGAAAATATATTCGAGAGCCGATATAAATATATAGACGAATTAAAGCGTTTCGGTACAAAAATAAAGACCGAAGCCAAGGTCGCGGTCATTGAGGGCGTAGATTCGCTTTACAGCGCCGATGCACGATGCACCGATCTGCGCGGCGGAGCCGCCGTTGTTATTGCCGCTCTTGCCGCGGAAGGTAATTCGCATATAAGCGAAATACATCATATCGAACGCGGTTACGAGGACATAACAGGTACGCTCGCAAAACTCGGAGCAGACATAAATTTAAAGGAAGATCAGCTTGAAGAAAAAACAGTTTAGGGACGATTTTGAGCGGCGCAGAGCCGAAAGGCAGCGCCGCATAAAAAAAAGAAGACTTGTAATATTTTTTATTTGCTTTATTATAGTTATGCTTGCTGTCGGAATAGCGCTGTCGCTTACAATATTCTTCCCGATAGAGAGTATTACCGCTAAGGGCAGTAAGATATATACAAGCGAACAGATAATAAAGGCCTGCGGTGTGTCTGAGGGCGATAATCTGTTTACGTTTACGCAAAAGGAAATGAGCGAACAAATACGCAAAACCCTCCCTTATGTGAACGGCGTGAGCATAAAGCGCAGTCTTCCAGGAAACGTTGTAATCACGGTAAGCGACGCGGCGGAGTACGCCTGCTATAATATTGATGAAAAATACTTTGTTACCGATAAATCGGGTTTTGTCCTCAACGAATACGATACTATTCCCGAAAATGTGTTTGAGATCAGGGCAAACGGCGTTAAGTGCAAGGTAGGGGAATATGTGCAATATAAGGAAAGCGAGACCGATAAGACGGTATCACAGCTTGTCGATGTCCTTTCATCATCAAAAATACATATAAACTATATTGACGTAACGGATACGCTTGCCGTTACCGCAAAGGTTGAAAACAGGTTCGTCGTTCAGTTCGGAACGGTTAATAATCTCGATAAAAAAACAGCGCACCTTGCGGGAATGATAAAAAATATAGACCCACAGAAAACAGGAAAAATAAACCTGAGTATGTGGACAAGCTCAAAAACCGAAGGCACTTTTATAGAAGGCGCAGTTGATTAATACACAAGCTCGAATAAAAAAATTACAAATTTGTAATAAAACTATTGAAATTTCGGTAAAACTATGTTAATATCATTATGTATTTGATATTATACAGTTATTATATCCATTTTACATATACGGAGGAATTTGAAAATGCCATTTGAAGTAGCAGAAGAACTTGAAAACGTAGTACAAATTAAGGTCGTGGGCGTAGGCGGCGGCGGCGGAAACGCTGTCAACCGTATGGTTGCCGCAGGCGTGCGCGGAGTTGAATTTATAGCAGTTAATACTGATAAAGCGGCTTTGTTTTTATCAAAAGCAAATCAGAAAATACAGATTGGCGATAAGACCACCGCAGGTATGGGCGCAGGCGGAAACCCCGATAACGGACGTGCCGCAGCAGAGGAATCGCGCGACGAAATAGCCGCCGCGATCCGCAGTGCCGATATGATTTTCATAACCGCAGGTATGGGCGGCGGAACAGGCACAGGCGCCGCTCCCGTTGTTGCTCAGATTGCAAAGGAACTCGGTATACTCACAGTAGGTATCGTTACAAAGCCTTTCGGTTTTGAAGGCAAAAAGCGTATGACTCAGGCTGAGGCAGGTATTGCCGCTCTCAGAGAGCATGTGGACAGCCTTGTTGTTATTCCGAACGAACGTCTTAAATTCGTTTCGGAGCAGAAAATTACTTTCAAAAATGCGTTTGATATTGCCGACGACGTTCTCCGTCAGGGCGTTCAGAGCATTTCTGAGCTTATCAATGTTACCGCGCTTGTCAACCTTGACTTTGCCGATGTTAAGTCGATTATGGCTGACGCAGGCTATGCTCACATGGGTGTCGGCGTTGCTACGGGACGTGACAAGGCTGAGCAGGCTGCACGCACCGCTATCAGCAGTCCGCTTATTGAGACTTCAATGGAAAATGCACGCGGTGTTATCATTAGCATAACAGGCTCTGACGATATCGGACTTGAAGAAGTTGAACTTGCGTCTTCTATCATTTCCGAAATGGCTCATCCCGACGCTACTATCATTTGGGGCGCTCAGCTTGACGATACCCTTGAAGATACAATTCGCGTTACGGTTGTTGCCACAGGTCTCGGCGACGATAAGAAGGAAGAAAAGGCAAATGACTTGGCTTCTATTATCGGCAATGCAAGCGATGACGACGAAGCCTACGGCGATGTTATGAGTTTCTTCAAAAAAGACTGATACGTAATATAATTTAAGAGCGATTGCTTTGCGGCAATCGCTCTTTTTTGTATTTGTATGTCGCTATACTTACTGAAATTTAAACAGCATTTTTTGCTTGTCGGTATCAAACATATTTTCCTTTGTGAACACGTCTGAATCGGTTGTAATGCTTTTTTCAATCTTTTTGCCGTTAATCGCTTTAACGGCGGATTTAATGCCCAAATAGCCCATTGCGAACGGGTTTTGTACTATAAGCGAATCCATTTCGCCCGTTTCCAACATACCTATTGAAACCGTGTTGCTGTCAAAACCAACCGCATAAACGGCGTCCTTACAGCCAAGCTGTTTAACTGCGTAACCTACGCCTAAGGTAAGCCATTCGTTGAATCCTACGATAACATTGATTTCAGGGTGGTTGTATAGCAAAGTTATAGCGCCGCTTGTCGCACTGTCTGTATTGGAATTAACATTTATCGCCTCAACAATCTCGGCATTTTTAAACTTCTTTAAAAATGAGCGAAAGCCTTGTTCACGCTGGTAACCGTTGTCTGTCTCGACATCGTAATTTACTATCCCGATTTTAATATCGTTATCGGTTCCGAGTTGATTTATAACGGTTTGAGCCGCCAATTCGCCCGCCTTGTAATTATCGGTTCCGATAAAGGAGCTGACCTTGTTGCTGTTTAAGCCGCTGTCAATGGTTATTACTTTTATGCCTTTGTCTACGGCTCTGTCAACAATTTTAGTAAGGCGGTTGTAATCTATTGCCGAAAGTACAATAGCGTCAGACCCATTATCAATGGCTTTTTGTATCATCTCAATTTGCGAAACGTAATCTTCTTCGCTTTCGGGTCCCGTTATCGTAACATCAACGTTGTATTCAGCCGCGGCTGTATTTACTCCCTGAAACACATTTTCCCAGAAATCAGAGTTTGTAGATTTGGTTATAACTGCAATTTGGGTTCTCTTATTTTTGCTATCCCCCGAACAGGAGCATAAAACTAAAACAGTGATTAACGACAGCATTAAAGATAATGCCTTTTTATAAAACATTGTTTGGTTCCTCCCTCAATTTGGGTATTCTTACTATGACGGTCGTGCCGACATCAAGCTCGCTGTTAATGGTAATTCCGTATGAATTACCAAAATAAATGCGAAGTCTGTCGTTGACATTTTTTATACCTATGCCGCCCGAATCGGTTCGCTCCTTGCTGAGTATACTGCGGCATTGCTCCTCGGTCATTCCTACGCCGTTGTCGCTGACTGTTATCAGTATATCGTCGGAGTCCGATTGCACGTTTACCGTTATCTTGCCTTCATCTACCATACGGTCAATGCCGTGATAGATTGCGTTTTCTATAAGAGGCTGTATCGTTATTTTGTTGCAAAGGCAGTCCTCTAATTCGGGTTCAACATTGAACTCGTATGTGAATTGGTCCTTGTAACGGTAGCTTTGAATTATAAGATAACTGCGCGCGTGCTGTATCTCGTCCTTAATAGGTATCAATTCTTTGCCGCGGCTTATGCTTATCCTGAAAAGCCTTGCAAGCGCGCCAACCATTTTAATTGCGTCGTCCGTCTTCTTTTGCTCGCACATCCATTGAATGGAATCAAGGGTATTGTATAGGAAATGCGGATTTATCTGCGCCTGTAACGCTTTCAGCTCGGTTTTGCGCAGAGTCATTTCTTCTTCACGCACCTGCTCCATAAGTTCCTTTGTCATTTTTACCATTTGTTCATAAGAATCGGTTATGGTCTGCATTTCCGAAATGAGGTTATTTTCGCTTTTGTAACGGTAATTATCAGGGTCGGTCTCAAATTTTTTCATTTCGGATACAAGTCTGAAAATCGGCCGCGAAAACCACCGTGAAAAAATAAACATAATAAAAACCGTCATAATAATACAGCAGGTGAGCGATAGGGTAACTACCCTCGCAATTGCCTTAGAACGGGACTTCGCAAGGTCGCTTGTAAATCCTACGCCCACTATGCGCCAATTACTGCCTTGAAGCGATTTGATAGCATAGGCGCGGTCCGATTTCGTATAAGTGCCGTCCTTATAGTTCGACAGTTCATTAATTTCCTCGGTTTTCAAGCCCGAATATATCATCTGCTGTCTCGGGTGATATACTATGTCGCCCGAATCGTCAATTATATAACTGTATCCGTGTTGACCTATACCGATATTGTCAATGTACCGAGCTATGCCGATAAAGCTAAGGTCGATAGCAACGTATACATATTTCTCGAATAGAGGTTGATATTCCCTATGTGCCATTGTAACGACCCAAGGGTAATATTCCTCAAACATTGTCTGTACGTGGGGGACAGAGACAATGTATTCTCTGGCTGTACTGTTTTCAAAGAGTTTTCTGTTAAAATCGGTGTTGTTTGACAGATCTTCCTTTAAATTGGTCTTGTCCGACCCGTAGAGTATTAAACTGCCGTCGGCGGCATATATGCTTGCCGCTTGTATATCGGTGTGAAGTGCGGCAGAAATATTGAGCTTTTCTTTTACCGAATCGGTGCTGTCAGCAGAGAGTATTTCGGCGCTCAACTGCTTTAAAATGGATTTAAGACTGTCAAGGTAACTGCTGACCATAAGACAGGTCTGATCAACAGACTGTTCTGTGTTCGCCGTTATTTCCCGCATAGTATCGCGATTGTAAGCCGTAACAAATGAACCCACGCTTGCAAGTATTGAGGCAACAGCCGTAATGGCGACAAAGGTAACAGCCAATGAAGACAGGTGAAATTTCAAATGCTTTTTCATATAACGTCGCCTCTTGCGCTCTCACGCATTTTATTCGGAGAAACTCCGTAGTATTTCTTAAAACAATAGCTGAAATAGTGCTGGTCGCTGTATCCGCATCTTTCGGCTATTTCAAGTATTTTCATTTTTGAGCATATAAGCAGATCCTTTGCAACCGCCATACGCTTGTCGGTTACAAGCGTGACAAAGTTTTTCTTCTTTGTTTTCTTTATGAGCGCGCTCAAATAGTTTGGACTTATGCTCAAACGTGTGCTGACATCGGTGAGGGAAAGAGTCTCGCTTGAATAGTCTTCCTCTATAATCTGCAACACCTTATCGCACAAAATTTCGGTTTCGTGCTTTTGATAGCGCGATATGATCTCTCTCGCGTTTATACATAAATTCGAGAGGTCGCTTTTTATATTTTCTTCATAGTCGTAAAACGATATCTTCGAGTATATGCTGTTTGAGCTAAGAAGCTCGGAGACTGCTTCTTTTTCGGATACGGCGCTTACAGCCCTGTATACCGTAGCGAGTATTTCAATTACCATATAATCGGTGCCTTTTCGGCTTTTTTCAGAATAAAAATCACTCAAAAACGCCGTAAGGTCGTCCTTGGTTCCCACCTTTAATAGCTGTTCAAGTGTGAAAAGGGATTTCTCTATGGAATCAAATTCACGCTTTTCGCCGCGTTCTTGGTCGGCAATAAAGCGAATACTGCCTGCGCCGTCGGTTGTGTAACGGTGTGCGGTTACAGCGTCAAAATAGGCGCCGCCGCATTGCGATAGAGCCGATACATCGCGGCTTATACCTATCGTGCATTCCTGATTAAGTATTTTTTCACTGCGTTGAACAAGCTCGGTGAGCGGCAGTCTTAACTGTTCCATATAGTCGTTGCCGTCAATTACGGCAAGGGTCACAACAGCGCCGTTTACAAGGAAACTTTCAGCTTTGATGTATTTTTTCATTATTGCGTCGGAAAAACCGATGTGCGTTTCATCGGTGCAAACTGTGCCGTCGGGTAATCTGTATTTTGAAACCGCCACCGCAAATGTGCAGGGCTTGCTTTTATCAATTATCCCAAGCTCGGCGGCTCTGCGGTTAAGCAATCTGTCGTCAGGAGAGGATTCATTCGTTCCAAGCAGCAACGGAAGCAAAAATTCAGTTATTTTAAGTCGGTTTGCTATGTTTTCGGTGCCGCGAAGACCGTACTGCCTTATTTCCTCAATTTTGGCGTCCATCTTCTCTTTTATTTTGAAAAGCTCCGAGAACATTTCATCAGCGGAAATCGGCTTTAACAGATAGCTTATTATATTGTACTGTATGGCGGCGCGGGCATATTGAAAATCGTCATATCCGCTTAAAATCACAATGTTTGTGGCAGGTCTTACCTCTCTGATTTTTGCCGCAAGTTCAAGCCCTGTCATAAGCGGCATTCTGATGTCGGTCAGAACAAGGTCGGGTTTTAATTCTTCTACAAGTTCAAGGGCTTCAACACCGTTTTCGGCTCCGCCTACTACTTCAAATCCTGCGCGGTTCCAATCCACATTTTCTATAATGGCTTGTCTTAATTCGGCCTCGTCGTCGGCAATGAGAACAGTATACATATAAACCCTCCGTTTGTAAGTAATCTACCTTTATTTTAATATAAAAATGCAAAACTATCAACAAAAAAATACATCTTGCTGCTTTTGCGGCAAGATGTATTGACATTTATATTCTGCTTTTTAATATTTCAATAAGTTCGTCGGGATTTTCCGCTGTGTATGCGGCGCCGTTTTTTATAAGCTCGTCCTTAGTTCGGAACCCCCAAAGAACGCCTATCGGCAATGCGCCAGCGTTCACGGCAACCGCCATATCCATTCCCGAATCACCGATAAAAGCACAGTCGTTGGGTTCTGTGCCAAGTTCCTTTATAATTTGCAGAGTCAGTTTCGGGTTCGGTTTGGCAGGGTAGCCTTCGCGCTTTCCCGCAACCGTATCAAAAACATCGCCGAATAATTTTGCTACGACCTTTTCAGCCATTTCCTGCGCCTTGTTTGATATTACCGCGGTTTTAACGTCTTGTTTCCGTAAAAAGTTTACTAACTCGGGCATATTCTTATATGCGTATGTTTTGTCGTGATAATGCTCCCTGTAACGTGCCATAAATATATCAAGACATTTCTTTTCGGTTTCGCCTGTCCTTGCGCTTTCAGGCAAAGCACGCTCTATGAGCTTCGGTATTCCGTCGCCGACAAAATAGTTGTATTCGTCTGTCTTATGGGTGGGGAAGCCTAACTTACCAAGCGCGTAATTTGTGCTGTCAGCCAGATCTTCAAGCGAATTGACAAGCGTTCCGTCCAAATCAAATAATACTGCTTTAATCATTGTAGCACCTCTTAAAAACGTTGATATTATTATATACTGTGTCAGGGAAATTGTAAATATCAATCTTACGGGGCATCATTATGAAAATTGTGTTTAATTATATAAAAATTGCTGTTTACTATTTTGGCGTAAGGTGATATTATATAACAAAAGGAAGTGGACGCCTTGAACAAGTTTGAAGTGGTTAAAACCTCGTTTACACCTGTTGAATGGTGGAAAAACGATATTGGCATAGTTACCTCCTGCGGTAGGGGAAATACCTATTATCCGTATAATTTTACAAGAGCCCTGTCCGATACTTTGCTCTTGCTTTATACAACCTCAGGTAAGGGCTTTCTTGAATATAAGGGCAGGAACTATACGCTGGGCGTCGGTGATGTATTTATAATAGATTGCTACGAATTTCAAAGGTACGGCGCTTATGATAAAAATTGGGATTTTATATTTGTTCATCTTAACAAAAAGGAAATTATAATGCCTTATTACGAGGCAATAACCAACGGTGGCACCTCGGCACTGTTTCATTATCCCGCCTTTAAAAAGGAGTGTTGGGACAGAGTAGATGAGTTTATAAAGAATAACGACATTGATTCGATGTATAAATCTTCTGTAAGCGTAATAAATTTTATGTTGCATTTACTGCTTATAAATAAGACTAATATACCCGAAAATTTCAGCAGAATTTCGGGATATATGCGGGAACACTATAACGAAAATATAAGCGTAGACGCGCTTGCCGAGGCGGCGCATTTAAGTAAGTATCATTTTATACGCCGTTTTAAAAAGTATTACGGCTCAACGCCGCACGAATATATGGTGC
>CAKSQT010000050.1 GCA_934486755.1 uncultured Eubacteriales bacterium | reverse complement strand
GGGTGGCAGACCTTTATATTTCGTAATTACGTCTGATAAAGGCTTGTGCGGCGGATACAATTCAGGAGTTTTTAATCTTGCTATGAAGCAAATTAAAAACTCCAAGGATCCAATGGTTTGTTCACTGGGCGTTATGGGAACAGAAATGTTTATAAACCACGGCATTAAGCCTGATTACACTTGGTACGGTGCGTCGCAAAAACCCTCGCTCATTTTGGCAAGGAAAATTTCCGAGGAAATTTTTGACCACTTTAATAATAGCGAGATAAGCGAGGTCTATATAGTTTACACCAAATATGTGAACTCTGCCGTTCAGACACCCGTGTGCAAACGTCTTTTGCCGCTGTTAAGACGCGATTTTATGGATATTGAATATGAATATAAGTATTCTGCCGAACCCGTTTATGAACCGTCTGTTGAAAAGGTGTTTGAAGAAATGGTTCCGCAATATGTAATCGGGTTTATATACGACGTGTTGATGCAATCGGCGACAAGCGAAAATTGCGCGCGTATGTCGGCAATGCAAAACGCAACCAAGAATGCCGATGAAATGATAAGCGACCTGTCCTCTGAGGTAAACGCAGTGAGACAGCTTACTATAACCAATGAGATAACCGAAATTGCCGCCGCAAGCGAAGTTTCGGAAAGTGCGAGGTGAGTGTTTTGGATAAATTCAACGGTAAAGTAATAAAAATATGCGGACCTGTTATTGATATACGGTTCGAGAGTGGGAAAGAACCGCCCATTAACGCTTTGTTGCGCATAAATGAGGCTGATAAGCATACCGAAGTTGCCGCGCATTTAGGCGACGGTGTTGTAAGAACCATTGCACTTGAAGCAACGGAAGGCCTTTATTGCGGAATGACGGTTTCTGGCAACGGCGAAGGCATAGAGGTTCCTGTGGGTGACGGCGTTGTCGGACGCGTAGTTGACGTACTTGGCAGACCGATTGACGGTAGGGGTGAAATCAAAGCGGATCACTACCTTCCTATACACAGAAATGCTCCGTCTTTGAGCGAGCAAAAACCCGCGACCGAGCTTCTTGAAACGGGAATTAAGGTTATTGACCTGTTGGTTCCGTATGCTAAGGGCGGAAAGATCGGTTTGTTTGGCGGTGCTGGTGTCGGTAAAACCGTTCTGATAATGGAAATGATTCATAACGTAGCGGTAAATCACGGCGGATATTCGGTTTTCACGGGTGTCGGCGAGCGCAGCCGTGAGGGTAACGAGCTGATACACGATATGTCCGAAAGCGGCGTTATTGATAAATCAATATTAGCGTTCGGACAGATGAACGAACCGTCAGGCAGCCGTATGCGCGTCGCAATGACGGGACTTACTATGGCTGAGTATCTGCGTGACGAAAAGAATCAGGACGTATTGCTGTTTATAGATAACATTTACCGTTTTGTGCAGGCAGGCAATGAGGTGAGTGCGCTTTTGGGCAGACTTCCGAGCGCCGTCGGTTATCAACCGACCTTGGCGAATGAATTGGGTGCCCTTGAAGAACGTATTGCTTCGACCAACAGCGGTTCTATAACCTCTGTTCAGGCCGTTTATGTACCTGCGGACGATTTGACCGACCCTGCGCCTGCAACAATTTTTACACATCTTGACGCAACTACCGTTCTTTCGCGTTCTATTGCAGAATTGGGTATATATCCTGCGGTTGACCCGCTTGAATCCACCAGCCGCATACTTGAACCCGAAATAGTCGGTAAGAAGCATTACGAGACTGCAAGAAGGGTACAGGAATGTTTGCAGAGATATAACGATTTAAAGGATATAATTGCTATTCTCGGTATGGAGGAACTTTCCGCCGAAGACAGACAGACCGTTTACCGTGCGCGTAAAATTCAAAATTTCCTTTCTCAGCCTATGAGCGTTGCGAAAGCGTTTACGGGTATGGAGGGTAGATTTGTCCCAGTTGAAGAAACCATTGAGGGATTCCGTCAGATTGTTGACGGCGAGGTTGACGATCTGCCCGAGCTTGCGTTTTCTATGGTCGGAAATATTGAAGAAGCCAAGGAAAAGGCAAAAACCTTGTTAAAGGAGTGATTTTTTGAGTAATTTTCTTCTTGAAATAATAACTCCTGAAAAGCAGTTTTACAAAGGCGAGGTTGAGGCGGTTACCTGCCAGACCGACGACGGCGAATTGGGAATTCTCAAAGGCCATCAAACAATGATTGCCGCACTTAAAATAGGCGAGATTAAAATTAAGATTGACGGCGAATGGAAATTTGCCTTTGTTTCGGAGGGGTTTATGGAAGTCCGTCCTGACGAAGTTATGATTTTTTCACAGGCTTGCGAATGGCCTGAGGATATTGACGAAGCACGTGCCGAACAGGCGCGCCAGCACGCCTTGGAAAATATCAGGCACGAACAGGGCATACGCGAACACCGCAACAATGAAATTACCCTTGCACGCGCCATGACGCGTTTGAAAGTAAAGCGACATTATCTGAATCAAATATAAAAATTCCCGACTTTTTAAGTCGCGAATTTTTTATCCGTCATAATCTTCTATTGCGTTTCGTGCCTCATCGCAGTTATCAAACGCAATTCCAGCTTCAAGCTGGTCAATATCCTGTTTCGGTAATGTATCAAGAACTATTTCGGAATATACCTCTTTGATCTCTCCGTCAACATACAGCGCGACCGTGTTTTCATAAGCCTTTAACACGCACCCGTGCGGCGAATCCTTTTTGGCGCTTACCGCAAATCCAGCCGTTACTATTATAGCCGATATAGCAACGGTAACCGTAATTATAATAATTGCCGCTGTTTTCTTTCTTGCTGTATTCATTTTAACACCTCGAAATTATACTTCAAAAATATTATTGGATAAAAATTACCCGATATTCAAAAAAATCTGTAATTTTTTCCGATAATATGTTATACTTTAACGGAAGTAGGTGTTACAATGGATATAAAAAAAGAAGCATTACAAAAGCATTATGAATGGAACGGTAAAATCGAGGTTAAATCGCGCGTACAGGTAAAGGATTCACACGACCTTGCGGTTGCTTATACGCCTGGCGTTGCACAACCGTGTCTTGAAATTGCCGATGATATAATGAAATCTTACGAGCTTACGCGCCGTTCTAATTTAATAGCGGTGGTGACAGACGGTTCGGCGGTTTTGGGGCTCGGTAATATCGGACCCGAAGCAGGTATGCCTGTTATGGAGGGCAAATGCGTACTTTTTAAAGAATTCGCCGATGTTGACGCTTTTCCGATATGTATAAAGTCAAACGATGTTGACGAAATCGTTGATACAGTTTATAGAATTTCAGGCAGTTTCGGCGGAATAAATCTTGAAGATATTTCTGCTCCGAGATGTTTTGAAATTGAAAAAAAGCTGAAAGAGAAATGCGATATTCCCGTGTTTCACGACGATCAGCACGGCACAGCTATATGTGTTGGTGCGGCAGTAATAAACGCAATGAAGTTAGTAGGGAAGAGCCTTAGCGGTGTTAAATGCGTTATAAACGGAGCAGGCGCCGCAGGAACCGCTATCGGAGAATTACTGTTAAAACTCGGAATTAAAAATTTGGTTATGTGTGATAAGTTCGGTGCCATTTCTCGTAATACGCAGGGTCTTTCCGACGCGCATAAGCGTTTAAGCAAAATAACAAATCCGCAAAACGAGCAGGGAAGTCTTGCCGATGTATTAAAAGGCGCCGATATATTTATCGGCGTGTCCGCTCCTAACATAGTAACTGCCGATAAGGTAAGTTCAATGGCTGAAAATGCGGCGGTGTTTGCAATGGCAAATCCTGTTCCCGAAATTATGCCCGACGAAGCAATTAAGGGCGGCGCGCTTGTGGTAGGTACAGGCCGTTCGGATTTTCCGAATCAAATTAATAACGTCCTTGTTTTTCCAGGAATTTTCAAGGGCGCGCTCTCGGTTCGTGCGACAGATATTAATGATGAGATGAAAATGGCGGCTGTGTATGCTATTGCAGATCTTGTAAGCGGCGAAGAACTGTCAGCAGAGTATATACTCCCGAAAGCATTCGATAAAAGAATAGCAGCAGTTGTTTCAAAAGCTGTTGCAAACGCCGCAATTAAAACAGGGGTAAACAGAATTTAAAATGCCTTCGGCGTTATGCCGTATATAAGCAAAATTGCAACGCAGGCGGCTATTGAAAACGGCGAATAATTTTTTTGTGTGTTGATTTTGTATTCCGCTGGTTCTATTGTGTTCCCGCGCAGGTCTTTTAACGCGCGTTGCAAGGTCACAAAAACCGTGTTATCACTCATACTGGAAAGTGTGACCGTGTTCCTTGAATTTACGCCGCAGCTGATTATTGGGGTGCCGCTTTGTTTAAATAATTTTAACGCCGTTTCGTTTGTATCGTCACATATTCCTGTTATTCCGTCGGGAAAGGTTTGCTTGATAAATCGTTCGCCGTCATCCAGCAAGACCGCTATGCCTGTTTTGATATTAAGATCGGTGTGCTTATATACGCTGATAACGGTCAGCTTGCCTTTTCCCGAGCAAACCGTTTTGTCGGAGATATAATTACCGTTGCAGGCGGTAAGAATTTCAATGATCTCCTTTTCATAAGCGCTTTTGCGGTTTGAAAACAGTATAACCATCGTATTCACCCGTAGTATTATTGTCATTGCAACGCAAAATATGTTTTAATATGCATTTTTGAATATATTGTGCTTGACTTTTTAAAGTCGGTGCTGTAAAATTATACGGCAAGTTAATTTAGGCAGATAAAAGTCACGCGTAGGCGCGGCTGCTTAAAAAAAATCAAATATGCGGGTGTGGCGGAATTGGCAGTTTGCCCGCGAGCGCTGCCTGTGGCAGAAAAAGCAAGCAGGGCAAAGGCGCAGGGGTCGAAATTTATAGGCGCCCCAAGCCGAAATAAATTTCGGGGACCCCAAGAGTCACGCGTAGGCGCGGCTGCTTAAAAAAATCAAATATGCGGGTGTGGCGGAATTGGCAGACGCGCCAGCCTTAGGAGCTGGTGTCTTCGATGTGCAGGTTCAAGTCCTGTCACCCGTACCATATCGAGTGTTCATAACGGATTTGACTTATGAACACTCATTTTTTATGTCTTTTTGAAGCGACGTGAATATATTATAAAAAATTTTGTTTCGTAGGTGCGACGGGTTTGGGTCTGTAACGCTATAAATTTAATTAGTCCTTGCATTAAACAATTCTATGTGGTATGATACTTTTGTTAGTAATGGTAAAATTTTAATATTTTCGGAGGTTTGACAATGAATATCGGTCTTTCCACTACTTCAATAGTTGTAATTTCGATTGTTATAGGAATTGTTGCGGTAATTAAGCTCGTAGCGCTTATTTGGCTGATTTCAACCATTTCAAAAATCAAACGTTATACATATTTTATGGCAAATAAATCAAAACAAATATGTAAATTGGTTTCAGACAGTCAGATTATTACTCGCGGTATTTATCGTAAGGTTTCGCCTGACGATGTTGAACTTCCCGAGGAAAAGCAATCGGATAATAATAAATAAATTAAAAAAATCCTGTCTTTTGACAGGATTTTTTGTTTAGGAAAGCGGCAGTAATCCGAATCAGCCTAAAACGGCGTCTTTCGGCGTATTTTCACTTGTCGTCATTGCAAGGCGATAAAAGGCGGCAAGTGAAACCGCAACGTGTTCGTCTCTCAACAGATTATGTTTTCATAATAGTACCGCACGCGATTTTCTCGCCCGAATTGCCTGAGGGCTGTGTTGCAAAATCATCGGGTTTAGCATGAATAATGACGGTTCTGCCGATGATTTCATTTATTGTAAATCTATCGGTTAAAAATATCATAAACGATTTGCCGTTTGCGCCAAGCAGGGGAGGCATATCGCCTGCGTGATACGGATGCTCACAGTCATCAGGGTCATAATGCATACCTGCGTTTGAAAACGGGTCTTCCGCTGTTCCTGTACATTCCGAACCGCTGTGGATATGAAATGCGAAAATCAGACTTTGGCATTTGCGGTTGTTTATAGGCAAACCTGTTATTTCTGCACGTACCAAAACACCGTCATTTACATTATAAAATGATACTTTCCCGCGAATATCGGAATACTTTTCGCTTCCCCTGACGTTTGCAACTGCGCACGCACGCTTATTTAAAATATTACACAATAAGTTCATAAAGCACCTTCTTTATATATTATTTTATTCATTGCAGTAATTTTGGTGATAAGTTAATACAACTGTCCTGTTTGCAGAATGTGAAATAAAATCTGTTCCAAAAGAACGAATTACATTGAAAAAAGCACTTGCATTGCAAGTGCTTTTTTCTGGCCCGCCCGAAGGGATTCGAACCCCCGATCTTCAGAATCGGAATCTGCTGCGTTATCCAGCTGCGCCACAGGCGGATATTATAAGGACGCTAATATGCGTCCTTATTTATAAATTTACTAATCTTCGTAACCGTTGGGATTGTTTTTCTGCCAACGCCAAGTATCCTCGCACATTTCCTCAACGCCAAGTTCAGCAGTCCATCCAAGTACGTTTTTTGCCTTGTCGGAATTTGCATAAACTTCATCTGGGTCGCCCGGTCTGCGCGGATCTATAACATAAGGAATATCAACACCCGTAGCTTTTACGAAAGCGTCACGCAATTGCAAAACGCTTGTACCGTTTCCTGTTCCTAAATTAAACGGTTCGCAACCGCTATTATTAAGCACCCAATTAATTGCTTTGACGTGTCCCTTAGCAAGATCCACAACGTGGATATAGTCGCGCACACCTGTGCCGTCAACAGTGTTATAATCTTTTCCAAATACGTGAAGTTTTTCGAGTTTGCCAACCGCAACCTGTGAGATATAGGGCATTAGGTTATTCGGAATACCTTTTGGATCCTCGCCGATAGTGCCGCTTTTGTGTGCGCCTATCGGATTAAAGTAGCGTAACAGCGCTACGCACCAATCTTTTTCGGCAAAGCATATATCTCTGAATATTTCTTCAATAAACAGTTTTGTCCTTCCGTAAGGATTAATGGCGCCGAGTGGCATACCCTCAACAAGCGGCATTTCTTCTGCCACGCCGTAAACGGTCGCGGAAGACGAGAAAACTAATTTTTTAACAGAAAATTCATTCATAACCTCGACGAGATTTATGGTATTAATGAGGTTGTTATCATAATACATTACAGGTTTAACAACCGATTCGCCGACAGCCTTTAATCCCGCAAAATGAATAACCGCATCAATTTTATTCTCTGTGAAGATACGGCGCAAAGCGGATTTATCCCTTACATCATCTTTATAGAATTTAACCTTTTTCCCCGTAATTGCTTCAACACGGTGTATGGACTCACTGCTGCTGTTGTCGAGATTGTCAATAACTACAACATCGTATCCCGCATTCTGCATTTCTATGCAAGTGTGGCTGCCTATATAACCAGCACCGCCTGTTATCAAAATTGACATAACGCTAACCTCCGTAGAATTACTGTATATATTATATTATAGATTTGTATTTTGTCAAGCACGTTAATAGCTTCCTGCCGTAAATAAAAAATAAATATTTTGTCAATATAAATATCGTTGAATTGCTATTCAGTTTGTGATATAATGGTTCACAACCGAAGGAGGTCAGAGCTTTGGAAAATACAAAAACCATAACAACAAACCGAAAAGCATATCACGAGTATTTTGTGATTGAAAGCTTTGAGGCTGGCATTGCTCTGTCCGGAACCGAAGTCAAATCTATCCGTCAGGGCGGTGTAAATCTTGCCGACGCATGGTGCAGTATTGATAACGGCGAATTGCTTATTAAACAGATGCATATAAGTCCTTATGAAAAGGGCAACATATTTAATAAGCAACCTATGCGAAACCGTAAACTGCTTATGCACAAGCGTGAAATAATGCGTCTGTACGGAACTATTAAACAAGAGGGGCTGGCGTTAATACCGCTGTCTTTATATTTTAAAGGCTCTTTGGTTAAGGTGCAGCTGGGCTTGTGCAAAGGTAAGAAATTACACGATAAGCGCGCCGTTGCCGCCGAAAAAGAGGCAAACAGAACTATTCAGCGTTCTTTAAAGGAGATGAACAGATAAAACAATACAGCCTTAGGACAATATATACGGGGGCGTAAAGGTTTCGACAGGGATCATAAGCCATCGGAAGCGAGCAGCGGTGCGGGACCGCTATAAAATCCGCAAAATAAATTAACTAACAACAATAAAGTTGCATTAGCAGCCTAATTTTGGCTGCTCATCCGACCCGAAAGTACCACGGTTCGGCAAGGGTGTCATTTAAGTGGTGAACGTGAACGGCGTCTTGCTCCTGACGCCGTCACGGATTGGGAGCTATCTGAAACAGAAGTTTGACATTTAACGTCTGCGGAGGTAAATTTAAATTAATGTCTGCGCTCGGAGATGCCGGTGGGGAGTGATTTTTGGACAGGAGTTCGACTCTCCTCGCCTCCACCAATTTTTGAAAAGTCGAACTGTGCGGCGAGGTTGTTCTTTGTCAAAGGACTTTTCGGAATTATATGCAAAATAACGGATAAGGTTTAAAGCCTTATCCGTTATTTTTTTGATTACTAACACATAAATGAGGAAAAGTCTCGTTTATGTGTTGATTTTTTAGTTTTCTTTCAATTCTCGCAGGTGTGCTTTCGGTTCTTACTTCGGTAGCGGGTCTACCTGAGATTAAAAATTATCCCGCTCATTTCCTTTTGGATTTGGGCGGGATTTTTCGTGTCAATTTCGTGTCAATTTATGTTATATAAATTGATAATTGCTTTCTAACGTTTAATAATATAATTACTAATACAAATAATTGCAAACCCGCATAAATAAGGGGAAAAATAAGAAAAACCGCTATACTTGGCGGTTTCTAAAAAATGGTGGGAGAGGATGGATTCGAACCATCGAAGCTGAAAGCAGCAGATTTACAGTCTGTCCCCTTTGGCCACTCGGGAACTCTCCCATATCAAGTTTTACGCAAACCATTAAACAATGGAGCTGGTGGACGGACTTGAACCCCCGACCTGCTGATTACAAATCAGCTGCTCTACCAACTGAGCTACACCAGCATTTTTGAGCGCCTAAATACTATACCATAAGCCAAGCGCAAAGTCAATACAAAAATGAAATTTTTTTACAATTTTAGTATTATTGTGGTGTTACGTGGAAACATAAACAAAGAATTTCTATTGGAGGAATGAAAATGAAGAAAAAATTTACAGCATTTTTACTTTCAGTTTTATGTTGCCTTTCCTGCCTGAGTCTTGCGGGTTGCGGCAACAAGAAGTCTCAGGTTTATTTTTTAAACTTCAAGCCTGAATCGGCAAAGGTTTATGAAAAAATAGCTAAGGAATACGAAAAAGAAAAAGGCGTTAAGGTCAAGGTCGTTACGGCAGCCGCTAACACCTATGAACAAACGCTGAAATCCGAAATAGCAAAATCCGACGCACCTACAATATTTCAGGTGAACGGTCCTGTCGGTTATGACGAATGGAAAGATTATTGTTTAGACATTAAAGACAGTAAGTTATATTCATATCTTACCGATGATACGCTTGCAATCAAAGAAGACGGCGGTGTTTATGCAGTAGCTTATGTTGTCGAAGGATACGGAATAATATACAACAATGCGATAATGAAAAGGTATTTTGCATTGCCTAATCGCAATACTGATATTAATTCAATGGAAGAAATCAACAGCTTTGATTCACTGAAAAAGGTTGTTGAAGATATGACGGCACACTTATCCGATCTCGGAATAGAGGGCGTATTTGCATCTACTTCGCTGTTAAAGGGAGAGGATTGGCGTTGGCAGACTCATCTGCTTAATATTCCGCTTTATTACGAATTCAGCGAGAACAAAGATTTTGATGACCCGACGGTAGCGGGACTTAAATCAAAAGAAATAGTATACAAATATGCGGAAAATTTTGAAAATCTGTTTGACTTATATGTAAACAATTCAATTACCCCAAAAACATTGCTCGGTTCAAAGTCCGTTGCCGATTCTATGGCGGAATTTGCGCTAGGAAAGGTGGCAATGGTGCAAAACGGCAACTGGGGTTGGTCGCAGATTGCCGATGTTTCGGGAAATACAGTCAAATCAAACGACGTTAAATATCTTCCTATGTATATGGGAGTAGAAGGCGAAAAAGGTCAGGGATTGTGCATTGGTACGGAAAATTATTTGGCTATAAACAAGAATGCGACAAAAGAACAGCAGCAGGCGTCTCTTGATTTCTTGGACTGGCTGTTTTCAAGCAAAACAGGCAAAAAGTATGTAACGGAAGAACTTAATTTCATCACGCCTTTTAACACGTTCAGCGACAATGAATTGCCTGACGACCCGCTCGCAAAGGAAATATCGCGTTATATGAAGGACGAGTCTGTAAAAACAATACCTTGGATATTTACTTCATTCCCGAGCGAGGCGTATAAAACCGAGGTTGGTAGCTCGCTGCTTGATTATGTTCAGGGAAGTAAAACTTGGAAAGATGTTGAAACAACGATAAAAGACAAGTGGAAGAGTGAAAGAAAATAAATGAAAAATACGGTAAAACCTTATTTTGCCTTATTCGTCCTTCCGACATTCATCGCGTTTGCGATTGCTTTTGTTGTACCGTTTATTTTCGGCGTCGGACTGTCTTTTACAAGTTTCAGAACCGTAACCGATGTGACATTTGTTGGGTTGCAAAATTATATGCGTGCATTTACCGATAACAACGAGTTCATATCTTCATTGTGGTTTACAATAAGATTTGCCGTTGTTTCGGTAATAACCATAAATGTAATTGCATTTTTACTGGCGCTTATGCTGACAAGAGGAATTAAAGGCACAAATTTTTTCAGAACAGTGTTCTTTATGCCGAATCTGATAGGCGGTATTGTTCTCGGTTATATATGGCAGTTGATAATTAACGGTGTGCTGTACCGCTACGGTTATTCGATAACATCAAAGGCCGAGTACGGTTTTTGGGGACTTGTTATACTGATGAATTGGCAAATGATCGGTTATATGATGATAATTTATATAGCGGGAATACAGAATGTCGGTACGGATATATTGGAAGCCGCAAAGGTTGACGGCGCGTCACCTACGCGGACGCTTTTCAATATTATACTGCCGTCGGTTATGCCGTCAATTACGATTTGTTTGTTTCTCACCATAACAAATTCGTTCAAACTGTTCGATCAGAACCTTGCTCTTACTGCTGGGGCGCCTGGTAAAGAAACGCAGATGGTTGCGCTTGATATTTACAACACCTTTTATGCAAGGAGCGGTTACGAGGGCGTAGGACAGGCAAAAGCCGTTGTATTTTTCATTGTGGTTGCGGTTATTGCTTTATTACAGTTAAGATTAACAAGGAGCAGGGAGGTTGAAGGCTGATGAAATCCGAAAAAATTACGAATATTATTTTATTTGTGGTTTTAACAGTGCTTTCAATAGCATTCATCTTTCCTGTTGCCGTGGTCCTTATAAATTCTTTTAAAACTAAGTTCTCAATTAATCAGGAGCCATTTGTTATTCCGCACGGAGAAGATTTTGTCGGTATTGAGAACTATATTACAGGCGTGAATGATACGGGTTTTCCTATGGCATTCTTTTGGTCGGTTTTTATAACCGTATTTTCCGTTGCGGCGATTATTGCGTTTACTTCAATGACCGCTTGGTATATAATCCGTGTAAAATCGGTTTTTTCATCGCTGTTCTATTACGCGCTTGTATTTTCAATGATCGTTCCTTTCCAAATGGTTATGTTTACAATGTCGAAAACAGCAAACGTATTGAGGCTTGACAATCCTTTGGGTATCATTCTTATATATCTTGGTTTCGGTGCGGGACTTTCGGTGTTTATATTCAGCGGTTTTATAAAATCAGTTCCTATTGAAATTGAGGAGGCGGCCACGATAGACGGATGCAATCCGCCGCAAATATTTTGGCGGGTGGTATTTCCGATTTTAAAACCGACCGCAATAACTGTTGCGATACTGAATACTATGTGGATATGGAACGACTATCTGCTTCCGTATCTCGTAATCGGAAAGGATTATAAAACTATTCCCGTTGCAATTCAGTATCTTAAAGGCGGATACGGCTCGATAGATATGGGCGCTATGATGGCAATGCTTGTTCTGGCTATTATACCTGTTATTGTGTTTTATTTATCCTGCCAAAAGTATATTATAAAGGGAGTTGCCGCAGGTGCAGTTAAGGGGTAAGGGCAGTAAGCGTGAAAGCGGAATTCTGTTGCATATATCTTCCTTACCGAGCGACTACGGCATAGGTTCGCTCGGCAAGGAGGCATACAGATTTATAGATTTTCTGAAAAAAAGCCACCAAAGGTATTGGCAGATACTTCCGCTGTGCCCGATAGGCGAGGGAAACTCGCCTTATAAATCAACAAGCGCGTTTGCAGGCGAAATACTTTATATTGATATTCAATTTTTGGTGCAAGACGGCTATCTGGATTCCGATATGCTCCCCGAAAATTATGATAGCGATTTTACAGATTATGAAACTGCCGCTCGCATTAAATTGCCTCTTTTAAGGGCGGTCGCCGATAATTTCGATGTCAATGACAGCGATTATCTAAGATTTATTAATAACAATGACGATTGGCTTAACGATTATTCGGTTTTTATGGCGATACGTGAAAAAAACGGCGGGGCTTGCTTCAACGAATTTGAAGACGGGTTAAAATACCGACTGCCTGGCGCAATCAAAGAGTTTGTAAGGGAAAACAAAGAAACAGTACGTTTTTATAAGATAACGCAGTATCTGTTTTACAAACAGTATTATGAATTGAAAAAATATGCCGAGAAAAAAGGCATAAAAATAATCGGAGATATACCGTTTTATGTTGCGCTCGACAGCGCCGATGTTTGGCAGGAGCCTGATGTATTCCGTCTCGGCCGCGATATGACTCCCACTCTGGTAGCGGGCGTTCCGCCTGATATTTTTTCAGAAGACGGCCAGCTTTGGGGCAATCCGATCTACGATTGGGACAGAATGAAAAAGGATAATTTTAAATGGTGGCGGCGCAGACTGCTTCATAACTCGCAAATGTATGACGTGATAAGAATAGACCATTTCCGCGCATTTGCTGATTATTATACTATTCCTTACGGTTCAGAAAGCGCAAAAAGCGGGACTTGGGAAAAGGGAGTAGGTATGAATTTTTGGAACAGTATGCGTGGTATTACCGAAAATTTAAAAATCATAGCCGAAGATTTAGGCGGGGAAACTCCCGAGGTTGAAAAGTTGATTGAGGACACAGGTTTTCCTAATATGAAGATACTTGTATTTGCCTTTGATACGGACCTGCAAAATAAGTTTTTGCCGAAAAACTATAACAGTAATTGCGTTTGTTATACAGGAACACACGATAATGAT
>CAKSQT010000049.1 GCA_934486755.1 uncultured Eubacteriales bacterium | reverse complement strand
CGCAAAGTATGCAGCCGGTGCGGGCTAGCAGGGCGCAGACCCACGCTATTGCGCACTGTTCGGCGACTATTATTGCCGCCCATTTTCCGCCAAGCTCGCGCTTTATTGAAGCCACCGCGGCGATACACGGTGTGTAAAGCAGGCAGAAGACAAGCATACTGACTGCGGACGGGGCTGACATCATCGCGGTTATGCCCATTCCCGCGGTAAGCACTTCAAGGGTTGAAACAACGCTTTCCTTTGCCATAAATCCTGCGGTCAGGGCGGTTACAAGCCGCCAATCGTTAAGCCCTATCGGGGCGAATATCGGCGCAATAAACCCTGCAAGCACAGCAAGTATGCTGTCCTTTGAATCGGATACTATATTAAGCCTGAAATCAAAGGTCTGCAAGAACCAAACAATAAGCGACGCCAAAAATATGATTGAAAACGCGCGGCTTAAAAAGTCTCTCGCCTTGTCCCAAAGCAACATCAGAACGTTTTTTGCGCCTGGCATACGGTAGTTCGGCAGTTCCATTACAAACGGCACCGCCTCGCCCTTGAACACGGTGTTTTTTGATATAAGCGCAACAAGAATACCCACTGCAATGCCCAAAAGGTATATGCTTACCATAATAATTCCGCTGTATGCGGGGAAAAAATTCTGAATAAAAAATCCGTAAATAGGCAGTTTCGCCGTACAGCTCATAAACGGCGTAAGGATAACCGTCATTCTGCGGTCGCGCTGGGAGGGCAGCGTTCTGCTCGCCATAACACCAGGCACGGTACAGCCGAAGCCTATGAGCATAGGCACAATGCTCCTGCCCGAAAGACCGATCTTTCTTAACAATTTGTCGGTAACGAATGCTACGCGCGCCATATAACCGCTGTCTTCAAGCAGCGACAGGAAGAAGAACAGCACAACTATTATCGGCACAAAGCTGACCACGCTTCCCACGCCCGTAAACACGCCGTCAATTATCAGCGACCGTATTATTTCATTGACGCCTCCTGCGGTAAGCGCGCCGTTTACAATATCGGTCAGCTTATATATTCCGATTTGAAGCAGATTTTGCAGGGACGAGCCTATGACGTTAAACGTCAGATAAAACACAAGCGCCATTATCAGCACAAAGGACGGAAGCGCCGTGTATTTGCCCGTGAGAAGCATATCTATTTTGCGGCTGCGCAAATGCTCGCGGCTTTCTTTCGGTTTTATTACCGTCTTTCCGCAAAGCTCGGTTATAAACGCAAACCGCATATCCGCCATAGCGGCGGCTCGGTCAAGTCCGCGCTCCTGCTCCATCTGTAAAATAATATGTTCAACCGTTTCCGACTCGTTTTTATCAAGGCAGAGCCTTTCAAGAACGCGGCTGTCGCCCTCTATCAGCTTGCCCGCCGCAAAACGCAGAGGTATCCCCGCCCGCGCGGCGTGATCCTCTATCAGGTGCATTATGCTGTGAATTGCCCTATGTACCGCGCCCCTCGGACCGCCGTCACGGCAAAAGTCTGTACGGCGCGGTTTTTCGGCGTACTCCGCCACGTGAACCGCGTGCCTTATAAGCTCGTCAACACCCTCGTTTTTGCTTGCCGAAATGGGAATTACGGGTATTCCGAGCAGTTTTTCCATATCGTTTATCAGCACCGTGCCGCCGTTGGCGCGCACCTCGTCCATCATATTGAGCGCCAGCACCATCGGTGTATCAAGCTCCATAAGCTGTAACGTTAGATAAAGGTTGCGTTCTATATTGGTCGCGTCAACTATATTTATAATGCCTTTCGGCTTTTCGTCAAGAATGAACTGTCTTGAAACTATCTCCTCCGAGGTGTAGGGCGACAGCGAATATATACCTGGCAAGTCGGTGACAAGGGAGTTTTCGTGACCCTTTATCGCACCGCTCTTGCGGTCAACGGTAACGCCCGGGAAATTGCCGACGTGCTGATTTGCGCCCGTAAGCTGATTGAAAAGCGTGGTCTTACCGCAGTTCTGATTACCCGCAAGCGCAAAGGTAAGAACCGTGCCTTTCGGCAGAGGCTTTTCTTCGCTTTTGTCGTGATATATGCCGTCCTCGCCGAGCCCTGGGTGGGCGGATATTATCGGCGGTATACAGCGCGGCTCCTCCCTGCTTTGCGAGCCTGATTTTATCGGCTGTATCTCGATCTTTCCTGCGTCCGCAAGGCGCAGAGTCAGCTCATAACTGTGAATACGCAGCTCCATAGGGTCGCCCATCGGTGCAAATTTTTCAAGCGTTATCTCCGCTCCCGGTATCACGCCCATATCCAAAAAATGCTGGCGCAGGCTCCCCTCGCCGCCGACCTTTTCAATAACGGCGCTCTCGCCGACTTTAAGCTCTTTCAAAGTCATTTTCCAATCCCCCCGTATTAGCAATATAATACCACAATAAGCGCCGCGTTTCAATATATCAAATTTTTTTGATATCAGATGTCAAAAAATTTGATATATCTCTTAAAATCCTCAAAAACGGTTAATATAGTGTAATTTTTGGATAATATAGTGCATTGATTTTGAAAAAAACCGTAATATAATGTGGTTAAAAATACGGACGCATTATTGAAAGGGGAACTTCAATGCAGAGTGCAAACAAATATACCGCAAACCGTGAAAACGGCGCGGTAATATGCGAAAACGGTCTGCCGTGGCAGCCGAGACTTTTTTGCGACGAGCGGGTAATGGCTGAGATAACCGACAATGCCGTAAGTGAGATAAGATATTTTAATCCGAACGGCTCGGGGAGCAATATTGTATTCCGCAAAAATTTTCTCAAAGCGACAGGCTTTTATATTGAAACCGAGGACAAAAATTTCGGGCTTGAACTCAAAAATACACAGATGCTGCCCTTGGGATTTGAGGGCGAATGGAGTGCGGACGGCTGTAACTTCCGTTTTTCGTTCTACACGGTGAACAACAGCATAATAATTATTCTTAAAACGCCCGATATGCTGACGGAAAAATGCAAGTACCGTTTTGAAATAAAGAAAAACGCGTTTTTCACCCCGCAAAACCTCGAAAGAGATTTTAAAAATCCCCAGCTTTCGGGCGGCGAGAGAGTATGGGGCGTTTTCCGCTCGGAAAGCGGCGTTTATAAAACATCTTTTTGCGAAAACGGCTGTGACACCTGCATAGCGATGACGTCTAATCGCCGCTCGGCGCTTAGAATAACCAAACGCAATACAAAATATGATTTTTACTTTGAAAATATAAGTCCGAATACCGAGTATGTATGGGCGGTTTCCTTTGCGCCCGACGAAATCAAGGCAGAGGAGAACTGCAAAAATGCCGCCGAGGATTACAAAAGAATAATAAGCGAACGTCTTGCCGACTATAAGACCGCCGCTCAAAAGGCTCCCGCGTTTAATACGGGCGATAAAGCCGTTGATAATTTTATGAGCCTTGCTCCGCTTTATAACGAATCGCTCAAAGTGCGCGAGCTTTCGGGAGTTCTGCGCGCCAGCACAAAGCACTATTTCGCCTGGGGAAGCGACTCGGTGACCGAGGCTGATTCTCTCGCATTTTGGGGTGACAATGAATACAGCGGAAAAATAATCGACTATGCGGTAAGCGCCGACATTCCCGTCGTCTGCGCCTACGGCAATGACGGCAAGAACCTGCATAAGACCGACGGATTTAAAATAGGCGCAAATATTTTCTTTATAGCCTACCTCTACTGCTACGTTTCGGGCGGCGGCGTCCTTAAAGACAGCGCCTATGCTTTCGCAAAAAAGATTTTTGAAAACACCCTTAAAGCGTATGACGAAAAGAGCGGTATGTTCAAAACGGGTATGTCTGCGGAGTTTGATTATTCCTCCGCCTTTGCCGCGACACACTCCTCCGCCGACGCTTACGGGTTTAAAGAGAATATTCAGACCTATATTGCCTTTCGCTCTATGCAGGTGTTGGCTTATATAAAGGGCGACGCCGAAACCGCCGAGCGCATAACTCCGATAATGAATAAATTTGAAGAAAACGCAGACCCACTGTTTTTTGATGATAACGAGGGGTTTTATTCGTCTGCCGTTGACAGCAAAACAGGCGACAAAGCGGATATATATTCGCCCTACCTTGCCCGCATTGAAAACGAATTTGTTTCCGATATAATTTATCCGCGCTGCGAAGCGCTGACAGAGTATTTCAAGAAAAATTTTGTCAGCGAAAACGGCATAAGACCCATTAACAAAAACGACCCCGCCTATGACGGCGACGCCAATCAGATGCACTGTTGGTGGCCCGTATACAACGCCGATTTTTATATCCGATGTATACAGTCAGCTGATGACCGAGCGCTTTTGGAAAAATACGTCGGTTGGGTATCCTATTGGAGCGAGCGGCTGACCGTTCCCGAGGGGATAGACTGCTACTGCGACAACGCAAACCCCGATTTCGACGATTGGAATATGTGTTGCGGCGCTTGGCAGCAGTATAACTACCGCGCATTTTATCAGTCGGTCGTCCGCGGCGTTTACGGGCTTGATTTCGACGCGTTCGGCGTTACGGTATTCCCCCATTCATACCGTGACGTATCGGTAAAAAATCTCTTTATGTTAAACCGTAAGTTTGACGTTGAAATATTCGGCGTCGGCAGATATACAAAGAAAATCACGGTAAACGGAACCGAGCTTAGAAGCACCAACCGCATACCCTTTGACCTTTTGCGCGATAAAAACACCGTTTTAGTTGAAAAAACCCAAGAAAAACCCGACTTTCCGCAGATAGTGAGATTTAATTCGGCAAAGATACTGAACTTTCAGGCGGACGCGGAAAAAATAGTCTGCAATGTAGAAATACCGTATCACGCCGTGCTTGCAGTAGCGGGAAACGTCGGCGAAATTTTGGTTGACGGCAAGGTAACCGTATTAAGACCGAGCGGCGATACAAAAACCGCCGTGATAAACGGCAGCGGCGTTAAAAAACTTGAAATTATAAGGGGCGGTTTTGAATGAAAAACAACGAATGGATTATAAGCGAAGATAATTACGATTACGGCAACACGGCGCAGAACGGCAGTAAATATCTTATAGCAAACGGCTATATGGGTTACAGGGGAACCTTTGAGGAGTTCGGCAAAAAGGAACTGACGGCGCTCAATTTAGCGGGGCTGTTTGACAAAAACGGCGATTCGTGGCGTGAGTCGGTAAATGCGCCCGACCCGTTTTTCACCAAGCTGTATATAAACGGCGAAGAAGTCAGCCTGCTGACAAGGTGCCCGTGCGCACATTCTCGCACACTTGATATTCGGCACGGCGTACACCGAAGAACCACCTCTTTTAACGAGGGCGGCGCATCGGTCACCGTTACTGCGGAACGCTTTTTAAGTATGTCGGACGAACATATCGGCGGGCTGAGCTATACCGTATCCGCCGACAAACCGATAACCGTCACTCTGAAAACAGACACAAACTGCGGCGTATGGGACATTAACGGTCCTCATTTTACCGTAACAAAAAAAGATATATTTACAGTCGAGTGCGAAACGGTTGAAACCAAAACGCAACTTGCGGTATGCACGCTTTTGTCCGACAAAAATCTCAATTCGCAAAACGGATTGACAGTGGATATATCCCCCGAAAAACCCTATAATTTCAAAAAGCTGTTCGGCGTTTATTGGGGCAAGGATTTTGAAAACCGACATTCCGATTTTGAAAAAAGCGCGGCGCTCGGGTACGGCGAACTCTTAGAAAATCACAAGTCAAGGTGGGAGGAAATATGGGATATGTCCGACGTCGTGATTGAGGGCGACGACGAAGCGCAAAAGGCGCTTAGATACAGCCTTTATCAGCTTATTTCTATCGCACCGCGCGGAAATCATACCTGCGGAATACCCGCAAGAGGGCTTTCGGGTCAGGTCTACAAGGGCGCCGCATTTTGGGATACCGAAATGTTTATGCAGCCGTTTTTCTCATTTACCAACCCCGCAGTTGCGAAAAAACTTGCCGAATACCGCATAAACACAATAGACGGAGCAAGACGTAAAGCCGCGGAATACGGATACGAAGGCGCGTTTTACGCTTGGGAAAGTCAGGAAACGGGGGACGACGCCTGCACGCTGTTCAATATAACCGACGTATTCACCAAACGCCCCATAAGAACATATTTCCGCGACAAACAGATACACATAAGCGCCGATACAGTCTACGGGCTTTGGGAATACTGCAACGTATCGGGCGAATATTCAATACTTGCCGACGGCGGACTTGAAATGATATATGAATGTGTGCGGTTCTTTTACTGCTACGCTTACACAAAGCCGTTCAGAAAACGGTATGAGCTTTTGGACGTTGTGGGGCCCGACGAGTATCACGAGCGCGTAAACAATAACGCCTACACCAACAAAATTGCAAAAAGAGCGGTAGATATACTCATTTCAGCTCTCGAAAAAGCCAAATCGAAATACCCCGAATTTTACAGACAGTTTGAAGAAAGTCACAGCTTAGATTGGATAAAGGACTTCGGCGAAGCCCTATATGTTCCCGCTCCCGACAGAAACGGAATTATAGAGCAGTTTGACGGGTATTTCAACCTTGAAGATATTGACCTGAACGGAATAAAAAAGCGCGTGATAGACCCCAACGAATATTGGGGGTGCGGACAGGGCATAGCGGCAACCACAAGGGTGATAAAGCAAGCCGACGTTCTGATGATGCTTAATGTGTTCCGCAGAGAATATTCAAAAGAGGTCTTAGAGGCGAATTGGCGGTTCTACGAGCCGTATACAGAGGGCGGTTCAAGCCTGAGCGCCTGCGCCTATGCGATAGTCGCGGCAAATATCGGGAACATCGAATGGGCTTATAAATATTTTATGAAAACGGCGACGGTGGATTTAACAGGCGATACAAGACAGTATCTCGGCACGCTTTATATCGGCGGCACGCACCCCGCGGCAAACGGCGGCTCTTGGAGTACCGCGATATTCGGGTTTGCAGGGGTCAGTTATGATGATGATACAATTGACATATCACCGCATTTGCCGAGAAAATGGAAGTCGCTTTCATTCAAATTACTTTGGAAGGGCAAAAAACTCAATGTTCATATTGAAAACGGCGGCGTTTCGGTCAAATGCGATGGCAGCGTTTCCGCTTGGCTAACCGTAAACGGAAAAAAATATAATTCGGAGGATAATAAAAATGTCTGAAACCTTGGAAATATTTATGATAGTACTGTTCGGGGTCTCGTGGCCCGCAAATGTTCTAAAATCAATCAAAACCCGCTCGACAAAGGGCAAAAGCCTGTTGTTTTTGGTTCTTATCTTCACGGGATATATCTGCGGTATAATTTCAAAACTTACCGCCGAATCCTTTAAGTGGTACGTATTGATGTTCTACATATTAAACCTTATAATGGTAGGAGCGGACCTTATACTTTATTTCATAAACAAAAAACGCGAAAAAACGGAGGCTCTCTCTAATGAAAAAGATTGAAAATATACCGTACTGTAAGACCGACAACGAACGCCAAACCTTAGACCTATATCTGCCCGAAAAAGCCGACAACTTTCCCGTGTTTGTTTATTTTCACGGCGGCGGAATAACATCAGGCAGTAAGGATGAGCAGAGGTTTATCGGCGACGTCGTAAGCGGCGGGATAGCCGTTGCCTGCGCGAACTATCGGCTCTACCCTTACGCCGTATTCCCCGATTTTGTAAGGGACGCCGCGGCGGCAGTCGCTTGGGTGCATAATAACATTTCAGACTACGGCAGCTGCACCGACCTTTTCGTGGGCGGAAGCTCGGCAGGCGGTTACATAACCCAACTGCTCTGCTTTGATAAAAAATATCTCGATATTCACGGAATAGACTCAGATAAAATATCGGGATATTTTATGGACGCGGGGCAGCCCACCGCGCATTTCAACGTCCTGCGCGAGCGCGGATTGGCGCCCAACCGCGTGATTATCGACCAAACCGCACCGCTTTACTACGTGGAAAGCGGCAGAAGCTACGCTCCGATGGAAATTATAGTAAGCGATAACGATATGCCGAACCGATACGAACAGACAAGGTTGCTGGTATCAACCCTCAAACATTGCGGAGCCGATATGAACCGCGTATTTTACAAATGCGTTGAAAATTCAGGCCATTGCGAATACCTCGATAAACGGGACGAAAACGGCAGATATATCTTCGCCGATATGATAATGGAATTTATAAACAAAATAAGATCCCTCTAAAATTTCACCCCGACAGCCTTAATATCTGTCGGGGTGTGGTCTATACCGTTTTTCTCTTTTTCTTTATTATTATAAACGCCGTGGTTTTCGCCGTATTTACCTTAAACGTTTGCATTATTTGAACGCTTTTAACGTTCTTAATGTCCCGTCGCCGTTTTTCAGCGCGTCCATAAAAATATCATAATTAATCTTCAATTCTGTTTTCGTTGGAACAAACTGACGCAGCAAACCGCAGTATTCAACCTTTACGGTCATTTTATGTATAATTTCCCAAGCCCGCAATAAATCCTCCTGCGAACCGAAAGTTGTCCTTATCATCCGATGTTTTGAATTCGGAAATAAATATTCAGGTTCCGCAATTCTCGACTCTGAACGCGTATCACAGGGAATACCGTAAAAAAATTCAGAAAGATTGGTGCGATAGATACGCTTGTCTCTTTTTAACTTTGAGGGCTTTTGCTCTATGGTATAAGAAATACGCTTAACGTGCATGATCCTCGAACCGACATTTTCAAATTGAATTTCAATTCCCCGTCCGCCGTCGGCAGAAAACACGGATACCCTGCATCTCGGTCCGTATAGAAAAGAATCAAGAAATCTGCCTGCGATAAAACCTATTATTGATATTATAATAGCCGTGGCGGAAAGAATCATTTCTATATTGTATTTCACTATAATCACCCAAATAATATTACCTGTCGTTTAAGCAATATCTAACTATTATACATATCCGCCATATCCGTTTCTAATAAATTTTTGTTTTATCAAATGTTCAAATTCTTTATTCGCCATTTTACAGTTCAAAAGATATTCTATGTTCCAAATATCATAACCATCGTCAGTTTTGTCTGTTGCGGCGCAAATTATTTCATTTGGCACTTCAACGTATACATACGCTATTGGTTCATCCTTTTTTCCATTATAATCCCTTATCACATATCCATACGTATCATCGCCTTCTTCCACATCACGCTCTTGAAATACATTTCGGACATTTTGGTTGCCTGAACATTTATTGCTAATTCTGCACTCCTTTCCATTGATTTTAACTGAAATAACATTAATAAAATCTATTTTTTCATTTGCGTTTAATTCATTTCCAAATATCCAAGCCATATAATTTGGCATACTTGCTACATTATCAACATATATATTGTAATTTTGAATATTGTTTTGACTATTTTCTTCTGAGGATTTTTGCTTATATGAATTATTGCTTGTGGAGTTTGTATAGTTCCCTGTTTTTGAAGCGTTAGACGCTGTATTATTGCTCTGATTACTGTTGTTATTTCCCTGACTGTTGACTTCGTCTATCGGGTGCGTGCATTTATCTACCCAACCGTTTCTTGCTTCCCAATGATATGTGCTGACTACACTCGACTTTTTCCAGCCGTTTTCAATGTCATATACTTTCCATTCGGCGGAAAAGCCTAATGCGTTAAGCAACGTCTTTTTGTCGCCCGCGAATTTAAGAGTAACAATCGGTGCGTACGCCTGAACATCAACGCACGGTATTTCGGTACTGCCCTGCTCGGCGCTTATTTTTGCTTTTGCCCCCATTCCTATCAAAGCCTGAAAATCAAAGAAATCCAATCCCAAAACGGCTATAACGGCTTTGGGTCCTACTTTGGCGGTCAAATTGCCAGTTAAGGTTGCTTTGTTTTTTACATCTGTGTTGTTGACCTGCTTCAAACCTTTTTCAAATATATAAGATGTTGTATTTTTGATTTCGCTCTTTACGGTTATTTCGCCGTTTGCGCCTACCGACAGCATAAACACACATTTAACCGAAAGTCCTGTTGTTCCTATCGGAATATTTGCGGTAAGAATGTCAATATCTTCGTCCAACTTTCCTTTTATAGAAAAACTAAAACTCGCCTTAAAATTTACCTTTGTTTCGCAACGGTTTACTCCTACCTTAACGCCTGCTATTTTTTTGTAATCCACATCATTATTCAAGGTTATATCGGAAAGACTTATCTTACCCTTGATTTCATATCCTGCATTATACTTTTCTGTATAAAGGTTTTTGCCGTCAAATTTAAAAGCGTCAGCACTTTCGGGCGATTTTGCGCCTGAATATGTGCCTTGAAGCGATCCCCACTTTTCATCTACCGACAATCTGCCCTTTGTAAGATTAAGGTTGACATTAAATGCGGCTTTTGGACCTGAGCCCAACGCGGTATAAGAAGCCTCGTTATTTTGATTTAACACCATAGGCGTTAAATTGCAGTCTTCCGTACGGCTCAAATTTTCAATGGGTGCATATTCCTCAATCGTAACGCCGTCTGCGGCTGTAAAATCACTGCTTTGAAGTTCAGTTGTTTTTGACACGCGAAATTCATCAAAAACTTCGTTTATTTCTGTTTCACCGAGTTCCGCTGTGTTGCCTGAAATCGAAATCACCTTTCTTGCAAGACCAGCGGGATATTCCGAACTTGACGGAAGAATTATAACTGAACCCTTTTTAATATTTTTAACATCGGGCAGATTTGCCGTTGTGGCGGTGTATTCTATCTTAGAATTTCGTAAATCTATGACGCCTTTTGCAAGTTTAATTTTTTCTTTTTCAAATAACGGCTTATTTAAAATCAAATTTGCTGAATTTTGCAATGCCTTTTCGGCGTCTGCCTGCGTAAGATTTTTTTCATTTGAAATTCCTGTCAGTATTTTTTCTTTTGCGAACTTTAAAAGCTCCTTTTCACTAAGCTCCTTTTCTGTTTTCAAATAGTCGGAAACCGTGCTTTTCCCTATCGCGCTTATACAATTAAGCGCCGCCTCTTTAAAAGAAACCGAAGCATTCGGATTAAACTTTTTTTCGGCAGAAATTATTCCCAAATCAACGCATTGCTGAATTTTACCGAAAAGCGCGTTTTCTTTTGAAATATCAGTAAAATACGGCTTTTCTGTTTTACTGTCCTGTATGTAGAAACTATCAGACAGCATTTCTATCCATTTAAGTCTGTTTAGTTCCCCTTTTGCCGCCGTCGAAACGGTCTTTTTGCCGCAACCGCATACAATGGATAAAATATTTATTGCCGCAAGAAGTAAGGATATTGTTTTTAATATTTTTTGTTTCATTTTTATTCCCCTTTAAATTTCAAAATGTGTACTTTTTGGTATTGACATAAATTGTCATTTTTCAGATTGTGGTTGTAATAAAAAAGGATAAAAATGGAAAAAAGCGGTTGAAATTTGCATAAATATATGGTAAAATTAACTTAACGGTTAAGGAGTTCAAAAAGTACACTTTTTGAACTCCTTTTATTATTTTTGGTTGGATTTCAGTTCTATTCGGCGGCGGTAGAATGTGCTTTTGCCGAAACCGCACAGTTTAAGCGCTGTGTCGGTGGAAATCGTCTTATTTTCCCACCGTTTAACCACTTCTTTAAAATCCAACGGCAGTTCCTTTTCGGGTCTGCCGAATTTTATACCCTTTTTCTGTGCGGCGGCAATGCCCTGCGCCTGACGTTTTTTAATATTTTCACGCTCGCTTTGCGCCACAAAGGAAAGAATCTGCAAAACCAAGTCCGCTATAAAAGTACCCATCAGATCCTTGCCGTTGCGGGTATCCAAAAGCGGCATATCAATAACGCAAATATCAACGCCTATTTCCTTTGTCAGTATCCGCCACTGTTTTTGGACGTCCTCATAGTTCCTGCCTAAGCGGTCAATGCTCAGTATGTAGAGTAAATCTCCGCTTTTCAGTTTTTTTATCATTTTCTTATACTGCGGCCGTTCAAAATCCTTGCCCGATTGCTTATCGACATAAATGTTGCCTTTCGCGACTTTGCGTTGCTCCATTTCAACCATTTGTCTGTCTTCGTTTTGGTCGATACTCGACACTCGAACATACCCGTAAATCTTCATATTTACAACCTCCGTTTTTTACATTCTACACGAAGGTATATATTTATTGAACACGCTGTGTTTTTGCTCGCCCGCCGTTTGCAAACGAGCACCGAATTGCCAAACCCGCGGCGCCCTCTGACGAGGGAGCTGGATTTTGTGCAGCAAAAGACTGAGGGAGAGAATTTTTTAAAGCCACCGTCCAAACACAACAGCAAAATAACCGTGCGCTATATATATCACATTTCACTGTGACGAATTAGTTATCTTATAAAAACACAAAAGGCACCGAAAGCCAAATGTTTTCGGTGCCTTTTGTCAGGGTCATCTGCCCCTGTGTTTTTCTTTTCGTTTCTGTTGTCTTAGGTTGAAACGCCGTTCTTTTTCTGCGTTGCGCCGCTCCCTGCCGATTGTTTTGCGAATCAGCTTGCTTTCTTCCCGTTGCAACTGCAATGCCTGTTGGGATTTTGTACCTATTCCGACGCTTGCGAGCTGTTTCCGCAGTTCCCGTTGCAAACGCTTGGGATTTTTGGCGATATTCTTCACAACCGCGTCAACAGACGGACTGAATTTCAACCGACAGTATTCTTTAAGAATAAATTTCCACACTTCGAAGTCCTTTGGTTCTGTCCCGAATGTAATTTTGCAAACAGACAGCTTATTGTCCGTTATACGCTCAAAAACACCGACCCAAAACGGATTCTCAAAATATACCGTCAGCTGTGCTTTGCTTTCGTCCATAACGAAACCCTCCTGAAAATAAAATTTACAGGAACGGACAACCCGGAGGGGAAGGTTACTTACCCAAATACAAAATTCGGACGGTCGGGCTACCTACCGACTCTAATGCGCCCGACGGCGCACATTGCGTTTTTATCCTGCCGATATATAAAGTGCGTTTGCACAATATATAATAATGTATATTGATTTTGAGACCGACTAAACCCGTCGGCTGAAAATCAGCAAAAACCAAAAAAGCAACCGCGTTTGCGATTGCTTTAATTTCGGTGTTACTCACACCCTGAAAACTGAACAAGTAAGAGGAAGACGAAGAGGAACGAAAAAATAGGTCAAGCCCTCGGTCTATTAGTACTGCCAAGCACACGGCTCACACCGCTTACACACGCAGCCTATCAACCCGGTAGTCTTCCGGGGACCTTACTAGCTTATGCTATGGGAAATCTAATCTTGAGGCCGGCTTCACGCTTAGATGCTTTCAGCGTTTATCCGATCCGCACTTAGCTGCCCAGCTATGCCCTTGGCAGAACAACTGGTGCACCAGAGGTGCGTCCATCCCGGTCCTCTCGTACTAGGGACAGATCCTCTCAAATTTCCTACGCCCACGACAGATAGGGACCGAACTGTCTCACGACGTTCTGAACCCAGCTCGCGTACCACTTTAATCGGC
>CAKSQT010000048.1 GCA_934486755.1 uncultured Eubacteriales bacterium | reverse complement strand
TTCGGCGTATTTTCACTTGTCGTCGTTGCAAGGCGACAGCCTTGCTGCCTCCTCCGCATAAAAATCCACTCTAAAATACGCTCTTTTTAGGTCGTAGATTTTACGTGTAGCAGATTTTTTGTAGGGCGAGGCACAAAACGCAGTTAATCCTTTCGGATTAACGAGTATTTTAACAATGCAATGCGAAAAATCTGCACACGAAAAACGGGTTCGGATTTATTACTGCTTGCCTAATTGGAGGTAAAATAAAATGAACAAACAAAACCAACCTAATCTTGCCGAAGAAAATGTGGGAAAGCTTATGCGCGGATATGCCGTACCCTGCATTATTTCGCTCTTAGTCGGCGCGCTTTACAATATCGTTGACCAGATATTTATTGCTAACGCGCCGTATCTCGGCTCATACGGCAATGCGGCGAACACCGTTGTTTTTCCGCTTACGGTCATAGCACTCGGAATAGCAGTTATGATAGGGGACGGCTGCTGTGCTTTCGTCAGCATTAGTCTCGGAAGTCAAAAGGCGGAAAATGCAAAACGCAGTGTCGGCAATTCAATTTTGCTGTGCGTTGTCGGCAGTATCGTTTTAACTGCGGTATATTTAATTTTTTCAAAACATATCATAAACGCTTTCGGAGGAAGCGTAAATTCCGAAACATTCAGGCTGTCAGAAGAATACTTCTTTTGGATAACCCTCGGAATACCGTTTTATATGTTCGGTCAGGCAATGAATCCGATTATAAGAGCGGACGGAAGTCCTACCTTTGCAATGGTTTCGACCCTTATAGGCGCGGTGCTTAACATCATACTTGACCCTATATTTATTTTTGTATTCAAGTGGGGTATGATGGGCGCCGCGGCAGCAACCGTAATCGGTCAAATAGCGACGGCGGTTGCGGCGGTTTGGTACCTTTGCAGAGCAAAAATAATCAAACCAGATATAAGCGATCTAAAAATAGATATTAAAACGGCGGGCAGAACCCTGTCGCTCGGGCTTTGCAGTTTTCTTGCACAGGTATCTTTGGTTGCGGCAATGGCGGCAATCAACAATATGGTGCGCAAATACAGCGCCGTTGACCCGATTTTCGGTCAGGAACAGTATGCTCAGATACCTATGGCGGTTGTCGGCATTGTTATGAAATTTTTTCAGATAATCATTTCTGTCGTGATAGGAATGGCGGCTGGCTGTATTCCCATTGTCGGCTACAACATCGGCGCAGGACTTAAAAACAGGGTAAAGCAACTTCTGACGCGGCTTTTAATTGCGGAGTCAGCCGTAGGCGCGGTTGCGCTTATAATTGTTGAGGCTTTTCCGAATTCGCTCATAAAAATATTCGGCGCCGCTAACGAAAGCGTTTATTACACCGAATTTGCGGTAAAAGCGTTTCGCGTTTATCTTTGTATGATCGTATTGGCGTGTATCAACAAAGCGGCGTTCATTTTTCTTCAAGCTATGGGCAGGGCGGTGCAGTCCACTATGCTTTCTATGGTTCGAGAAATTGTTTTCGGAGTGGGATTGGCACTCTTGCTCCCTCGTTTTTTCGGACTTGACGGCGTTCTTTATTCTATGCCCGTACCCGATATTCTTACCGCAATAATTTCTGCGGTTATAATTATTAAAACTTACAGGCAGTTAAACGCATAAATTGGATTAATAAAGACCTCCGCTGTGTAGCGATTTTCACAGCGGAGGTTTTAGTTTGTTACATACTTTCTTTCAGTATTTCTTTTATCTCGTCTTTGGAAAGGATTTTATAACCGCCGTCCATTATAAGCGTGCTGTCAGCTATGCCGTCGAGCATATCCTCGGTAACGCCGAGGTCGCTTATCTTCATAACAAGACCGAGCGAACGCATCCATTCTTCCATACGGCTGAGTCCCTCGTCGGCGATTTCACGGTCGGTCTTACCGGTTTTATCAACATTCCAGACATTTTCCGCAGAGCGAACGAATTTTTTAAGCCCGTATCCGCTTATATATCGGTAATAAGCCATAGAAACCGAAGCGAGCGTCATTCCGTGCGTTGCGTCGGTGTGGGCGCCTATTGCCTGACCTATCATGTGGACCATCCAGTCGGTTGATTTTCCCTTTGCGATAAGGGTGTTTAGCGCCCAAGTCGCCGTCCACATAATATTGCTGCGCGCCTCATAGTCAGTGGGATTTTCAACCGCAATCTTGCTTGAATGAATGACCGATTTCATAAGTCCCTCGGCTATATAGTCCGAGGTGTTGTCGTCCTTGCCCGAAAAATACTGTTCGCAAATGTGATTGAAAATATCGTAAATACCCGCTATCATCTGGTATTTCGGCACCGTAAATGTAAATTCGGGGTTTAAAACGGTGAATTTCGGGAAAACGTTATCGCCGAACACGTGACCTACCTTCAATTTCAGCTTGTGGTTGGTAATAACGGCGCCGCCGTTCATTTCGGAGCCTGTGCCGACCATTGTCAGTACACAGCCAACGGGGATTATCTTGTTGTTTACGTCTTCAAAACGGTTATAGTATCTGTCCCATGGGTCTTCTTCACAGTATGCCGAGGCAGAGACCGCCTTTGAATAGTCGCACACCGAGCCGCCGCCCACCGCAAGAATAAGGTCAATATTGTTTTCCCTTGCGATTTTGCAGCCTTCGTACAGCTTTTCAACGGTGGGATTTGGCATAACGCCGCCGTCTTCAAATATATTTTTGCCGCAGGACTTTAAAATGTCGGTAACCGCGTCGTAAATCCCGTTCTTTTTGATTGAGCCGCCGCCGTAGCAGAGCATAACATTTTTGCCGTATTTTTCAAGCTCACTCTTTAAAAAGCCAAGCGAATCCTTGCCGAAATACAGCCTTGTCGGGTTGCAGTAGTTGAAATTTCCTAACATAAACATACCTCCGTTTGATTTTCTTTATAATAAACCATAAATCGTTTTTTCGGTCAAGGAATTATTTTACTGTTTTTGTATAGGTTTTTACTGCCCTCCTAAAACAAAATTTTCAATTTTTAAGTGCTATAAGTTTTCCTGTGCAAAATTCGTCAGACGCGCCTGTGATTTTAACCCTTAATATCTCGCCTGTGTACGATTTATCAGACTTGACCTTTACACGTATGTAATTTTTTGTATACCCCTCCGCAAAACCGTTTTCGGCGGTTTCAAACAAAACGTCTGTCACCGTGCCTATATGCGCTCTGAGAAATGCGCGCTCGCTCTCTGCACAGGCGGCTATCATAAGTCCGCTCCGCCGAGTTTTTTCTGCGCCCGACACCTGACAGGGAAGACCGTAAGCAACCGTTCCTGCCCGCCTTGAATAGGCAAAGACGTGGGTTTTTGCAAAGCCTGTTTTTTTCACAAAGTCAAGGCTTTTCTTAAATTCTTCGTCGGTCTCACCCGCAAAGCCTACCATTACGTCGGTTGTAATCGCGGCGTCTTCAAAAATATCTCTTATCCGTTTTACAAGGTCGGAATAGAACGCCGTGTCGTAGTGGCGGTTCATTCTTTTAAGCGTTTCATCGCACCCCGATTGCAGGGATAAGTGAAATTGAGGGCAGAACTTGTCCTGCTTTTTTAAGCGGCAGAGCATTTCGTCGGTGATATAGTCGGGTTCGAGGGAACCGAGCCTGACTCGCTTTACATTGGGAATACCGCAAACTGCGTCAACCGCGTCGCACAAATCAAAGTCCTCATTTTTGCCGTAGGACGACAGATTTATTCCGACAAGGACTATTTCGGAAAATCCGTTTGCCGCAAGGCTTTCGGCTTCCGAGGATATTTCGTTTAAAGGCTTTGAACGTACCCGTCCTCTCGCCGTCGGTATTATGCAGTAGGAGCAAAAACGGTCGCAACCGTCTTCTATCTTCATATAAGCGCGCGTCCGTTCATCAAACCGCATTATGGGAGGTGTGTTGAAACGTTCCTTCGGCTTGTGGGACGAAATTTCCACAACCCGTTCACCGTCGCGCAAAAAGCGGTCCACAAGCTCGGTAAGGTGAGATATATCGGTGTTGCCCGTGATTATATCTGCTTCGGGCAGTATATCGGCATTCTCGGGAAACGCCTGCACCATACAGCCCGTGAGGATTATTATACTGTCGGGGCGTTCCCTGCGGAAACGCCTTACCGACTGTCTTGTCTTTCTGTCGCTCTCCGCCGTGACCGTACAGGAATTTACTATTATAATGTCAAAACCGCCGCTATGCGACACGGTGTTGTAGCCCGCGTTGGCAAACGCTTCACGCATAACCTGCGTTTCATATTGATTGACTTTGCAGCCGAGTGTGTAAAAAGCTATATTCATTAAATTTCTCCAACATATTGATACTCACATTATACACGCCTTTTGATATTTTTTCAACGGAAATAAAATTTCCGAAATTTTTACTTGACTGCTTGCATTTTTTAGTATATAATTATGAATTACCAATGATGATGGGGTATTGTGCGCCTATTATATATTATTAGTTGTAGCAATGATTAATTACATTTGTGCAAAACTCTACGCATCACAGCGCAAAACAAATGGAGGAGTGATTGTAAACCTATGGAGTCAACTTCAATGGTTAAACCTGTCCGTATGGGCAAAAACACTCGTATGACCTTCTCGAAAATCAATGAAGTCATCGATATGCCTAACCTTATTGAGATCCAAAAGGATTCTTACAAATGGTTTGTTGAGGAGGGGCTTAAAGAAGTATTCAGAGATATGCCCCCTATTACCGATTACAGCGGCAATCTTCAACTGAGCTTTATTGATTACCGTCTGGACGAGACACCCAAATACGATGTTACCGAGTGCAAGGCACGTGACACCACGTATGCCGCGCCGCTTCGCGTTACCGCAAGGCTTGTAAACACCGAAACGGGTGAGATTAAAGAGAGCGAGGTCTCTATGGGCGATTTCCCGATAATGACCGAATCGGGAACATTCGTTATAAACGGTGCCGAACGCGCTATTGTTTCACAGCTGGTTCGTTCGCCCGGCGTCTATTTTGCCGAGAAGACGGAGGAAAAGACAGGTAAACGCCTTTTCTCCTCTACCATCATACCTAACAGGGGTGCTTGGCTTGAATACGAAACGTCCGTAAACGATGTTTTGTATGTCCGTATAGACAAGAACAGAAAACTCCCGATAACTATGTTTATCCGCGCCTTAGGCGTGCCGACGAACGACGCTATAAGAGAACTTTTCGGCGATGACGAGCGTCTTGCCGCCACTCTTGAAAACGACGATACAAAATCACGCGAGGACGCGCTTGTTGAGGTTTACAAAAAACTCCGTCCGAGCGAGCCTGTAACGATAGAGGGCGCGCAGAGCTATCTTGAACAGCTTTTCTTTGACGCGCACCGTTATGACCTTTCAAGGGTCGGACGTTATAAGTACAACAAGAAGCTGGCTATCGGCGCACGTCTGCGCGGCAAGGTTCTTTCACGTCCTGTTGTAGACCCCTCCACGGGCGAAATAATAGCCGAGGCGGATACTACGGTGTCAAAGGAGCTTGCGGCTGAAATTGAAGCTAAGGGCGTAAACTCCGCTTACGTAAACGTAATGGATTTTGAGGGCAACGTTACCGAGGTCAAGATCCTTTCCAACGGTATGGTCGACCTTAAAGATTATGTTGATTTCAGCGAGGAAGAGCTTAACGAGCTTGACGAACTCGGCATAAACGAAAAGGTTTCCTTCACCGTAATTAAAGATATTGTTGAGAATAACGATGGCAAAGAGGCTGTGCGCGCCGCTATTTTGGAACGCGCCGACGAGCTTATACCCAAGCATATAACGGTAGACGATATATTTGCGACTATCAGCTATTTCCTCGGATTGCCGCACGACGTCGGCAATGTTGACGATATTGACCATTTGGGCAACCGCCGCATACGTTCTGTCGGCGAACTGCTCCAAAATCAGTTCAGAATAGGTCTTTCGCGTATGGAGAGAGTTGTCCGCGAGAAGATGACTTTGCAGTCTCAGGATCCCGACAGCATCACTCCACAGTCGCTTATAAATATACGCCCTGTGGTTGCGGCTATAAAGGAATTTTTCGGTTCCTCTCCGCTTTCGCAGTTCATGGATCAGACCAACCCGCTTTCGGAGCTTACTCATAAGCGCCGTCTGTCTGCGTTGGGACCCGGCGGTCTTTCGCGCGACCGCGCTTCGTTCGAGGTTCGTGACGTTCACTACACCCATTACGGACGTATGTGTCCTATCGAGACTCCCGAAGGTCCTAACATCGGTCTTATATCCTACCTCGCAACCTTTGCGAAGATAAATAAATACGGATTTATAGAGGCTCCTTTCCGTCCTATCGACAAGGAAACAGGCCGCGTGCTTGACCGCGTTGAGTATATGACTGCGGACGAGGAGGACGATTACTATGTAGCTCAGGCAAACGAACCGCTCGACAGCGAGGGTCACTTTGTCAACCGCAAGGTCAACGTTCGTTACCGTGACGGATTCCAGGAGGTTGAGTCTTCACGTGCCGACTATATGGATGTTTCGCCTAAGATGGTAGTATCGGTTGCAACCGCTATGATACCGTTCCTTGAAAACGACGATACAAACCGTGCGCTTATGGGCTCAAACATGCAGAAGCAGGCAGTTCCGCTTCTTAAACCTGAAAATCCGATAGTCGCTACGGGTATGGAATACAAGGCGGCGGTTGATTCGGGCGTTGTCGTACTCGCAAAACGCGCGGGAACTGTGGCTTATGTCAGCGCGTCAATTATTAAAATCCGCGCTAAAAACGGTGAAATTGACGAATATGAGCTTATCAAATTCCTGCGTTCCAACCACGGAACCTGTATAAACCAGAAGCCTATCGTGGCTGTCGGTCAGCAGGTAGAGGAAAATGAAGTAATTGCCGACGGTCCTGCTACGAGCAACGGTGAAATTTCACTCGGACGCAATGCTTTAATAGGCTTTATGACCTGGGAGGGCTACAACTACGAGGACGCTGTTCTTATCAATGAAAGACTTGTCCGCGACGATGTTTACACCTCCATTCATATAGAGGAATACGAGCTTGAAGCGCGTGATACCAAGCTCGGACCCGAAGAAATAACACGCGATATTCCGAACGTCGGCGAAGACGCTCTTAAAGACCTTGACGAGCGCGGAATTATCAGAGTCGGCGCCGAGGTTACCGCTGGCGATATACTTGTCGGTAAGGTAACTCCTAAGGGCGAGACCGAGCTTACGGCAGAGGAAAGACTGCTCCGAGCTATATTCGGCGAAAAGGCGCGTGAGGTAAGAGATACCTCTTTGCGTGTTCCCCACGGAGAATACGGCACAATAGTTGACGTAAAGGTATTTACAAGGGAAAATTCTTCCGAATTAAGCCCAGGCGTAAATGTAGTTGTACGTTGTTATATCGCTCAAAAACGTAAGATTTCCGTCGGAGATAAAATGGCGGGACGTCACGGAAACAAGGGTGTCGTTTCACGTATTCTTCCGAGCGAGGATATGCCGTTCTTACCTGACGGCACTCCGCTTGATATAGTTCTCAACCCGTTGGGCGTTCCTTCGCGTATGAATATCGGTCAGGTGCTTGAAGTGCATCTGGGATATGCCGCAAAGGCGCTTGGCTGGAATATATGCACGCCTGTATTTGACGGCGCGCACGAGGACGATATACGCAAGTGCTTTGAAATGGCGGAAGAAACCACAAAGAACGGCGATTATGCGGACAGAAACACCGCAAAACTCGATTTCTCACGTATTCCGCTCACAAGAGACGCTAAAACGCAGCTTTACGACGGACGTACGGGCGAACCGTTCGACAATCTCGTAACGGTAGGATATATGTACTACCTTAAACTGCATCACCTTGTTGACGATAAGATACACGCACGTTCTACGGGACCGTATTCGCTTGTTACTCAGCAGCCGCTCGGCGGTAAGGCTCAGTTCGGCGGACAGCGTTTCGGAGAGATGGAAGTTTGGGCGCTTGAAGCCTACGGCGCCGCTTATACGCTTCAAGAAATACTCACCGTTAAGTCGGACGATGTTGTTGGACGTGTCAAGGCTTATGAGGCTATCGTTAAGGGTCAGAACATTCCGAAACCGGGTGTTCCCGAATCCTTCAAGGTTCTTATTAAAGAACTTCAATCTTTGGGACTTGACGTAAAGGTTCTTGACAAGGACAACGAGGAAATAGACCTTAAACAGACCTTTGACGACGATGATGACATTGGTCTCGGTTCGCCGTCTATTCCTGAGGACTTCAAGGAAGAAACGGTTGCCGACAATCTTGACGGCTTCGGTCTTGAAGACGAAAACGGCGACGCTATTACAGAGACAAACGACGATGACGACATTGGTATACCGGACGACAGCTTCGGCGACGATATGTCGGAAGAAATGTAACGGAGGGCAGTTATGGCAGAAATTGAATTTGAATCAATAAAGATCGGACTTGCATCTCCCGAACAGATCAGAAGCTGGTCTCACGGTGAGGTAACCAAGCCTGAAACAATCAATTACCGCACGTTGAAACCCGAGCAGGGCGGTTTGTTCTGCGAGCGCATTTTCGGGCCTCAGAAGGACTGGGAGTGCCACTGCGGTAAGTATAAACGTATTCGCTATAAAGGCAAAGTCTGCGAGCGCTGCGGCGTTGAGGTAACACGTTCAAAGGTTCGCCGCGAGCGTATGGGTTCTATCGAGCTTGCCGCTCCCGTTTCTCACATTTGGTATTTCAAAACAATACCGTCAAGAATGGGATTGGCTCTCGACGTATCTCCCAAGGCTCTTGAACAGGTTTTGTATTTTTCACAATATATAGTAACCGATCCTGGTACTACTCCGCTTGAAAAGAAACAGCTTTTGAGCGAAAAGCAGTACCGCGATATGCGCGAAAAGTATGAAAACGACTTTGAAGCGGGTATGGGCGCCGAGGCGATTAAAAAACTGCTTTGCGAGATCGACCTTGACGAGTCCTGCAAGGAACTCAGAGACGAGCTTGAAAACACTACGGGGCAGAAAAGAGTCCGCATTTTAAAGCGCCTTGAAGTTCTCGAAGCATTCAGACAGTCGGGCAACCGTCCCGAATGGATGATTCTTGATGTTATTCCCGTAATACCGCCAGATCTTCGTCCTATGGTACAGCTGGACGGCGGACGTTTCGCAACCAGCGACCTCAACGACCTTTACAGACGCGTTATTAACCGTAACAACCGCCTTAAAAGGTTGCTTGAACTCCGCGCTCCCGATATTATAGTACGCAACGAAAAGCGTATGCTTCAAGAGGCTGTTGACGCGCTTATCGACAACGGCAGACGCGGCAAGCCTGTAACAGGACCGAACAACCGCGCTCTTAAATCGCTTTCCGATATGCTTAAAGGTAAGCAGGGACGTTTCCGTCAGAACCTTCTCGGTAAACGTGTTGACTATTCGGGACGTTCGGTTATCGTTGTCGGACCTGAACTTAAAATGTATCAGTGCGGTCTTCCTAAGGAAATGGCGCTTGAACTGTTCAAGCCGTTCGTTATGAAGCGCCTTGTTGAGACCAAGGCTGTTACAAATATAAAATCGGCACGCAAGATGGTTGAGCGCGCCTCGACCGAGATATGGGACGCATTGGAGCTTGTTATAAAAGAACATCCCGTTCTTCTTAACCGCGCTCCTACGCTTCACAGACTCGGTATACAGGCGTTTGAACCCGTTCTTGTCGAAGGTAAAGCGTTAAAGCTGCATCCGTTGGTATGTACCGCGTACAACGCGGACTTTGACGGCGACCAGATGGCGGTTCACGTTCCGCTTTCTGCCGAGGCTCAGGCAGAGGCTCGTTTCCTGATGCTCGCCGCTAACAACCTCTTAAAGCCGTCTGACGGTAAGCCTGTTGCGGTTCCTACTCAGGATATGGTACTCGGTTCTTATTACCTTACGCTTGTTAAGGCTGACGAAAAGGGTACAAACAAGGTATTCAGAGATAAAAACGAAGCCATTATGGCATACAGCGACGGCATTATCGGTCTTCACGCTCCTATCCGCGTGCGTATGACCGATGACAGCGGCAATTCAAAGTTGGTTTGGTGTACTGTCGGATTTATTATATTCAATGAATCCATTCCGCAGGACCTCGGTTTTGTAGACCGTACCGATCCCGATCATATATTTGATCTTGAATGGACCTATTCTCTTAAAGATCCGTCCAAGAATTTCATTGAAAGCAATGATGATGTTATTCAGAATAAGGTCGGCAAAAAACAGCTCGGCAAAATTATTGATAAGTGCATAGATATTCACGGAACAAGCGAATCCTCTATCGTTCTTGATAAGATAAAAGCCACGGGCTTTAAGTATTCGACCAAGGGCGCAATAACCGTTGCCGTTATCGACGCGGTAATACCGCCCGCTAAGAAGGAAATACTTGCCGCCGCCGAGGCTGAGATCGACAGCGTATCCAAGGATTACCGCCGCGGTCTTATCAGCAACGACGAGCGCAGCCGTCACGTTATCGAAATATGGAACAAGGCGACCGAAGATGTTGCCGACGCGTTGAAGGGCAACCTTGATGAGTTCAACCCGATATTTATGATGGCTGACTCGGGCGCGCGTGGTTCTATGAGCCAGATACGTCAGCTTGCAGGTATGCGCGGACTTATCGCAAATACCGCAGGTAAGGTTATTGAAGTACCGATTCGTGCTAACTACCGTGAGGGTCTTAACGTTCTTGAATACTTCATTTCTTCGCGCGGCGCGCGTAAAGGACTTGCCGATACCGCGTTACGTACTGCCGACTCTGGTTATCTTACCCGCCGTCTTGTTGACGTTGCGCAGGATGTCATAGTCCGCGAGGACGACTGCCATACCGAAGACGGTCTTACCGTATTCGATATTAAGGACGGTAATCATATTCTTGAAACTCTTGAAGAACGCCTTATCGGACGTTATCTGCTCCACCCAGCGGTCAACCCCGAAACGGGCGAGGTCATCTGCGATAATGAACATATGATGACCAAGGAGGACGCAAAGCGTATAGTTGACGCAGGTATTGAAAGAATTGAAATCCGCTCAATACTCACCTGCCACAGCCATCACGGCGTCTGCAAGAAGTGCTACGGTTCTAACCTTGCTACCAACAAGCCTGTTACAACGGGCGAGGCTGTCGGAATAGTTGCCGCACAATCTATCGGTGAGCCTGGTACACAGCTTACAATGCGTACCTTCCACACGGGCGGTATCGCAAGCACCGAGGATATTACACAGGGTCTTCCGCGTGTTGAGGAACTGTTTGAGGCACGCCGTCCGAAGCACTGCGGTCTTATCGCCAAGATTGACGGTAGGGTGCGCATCGCCGAGGAGAAAAAGAGCAATGTCGTTATAATCACGAACGACGAGCTCGGCACCGAGGAAAAGATAGTCATTCCTTACGGAATCAGATGCCTTGTAAACGAGGGCGACTATGTAAAAGCAGGCGACCTTATAATCCCTGGCGCTAAATATCCGCAGGATATTCTCGAAGCTCAGGGACCCGAGGCGGTTGAGGAATATATTATAGCTGAAATTCAGAATGCATACCGCACGCAGGGTGTTGACATCAACGATAAGCACATTGAGGTCATTATCCGTCAGATGATGAGAAAACTCAGAATCGTTGATTCAGGCTCTACCGATCTGTTGCAGAATGTAAGCTATGAATATAAAGAAATAGCAACCGAAAACGCCAAGATAGACGAGCGTATCGCGGCAGGCGAGGAAGGCCTTAAAAAGGCGACCTATGTTGCAACGCTTCTCGGTATCACAAAGGCTTCGCTCGCTACCGAGTCGTTCCTGTCGGCGGCGTCCTTCCAGGAAACAACCCGTGTTCTCACCGAAGCCGCTATTAAGGGCAAGGTAGACCCGCTGTTCGGTCTAAAAGAGAATGTTATCATCGGTAAACTCGTGCCCGCAGGTACGGGTATGAAGTGCGAGGAAATTAACCCCACCGAACCCGAGGAAGACATTGACGGCGGAATTGCCGATTTTGAAGAAGACAAACAGACCGTCAGCGTCTGAGTAAACTGACATAAAACCTACGTTTGCAAGTTAAAATACTTGACAAGCGTAGGTTTTTGTGCTATGCTAATTTAGTATGTGGGATTATGTCCCGTTTTTTTGGTATAACCGTGCTGTAAGTGCGTTTGTTATATAAAATTGAATTTGGGGAGGTGTAATAGTGCCTACGTTTAACCAATTGGTTCGCAGCGGTCGTGAGGTTGTTGAGAAAAAGGCTAAGGCTCCTGCACTTTTAAAGGGTTATAACTCTATGAAGCGTCAGCCTACCGATAATAATTCTCCGCAAAAGCGCGGCGTGTGCACAGCCGTTAAGACTTCTACTCCTAAGAAGCCGAACTCTGCTCTTCGTAAAATTGCGAGAGTACGTCTGTCAAACGGAATCGAGGTTTCTGCCTACATTCCTGGCATCGGTCATAATCTTCAGGAGCACAGCGTTGTTCTTATTCGTGGCGGACGTGTTAAGGATCTTCCTGGTGTGCGTTACCACATCGTCAGAGGAACCCTTGATACACAGGGCGTTGCCAAAAGGATGCAGAGCCGTTCAAAATACGGTGCGAAGCGTCCGAAAGCAGGTGCAAAATAATTTGACGAAATCTCTGCTGCATCGTACAAGCAGCGGCGTTTATATATATTATACACGCCTTGCTTGGTGCTACGGGAAATTGTCACTCGAGTACCTATGATATCATCATTATGAAGGAGGGAAGTAAAGTGCCAAGAAGAGGCTTTATTGCAAAACGTGATGTATTGCCGGATCCGGTATACAATTCAAAGACAGTAACCCGTCTTATCAACAACATTATGCTTGACGGTAAGAAGGGCGTTGCTCAGAAGATTGTTTATGGTGCTTTCGACATTATAAGTGAAAAAACAGGGAAGGATCCCATTGAGGTTTTCGATCAGGCTATGGAAAATGTTATGCCGCAGCTTGAAGTTAAGGCTGTCCGTAAGGGCGGTGCTACCTATCAGGTACCTTTTGAGGTTCGCCCCGAAAGAAAGCAGACACTCGGTCTGCGTTGGTTGACAACATACAGCCGTACCCGTTCCGAAAGAACAATGAAGGAACGTCTGGCTGCCGAGATTCTTGATGCCGTTAACGGTATGGGCGGCGCTGCCAAGAAGCGTGACGATACTCACAAGATGGCAGAGGCGAACAAGGCTTTCGCCCATTACAGATGGTAGTTTAAAACAACTGTTATTATCAATTATCGCTTTATTGCGAACTGGAGGTTTATATGCCAAGAAAGGTATCTCTTGAAATGACAAGAAATATTGGTATTATGGCACATATTGACGCAGGTAAAACTACCACAACTGAGCGTATCCTTTTCTATACGGGTATTAACCGTAAGATGGGTGAAACTCACGACGGTGCGTCAACTATGGACTGGATGGAGCAGGAGCAGGAGCGCGGTATTACAATTACCTCCGCTGCTACCACCTGTCACTGGAAGGGCGTCCGGATCAATATCATTGATACTCCGGGTCACGTGGACTTTACGGTGGAAGT
>CAKSQT010000047.1 GCA_934486755.1 uncultured Eubacteriales bacterium | reverse complement strand
GTCAGCGTTACAGCGGGCGACTACCTTTTCAAAGCAAGCGGTTACAGCGTTAAATTTGACGGTTTTACCGTGCTTTACGAGGAGGGCAAGGACGATGAAACCGCCGACGGGGCAGCTCTGCCCGAAATGAATGTCGGCGATGTTTTGAAATTGAAGGAGCTTACGCCGAATCAGCACTTTACACAGCCGCCTGCAAGATATACCGAGCCGACGCTTATTAAGGCGCTTGATGAAAACGGAATCGGCCGTCCGTCAACATACGCTCCTATAATATCAAATATTTTACAGCGTAATTATATTGAACGGGAAAAGAAATCCTTGAAACCGACGGAGCTCGGAAAGGTCGTTGCTGATTTGATCACCGAGTACTTTAAGCGTATTGTAGATGTCAAGTTCACCGCAGGTTTGGAGGAAGAACTTGATAAAATAGGAGCGGGAAAACTTGATTGGATAGATACCGTAAGAGATTTTTACGACGACTTTGACAAGCTATATAAAAAAGCGGAAAATTCGCTTGACGGAAAGCGCGTTAAAGTGCCTGATATAGAAACCGATGTTATCTGTGATAAATGCGGCAGAAAAATGGTAGTTAAAACAGGAAGATTTGGAAAATTCTTAGCCTGCCCTGGTTATCCTGAGTGTAAAAATACCAAACCCGTACCTGAGGACGAAGTTAAGCAACCTTGTCCGAAATGCGGCGGTAAATTGGTAAAGAAAATCTCAAAAAAAGGTAAGAAGTTTTACGGCTGTTCAAATTATCCCGAGTGTGATTTTGCGTCGCCGGGTGTTCCGACAGGCGAAAAATGCCCTGAATGCGGCAGTTATATAATCAGCGGAATAAGAGGACGTAAATACTGTATGAATTCCGAGTGTCCCACAAGGGCGAAAAAGACTGTTAAGGAAAATAAGAAATGACTAAAATAACCGTTATCGGCGCAGGTCTCGCTGGGTGCGAAGCCGCTTGGCAAATAGCGTCAAAGGGAATACAGGTCGACCTTGTTGAAATGAAACCCTCTAAAATGTCGGCGGCGCATCACAGTACCGATTTTGCAGAGCTGGTTTGTTCAAATTCGCTCAAAGCGTCAAGGGTGGATTCCGCGGCTGGTCTTTTAAAGGAGGAAATGCGCCGTTTTGGTTCTTTGTGTCTTAAAGCCGCCGATGTTTCGTCAGTTGCCGCGGGAGGCGCACTTGCTGTCGACCGTAAAATATTTTCTTCTTTCATAACCGAAAAGATTAAAAACAACCCGAATATCAATGTGACGGAAGCCGTTGTTGAAGATATACCGAGCGGCGGTATTACCGTAATCGCAACGGGACCGCTTACTGACGGCGTGCTTGCTGAAAGAATAGCGGGATTGTGCGACGGCGGTAATCTCAGCTTTTATGACGCCGCCGCTCCCGTCGTAACCGCCGAGAGTGTTGATTTTTCAAAAGCCTTTTTCGCATCAAGGTACGATAAAGGTGATAAAGACTATATAAACTGCCCGATGAACAAGGAGGAGTATGAGGCGTTTTATAAAGAGCTTATAAATGCCGAATCAGCAAAATTGAAGGATTTTGACCGTCCTATAAATGTTTATGAGGGCTGTATGCCTGTTGAAATACTAGCTAAACGCGGGGAGGATTCAATTCGTTTTGGACCCCTGAAACCCGTAGGATTGCGTGACCCGAGGACAGGCCACCGACCTTGGGCGGTGGTTCAGCTCCGCAGAGAAAATGCTGACGCCACAATGTTTAATATGGTTGGATTTCAAACCAACCTGAAATTCGGCGAACAAAAGCGCGTTTTTTCTATGATACCTGGTCTTGAAAACGCCGATTTTGTCCGTTACGGCGTAATGCACCGTAATACGTTTATCAATTCTCCTAAACTGCTGTCCCGAGATCTTTCCCTGAAAAAACGCGAAAATGTTTTTTTTGCGGGTCAGATAACGGGGGTTGAGGGATATATGGAATCCGCCGCCTGCGGAATTGCCGCAGGAATAAACGCAGTGCGGCGCCTGAACGGCGAAGCACCGCTGATATTGCCCGAGTTTACTATGACGGGCGCCTTGCTGAAATATATTTGTGATGAGACCGTAACGGATTTTCAGCCTATGGGTGCAAATTTCGGGATAATCCCTCCGCTTGCTGAGCATATACGTGATAAGCGTGAACGGTACGCCGCGCTTTCGGCGCGGTCACTTAATTGGTTTGATGAATTTGTAAAGGATGTGGAATAAAATGCGCGTGGTAATTGATGCCTTTGGCGGCGATAATGCTCCTGTTGAAATAATAAAAGGCGCGGCGCTTGCGTCTAACGAACTTAATATAGATATAACGCTTACAGGCGACCGAAAAACAATCGAAAACTGTATTAAGGAAAACGGTCTGTCATTCGCAGGCGATTTGAAGATAATACATACCGAAGATGTAATTTCTATGCACGATGAACCGACCTCGCTTGTCAAAGCCCACAAAGGCAGTTCTATGGCTCTTGCATTTGTTGAATTGGCGGAGGGCAGGGCAGATGCGTTTGTCTCCGCAGGCTCTACGGGCGCCGTTGTTGTAGGCGGTACGCTTATTGTAAAGCGTATAAAGGGCGTTAAACGCCCCGCTCTCGCGGGATTAATACCGTCCCCAGACGGTACGTATATGCTTATGGATATGGGCGCAAATGCAGAATGTCGTCCCGAAATGCTGGTTCAGTTCGGAATAATGGCAAATGTATATCTTGAAAAGGTTGAAGGCAGGACTAATCCTAAAATAGGACTCCTCAATATCGGCACAGAGGATACAAAGGGCGGCGAGCTTCAAAAAGAGGCATACCGACTTATGAGCGAGGCTCCCTTTGAGTTTGTCGGAAATATTGAATCGCGTGAAATGCCGAAAGGCGTTTGTGACGCCGTCATAACCGACGGATTTACAGGAAATATAGCGCTTAAACTAATTGAGGGCACATCTACAACTTTATTTAAGTTAATAAAACAGGCGATGTATAAGAGTCTGCCTAATAAGCTTGCGGCACTTGTTCTTAAAAAGGATCTGTACGGACTGAAAAAAATGATGGACAGCTCCGAGGTCGGCGGAGCGCTCTTGATGGGTGTTTCAAAACCTGTTGTTAAAGCGCACGGCAGTTCTGATGCCCGCGCGATAAAGAATGCTGTACGTCAGGCGGTCAAATTTGCCGAAACGGGCGTAATAGATACTGTTTCAAAGTATATTTCATCCGATAATCAATAAAGGAATGTAGAAAATGAATTCTTTGGAAGAAAAGTTAAATTATAAGTTCAAGAACAAAAATCTGCTTAAAAACGCGCTCACACACTCGTCGTATGCCAACGAAGTCCGCAATGGATTTTCTTCAAACGAGCGGTTGGAATTTTTGGGCGACTCCGTCTTGTCGGTAATCGTTTCGGAATACATCTATAAGAATTTTCCGAAAATGCCTGAGGGTGAACTAACAAGACTCCGCGCTTCGCTAGTTTGTGAAAAAGCGCTTTGCGGTTTTTCGCGCGAGATAGGACTTGGCGATCATCTTCTGCTAGGTAAAGGTGAAGATCACAACGGCGGGCGTGACCGTGATTCAATTCTTGCCGACGCGTTTGAGGCGGTGCTTGCCGCAATGTTTCTTGACGGCGGTATGGAGGTCGCAAAACGCCATGTAATGAATTTTGTCCTTCGCGAGCTTGAACATACGGGCAACGAACTGTTCAAAGATTATAAAACTGCTTTGCAGGAGATAATTCAGCGTAATCCAGAGGAATCCGTTACCTATATTCTGACCGACGAAAACGGTCCCGATCACGATAAGCTGTTTACCGTTGAGGTTCATCTTAACTCAAACGTTATCGGCAGGGGCAGCGGACATAACAAGAAACAGGCAGAGCAAATGGCGGCTAAACAGGCGCTTGAACTTATGGGTGAGGCTATATGACCGCGGGTCACGCCAATATCTCTGTTTTTGTTCCGCATATCGGTTGTCCGAATATGTGCAGTTTTTGCAATCAGCGGTATATAACAGGCACCTTTAAAGCGCCTTTGAAATCAGACGTTGTTAATGCGGTTGAAACTGCGGTTAAGTCAAGCCGTTATGATCCGCACAATACGGAAATAGCTTTTTTCGGCGGCAGCTTTACGGCAATCAACCGTAATTATATGACCGAATTGCTTAAAACCGCTTATACTTATGTGAAAAACGGTACGGTAAGGGGTATAAGAATTTCTACGCGCCCCGATGCGATTGATGATGAGATAATTTCAATACTCCGCAGTTACGGTGTGACATCTATTGAGCTTGGCGCTCAAAGTATGAGCGCCAGAGTGCTGAAAATGAATAACCGCGGTCATTCGGTCGAAGACGTTGTAAGGTCGTCAGAAATGATAAAACAGGCGGGGTTTGAATTGGGACTTCAAATGATGACAGGGCTGTACGGCGATACCGACGAACTCGCTTTGAAGACTGCCGAAACAATAATAAAACTTTCGCCCGATACGGTGAGAATATACCCGACTATTGTTCTTAAAGGCACCGATCTTGCGGCGCTTTATTCCGACAATAAATATCAACCGCAGACCTTGGAGGACGCAGTTTCGCTTTGTACGGTTCTGTATAAAAAGTTTACCGATAACGGTATCAGGGTTATCCGTCTCGGTCTCCATTCGATTGAAAACGAGGCTTATATTGCGGGTCCTTGGCACCCTGCTTTCAGTGAACTGTGCCAATCGCAAATAATGCTTGAAAAAGCGTTGGAATCCCTTGCGGAAAAGGGAAAATATATTATTTATGTTTCAAGCGGCTCTGTATCTAAAATGGTGGGGCAAAAGCGAAAAAACATAAATACTTTAAAAGCAAAGGGGTACGATTGCCGAATTAAGGCAACTCCCGAACTGAAAGATTTTGAAATAAGAGTTGAAAAGGAAGTGTAGGAAATGCTGTTAAGTTCAATACAGGTGCAGGGATTTAAATCGTTTGCCGATAAGACGACCCTGAAATTCGGAAAAGGCATAACCGCAGTAGTCGGACCCAACGGAAGCGGAAAAAGCAACATTTCCGACGCTGTGCGTTGGGTTCTCGGCGAACAGTCAACCAAGAGCCTGCGCGGTCAGTCAATGGAGGACGTTATATTCAGCGGAACAGAATCCCGCCGTCCTCACGGATATTGCGAGGTTACTCTTAACATCAATAACACCGACCGTTCGCTGAATTTTGATAACGATTTTGTGTCAATTACAAGACGTTATTACCGCTCGCACGAAAGCGAATATCTCATTAATAACGTTACCGTGCGATTAAAGGATATAAACGAGCTTTTTATGGATACGGGTCTCGGCAGAGACGGCTATTCAATGATCGGACAGGGTAAGATTGATAATATTATAAGTTCAAAGTCGGGCGAACGCCGCGATATTTTTGAAGAGGCGGCAGGTATTTCAAAATACCGCTACCGCAAAATAGAGGCTGAACGCAGACTAAACGACGCGGAGGATAACCTTTTAAGATTAAAAGATATTATGTCCGAGCTTGAATCCCGCGTCGGTCCTCTTGAAGAGCAAAGCAAAAAGGCTGAAAAGTTCCTTAAATATGCCGAAACGAAAAAAGAGCTTGAAATAGGCCTTTGGCTGCATACGATTAACACTTCAAAGGACGCGTTGCGTTCGCAGGAAAGCAAAATTGCCGCGGCGCAGTTGAAATACAAGGAAATAGAAGACGCTTTGAGCGAATTTGACGAGCTTTCCGAAAAAAACTCAGCCGATTTTGCAAGGCTTACCTCCGATATAGAAGGCGAACGCCGCAAAATGGCAGAGTTTAATGAGGAAATTCTGAAATCGAACGGAAAAATAACCGTCCTTAACAATGATATAGCGCATAATGACGAGTCGGTTGAACGGCTTAAAAATGAGTCTTTGCAGCTGAGCCAATCGGATTCGCAGGCGAGAAACGAAATTGAAGAAAAGCGGGCGGCGGCAAATGCTGAACTTCAAAAAAAGACTGAGTTGGAAAATCAACTCCGCGCACTTGAAAACGAACTTTCGGGACTGCTGAGCGACAGCGAAAGCATTTCAAGAAAAATTGAAGAACAGGCGCGTCAGCTTAACATTATATCGGCAAAAATCGCCGATAAACGTGTTGAAATGGTTACTGCGGAAACCTCTGTCGAGGAGATAAACGCAAGGGCTGGCGTGATAGGCGAAAATATTTCCGAACAAAAACAGTCGCTTGAAGCGTTGAAAAACGATTTTGACGAAACAAACGAACTGCTTAATAAAGCGGAAGAAAACATATCATCCTGTACCAATTCGCTGAAAGGGTACGAGATGCGCCTTGATTCACAGGAAAAGAATTTCAACGCAGTTAAAGAAAAGGCAGAGGGTATACGCCTTGAAATTGAAGAAAAACGCAGGAGAGTGAAAATTCTCAGCGAGCTTGAAAACAATATGGACGGATTTAACAATTCCGTTAAGAACGTAATGCGCGAATCGGAGAAAGGCACTCTCAGGGGTGTATACGGTACGGTTTCAAAGATAATAAACGTTGAAAAGAAATACAGCGTTGCTATTGAAACCGCTCTTGGAAACGCTATACAAAATATTGTTGTAGAAACGCAGGCGGACGCAAAACGCGCAATAAATTACTTAAAGTCCACAGGCGGCGGCAGGGCAACTTTTCTGCCTGTTGCTTCAATAAAGTCGCGTGAGTTTAAGGAACACGGCTTTGAAGATAAATACGGTTATGTCGGTATTGCCTCAGATTTGGTCGTAACAGATGATAAATACAGGGAGATAATCAAGTATTTACTCGGCGGCGCCGTCATTGCAGAGGATATTGACTGTGCGGCGAATATTGCCAAAGACTACGGATATAGGGTAAAGGTCGTTTCGCTTGACGGTCAGGTCATAAATCCAGGCGGTTCGCTGACAGGCGGTTCGCTTGTCAAACAGGCGGGTCTGCTTTCGCGCGGCAATGATATTGCGCGTTATAAAAAGGAAATAGAAAAGCTGTCAGCCGACCTTGAAGCCGCTCAGGAACAGCTTAATTCCGCGGAACAAAAAATGTCGGCGGCAAAAGCTGATATTACCGCCGCAAAGGCGGAGCTTATTACCTCGAATGAGGATAAAATCAGAATACTCGGCGAACTGCGCCGTATAGGCGAGTTAAAAGAAAATACCGAAAAAACGCTTGAAGACTTGGTATTAGAGCAAAATAATTCGGCTGAAAAAATCAGCCAATTAAATCAAGTTTCTTCGGTTGCCGCAAAGGAAATTGCGGCATTGGAATCCGAAAAATCTTCGGTTCAATCGGAAATTGACAATATGAGCGGCGGCAGAAATTCAATCAGCGAAAAGCGCGACGCTATTTCCGAAAAAATCACCTCTGTAAAACTTGCCGTTATTGAAACAGGCAAGGACGCCGATTCTATTAATGCGGCGGCTGACAGTTTGGAAGAACTTATAAGCGGCAGAGGAAAGAGAATAAGCGATATTGATTCCGAAATATCCGCAATACTCTTCAAAAATGAGCAGCTTAAAGGCGATATAGAATCACTCGGCGATGAAATTGACGGATTTAACGATAAAATCAAGAATTGCGAACAGAACATAAGCGCACTTATTGAAAAACGTGAGCAGACCGAGAAAAACGGCGTAGAACTTCGCAATTCCGAGCGTGAACGCACGACCGAGCGCGAACGAATCGGCGGAGAATTGGCACGTCTTTGCGAACGGCGCGATATAATGAGTAAAGAGTATGACGACGTTATACGCAGGCTTTATGACGAATATCAGCTTACCCGCAGCGAGGCAGAGGCTATCGGCATAGAAATCGAAAAACCGAACGAAGCTAAGAAACAGCTCGCTGAAATAAAATCTAAAATCCGTGGGCTTGGAAATGTTAATGTATCCGCGATTGAGGAGTATAAGGAAGTAAGCGAAAGATATAACTTTATGTCGGGTCAGATCAGCGATGTTGAACAGTCGCGCTCCGAACTGCATAAGCTCATTAATCAACTTACATCTCAGATGCAGGAAATGTTTGTTGAGGGATTTGCAAAAATCAATGAGAATTTCTCAAAAACATTCAGGGAGCTTTTCGGCGGCGGAACCGCAAGCCTTTCATTAAGCGACCCCGAAAATGTGCTTGAAAGCGGAATTAACATCGACGTTAAACTTCCTGGTAAAAACGTTCCGAGTCTGGACGGCTTGTCAGGCGGCGAAAAGGCTTTAATCGCACTTTCTATTTATTTTGCGATTATGCGCGTAAACGCTCCGCCTTTCTGCTTTCTTGATGAGGTCGATACTGCGCTTGACGATATAAATGTTGACAGGTTTGCGGATTATATGAAACGTTCGGATTTTTCAACTCAGTTTATATGCGTCACCCACAGACGCGGCACAATGGAGGCAGCCGATATGCTTTACGGCGTAACTATGCAGGAAAAGGGCGTTACAAAGCTGTTGGAGCTTAATGTTTCCGAGCTTGAAAAAAAGATTCTTAACAGTCAGGGCGCTTGATTTAATTACGAAAGAGAGATCGAAATGGGTTTTTTCAGTAAAATCAAACAAGGACTTCAAAAAACAAGGGATTCAATTACCGAGAGCGTGAACAGCATTGTAAACAGCTTCACCAAGATTGATGAAGAATTGTTTGAAGAACTTGAAGAAATGCTTGTTATGTCGGATATCGGCGTGGTTACAGCAGGCGATATATGCGGCAGACTAAGAAAAAAAATTAAGGAATGCGGCGTTACCGACCCTGCCGAGATAAAGAATTTAATGCGCGATATAATCGTAGAAATGCTCGGCAATGACGAGGGACTTATGCTTGATACTAAGCCTTCGGTTATTCTTGTTATCGGCGTAAACGGGGTTGGTAAAACAACCTCTATCGGTAAAATAGCGGCTATGCTTAAAGACGAGGGTAAAAAGGTAGTGTTGGGTGCCGCCGATACATTCCGTGCCGCCGCAATCGACCAACTCGGAATATGGGCTGAACGCGCGGGTGTTACAATGGTCAAAAGCGTTGAGGGTACAGACCCTGCTTCCGTAGTTTTTGATACAATAGCGTCAGCAAAGTCTAAAAATGCCGATGTGATAATTTGCGATACGGCAGGCCGCCTGCATAATAAAAAGAACCTTATGGACGAACTTGCAAAAATCAATAGGGTAATTAAAAGAGAACTGCCAGATTCTTCGGTTGAAACTCTTTTGGTACTTGACGCGGCTACGGGTCAAAACGCAGTTAATCAGGCGCGCGAGTTTAAAAATGTTACCGATATAACGGGTATCGTCCTTACAAAGCTTGACGGAACCGCAAAAGGCGGCATAATCGTAGCAATTAAAAACGAACTCAATATTCCTGTTAAATTTGTCGGCGTCGGCGAGGGAATAGACGATCTTCGCCCGTTTAACGCCAAAGAGTTTGCGGACGGAATATTCGGCAATAAGGAGCAGTAATGAAATTTTTTATAGCAACCAAAAATCATCATAAGCTCGCCGAACTTGAACGTATATTAATACCTATGGGCTTTGAGGTTATAAGTGAAAACGATTTGTCTGAACCGTTGCCGGAGGTTGAGGAAACGGGAACTACCTTTGAGGAAAACGCGCTCCTTAAAGCACATTCAGGGTATGCCGCGACAGGCTTGATAACCGTTGCGGACGATTCGGGTCTGAGCGTAGACGCTTTGAACGGCGCACCTGGTATATATTCCGCACGCTATTCGGGTGAAAACGCAAACGACGTTAATAATAACGAAAAGCTGCTTAACGCGCTTAAAAATGTGCCTAAGGAAAAACGCACGGCAAAATTCGTTTCGGCAATTGCCTGTGTATTCCCCGACGGCAGGGAATTTACCGTAAGGGGCGAATGTAGCGGTGTTATTTCCGATCATTTGTCGGGTAACGGCGGCTTCGGTTACGACCCGTTGTTTATTTCGCCGATAGGCTGTTACGCCGAATTAACGCCCGAACAGAAGGACAGTATAAGCCATAGGGGCAATGCCCTTAGGGCTTTCAAAGAAGAATTGAAAAAATATATCAGTGAGGTAAAATAGATGTTGAACAGCAGACAGAGAGCGCAACTTCGCGGTTTGGCAAACGGACTTGAAACTATTTTTCAGGTCGGCAAAGGCGGACTAAGCGAGCAGTTGTTTAAACAGGCAGACGATGCGCTTGAAGCGCGCGAGCTTATAAAACTCCGTGTTCTTGAAACGGCGCCGATAAGCTCCCGCGAAGCGGCAGATACTATTGCCGAAAAAACAAATTCCGATGTAGTGCAGGTAATAGGCACCCGTTTCATTCTTTACCGCGAAAGCAAAGACAATAAGCATATAAAATTGGTGAAGTAAATGGCATTTACAGCTATTTTCGGCGGCACCTTTAATCCTTTTCACATAGGCCATTATGAAATGCTTGAAGAATTGCAAAATGACGAACGGATAGAGAAAATCCTCGTTATGCCAGACAGTCTTCCTCCGCATAAGACCTGTGATTATCTTGCCGACGGTGCAGACAGAATAGAAATGTGCCGCATTGCAGCTGAGGACTTTTCAAAGGCAGAGCTTTGTCTGATTGAGTTTGAGCGAGAGGGCAGGAGCTATTCTTATGACACTGTGGTTCAGTTAAAACAAATTTATCCCGATAAAAGGTTTACTTTTGTGTGCGGCGGTGATATGATAGTAACGCTTGATAGGTGGTACAATTACCGTGAACTAATAAAGGAGATACCGTTTATCGCTTTTAAACGCAACGATACCGACGGGGAGCTTTTTGAGCAGCGTGTAGAACAGTTCAGGCGTGACGGAGCCGATATAACAGTTTTCGGCAGGAAAATAACCGCCGTTTCTTCCACGTATATAAGGTCGAATATTACTAATTCACAAAATCTGATACCCGAAAAGATTTACCGCTATATTGAGCAAAGGGGGATATACCTTGGAAAATAAGACTGATTATGAATTTTTAAAAGCACTGCTTAAAAACCGACTTACGGACAAGCGTTTTTATCATTCGCTTTGCGTTGCCGACGAGGCAAAAAGACTTGCATTAAAATACGGCGGCGATCCCGAACAGGCCTATCTTGCAGGTCTGCTTCACGACATAACAAAGAATTCCGCCAAAGAGGAACATTTTAAAATATTTGACGACTTCGGTATAGAGCTTAACGAAATAGAGAAAAGAACCGAAAAGCTGTGGCACGCTATGTCGGGCGCGGCTTATGTAAAATATATTCTTAAAATCAACGACGACGGCATTATTGACGCCATACGCTATCATACAACCGCAAAATCGGGTATGTCCTTGCTTGCAAAAATTCTTTATCTTGCAGATTTTACCTCGGCAGATAGGGATTACGATGATGTTGACACGATACGTGCTTATGTAGACGATTCGCTTGATAAGGCGTTTATATATGCGCTTGAATACTCAATAATCGACCTCGTTAAATGCGGCAGAGCGGTGCATCTTGATACCGTAAGTGCGTATAACGAGGCGGTTATGCCACACTAAGCCATAGGAGGAAAAAAGTTTGGAAACAAAACAGATTTTGGAAACTGCCGTAAAGGCGCTTGATAAGAAAAAGGCAAAGGAGCTTTCGGCTATTAAGGTTGCGGACCTTACGGTGCTTACCGAATATTTTGTAATTGCTACCGCAACGTCTTCAACCCACGTTCGCGCGCTTGCTGACGAGGTGGAAGACGCACTTGCCGCCGCAGGGCTTGAACCTCATCACATTGAAGGCAGGACTACGGGCTGGATCGTTATAGATTACGCTTCTGTTATCGTACACATATTCAGCCGTGATCAACGTGAATTTTACGGTCTTGACAAAATGTGGAGCGACGGCGAACCGATAGATTTAAGTTCAATAATTGATGTTGATACGGAGGATAACGATGAAAAGTAATTATAATTATGCCGAAATAGAAAAAAAGTGGCAGGATATATGGGATAAAGAGCAGACCTTTGCCGCAAAAAATGACTATTCATTACCGAAATTTTACGGCTTGGTTGAATTTCCGTATCCGTCGGGTCAGGGTCTGCACGTTGGTCACCCCCGTTCGTATACGGCATTGGATATAGTTTGCCGTAAAAAGCGTTTAGAGGGATTTAACGTACTTTATCCTATGGGTTGGGACGCATTCGGTCTGCCTACCGAAAACTATGCTATTAAAAACCATATTCATCCCTCAATAGTTACAGAAAAGAATATCGCCAACTTTAAACGTCAGCTTAAATCTTTGGGATTTTCTTTTGATTGGAGCAGAGAAATTAATACTACCGACCCTGCGTATTATAAATGGACGCAGTGGATATTCTTACAGCTTTTCAAAAAGGGACTTGCTTACAAGAAAAAAATGTCTGTGAATTGGTGTACTTCCTGCAAATGCGTTCTTGCAAATGAGGAGGTTGTAAACGGCGTGTGCGAGCGTTGCGGAAGCGAGGTTGTTCACAAGGAAAAGAGCCAATGGATGCTTAAAATAACCGACTATGCCGAAAAGCTCTTGGACGGACTTGACGACCTTGATTTTATTGAGCGTGTAAAAACCCAGCAACGCAATTGGATCGGACGTTCCTACGGTACACAGGTGACCTTTAACACAACCCTCGGCGACAGCTTTGAAATATACACAACACGTGCCGATACATTGTTCGGTGCAACCTATACCGTTATGTCGCCCGAGCATCCGCTTATTGAAAAGTGGGCTGATAAAATCACAAATTTGGACGCCGTCAGGGAATATCAAGCCGCTGCCGCCAAAAAATCCGATTTTGAACGCACCGAGCTTGCAAAGGACAAAACGGGCGTAAAGCTCGAAGGCGTTATGGCGATAAATCCCGTAAACGGCGAGCAAATACCGATATACGTTTCCGACTATGTACTTATATCCTACGGAACAGGAGCCATTATGGCTGTTCCCGCTCACGATACTCGCGATTTCGAATTTGCAAAGAAGTTCGGAATACCGATAGTTGAGGTCGTTTCGGGCGGCAATGTTGAAAAAGAGGCGTATACCGACTGCAACGAAGGTATAATGGTCAATTCAGGTTTCTTGAACGGTATGAGCGTTGAAGAAGCAAAGAAAGCAATTCAAAAATGGCTTACCGAACGCAAAATAGGATATGTTAAAACAAATTATAAACTTCGCGATTGGGTCTTCTCGCGCCAGAGGTATTGGGGAGAGCCTATCCCGATAGTTTACTGCGAAAAATGCGGATATGTCCCCGTACCCGAAAGCGAACTGCCGTTGGTTCTTCCGAATGTTGACTCGTATGAGCCTACCGATAACGGCGAATCTCCGATAGCGAAAATGACCGATTGGGTCAATACAACCTGTCCTCATTGCGGCGGTCACGCAGTACGTGAGACCGACACTATGCCACAGTGGGCTGGCTCTTCCTGGTACTATCTGCGTTATTGCGATCCGCATAACGATAAGGAGCTTGCGTCTAAGGAGGCGCTTGAATACTGGTCGCCTGTCGATTGGTACAACGGCGGTATGGAGCATACTACTCTGCACCTTTTATACAGCCGCTTTTGGCATAAATTCCTC
>CAKSQT010000046.1 GCA_934486755.1 uncultured Eubacteriales bacterium | reverse complement strand
GTGCATAGGAGTACGAACGCCTGCAACAACGTCCTCGCCCTGAGCGTTGGTCAGGAACTCACCGAAAAGTCCCTTTGCGCCGGTAGCGGGGTCGCGGGTAAAGGCAACGCCTGTACCGCAGTCATCACCCATATTACCGAAAGCCATCATCTGTACGTTAACAGCGGTACCCCAAGAATAAGGAATATCGTTGTCGCGGCGGTAAACGTTTGCACGGGGGTTGTCCCACGAACGGAAAACAGCCTTTATAGCGCCCATCAACTGTTCCTTAGGATCAGTCGGGAAATCAGCACCGATCTTCTGCTTGTATTCTGCCTTGAACTGAGAAGCAAGCTCTTTAAGATCGTCAGCGGTAAGCTCAACGTCCTGTGTAACGCCTCTCTTAGCCTTCATCTCGTCAATAAGCTGTTCAAAGTACTTTTTACCGACTTCCATAACAACGTCGGAATACATCTGAATAAATCTTCTGTAACAGTCCCAAGCCCAACGGGGATTGCCTGATTTTTCTGCGATAACATCAACAACCTCTTCGTTAAGACCGAGGTTGAGGATAGTATCCATCATACCCGGCATAGACGCACGGGCACCCGAACGAACGGAAACAAGAAGCGGATTTTCCTTATCGCCGAACTTTTTGCCAGTGATAGTCTCCATCTTCTCAATGTATTCCATGATTTGAGCCTGAATTTCGTCATTGATCTTCTGACCGTCCTCATAGTACTGTGTGCAAGCCTCTGTCGAAATGGTGAAGCCCTGCGGAACGGGAAGACCGAGACCGGTCATCTCTGCAAGGTTTGCGCCTTTGCCGCCGAGAAGCTCACGCATTTTTGCGTTGCCTTCGCTGAAAAGGTAAACGTACTTGTGACTCATTAAGAATCAACCTCCTAAAAAATTTTATGGAATAATCTCCCACAATTTACATTTTTGTACTCACATTTATGAGTATCCAATCCATTATATCAGGTATAATCTGAAAAATAAAGAGTTTTTTTGAAAATTGTCATATTTTATAAAATAATATGTGTTCAAAGCCGTGCAACTGCTTTTATAACACGAAAAACGGCGGGCGAAAGCACCGCGTTGACCGCAAGTTCTATTAAAAAGTTGACGCCTATAAGTCCCGTTAAAACATAAAGTACAACATTTGTACCCCCTGCCCAGGAGTTAAGAATGTCGCCGAAAGCCGCAAACATCATAACAACGAAAATTCCCGTATTCACAACAGGCGCGACGACGGCAGGTATTACTACCCTTAAAATCCCGTTGCTGTTTTTAAGGGCGTTAGCCGCCGCACCGCACGCAAGTCCGCAAACGGTTGATTTCAGCATACAGGTAAGTACGGTGAGCAGAGGCGACGCCGAAAAGAGAATGTAACCGCCCGAATCAAGTCCTGTAATACAGCCTATAACGGTTACAACGCCGAATACCGCGCCGAGATAGGTACTGTAACCGACGCCGTACAGACAAGCAGTTACCACAATGGGTATGAGAACCAGCGACAGGTTGAATGTGCCTATTTTCACCGTGTAGCTGAGCAATTGCAACACGACGGTTACCGCTGTGAAGATTCCGAGAACGGCGATCTTCGTTGATCTGGATTTTTTTTCTGACATAAAATTACCTCCGATACTGTCCCTTAGGCAAACTCGGATTATTACTGCTTGCCTTTGGGTACAGTTCATATATTTATTGCAAACCGTCTTGAAAACGGGAATTGCCGATCAGTTATTTTTTTGGTATATTTCCTTTAATCCGTCCAAAAGCAGATTTTCGTTATATATTATGTTCCTTTTGCAGTGAGTTATTATTTCCTTTGAAAGTCCGCCTGTGGCGACAACGGTCGCCTTTTCGCCGAGCTCGTCCTCTATCCTGTCAAGCAATCCGTCTATCATAGCGGCGGTGCCGAACACAAGACCCGACTTCATAGAGTCAACAGTATTACTGCCTATGACCGAAGACGGCGCGGAAATGTGAATTGCGGGCAGCTGCGATGTATTCTCGCAGAGCGCTTTAAGAGTAAGCCTCACCCCTGCCGCGATAACTCCGCCCAAGAAACAGCCGTTTCTGTCAATTACGCTTACGGTCGAGGCGGTGCCCATATCAATTATTATACAGGGCAGTGTGTATTCAGCAAGAGCGCCGACAGCGCCTGCGACAAGGTCGGCGCCGAGCTGAGCGGGATCGTCTATTTTTATATTAATTCCCGTTTTCACACCCGGTCCCACGGTAAGCGGAACTATATGGCAAAGTCTTGAAACCGCCTCGCTTACCGCCGTGGATACCGACGGTACGACCGACGAAATGATGCAATCCTCAATATCGGAAAAATTAAGTCCGTAAAGTCCTAAAATTTCCTTTATTTCCACGGCATACTGATCCCCTGTACGGAGGGGGTCGGTATCAAGCCGCGCCGTAAACGAAAGAACATCGTCACAGTACGCGCCGAGGGTTACGTTTGTGTTTCCTATATCAACAGCAAGAAGCATAATTCATACCTCCGTTTATATTGTTACCGCATACATTATAATATATAAAGCGGCTAAAAGCAATAAAATTGTTGACAAGCGGTAAAAGTGCTGATATAATTGATATGCTAAATGGGACGATATGCCTTTTAGCTCCTTGTTCCGCTCTGTGAGGCGGGACCAAAAGTCCAGAAGGAGGTGCAACGAGAATGACAAACAAGTATGAGGCTGCTCTTATTTTTTCCGTAAAGAACGGTGACGAGGCTGTTGCCGCTTTAAAGGAAAAATTCAATGACCTTATAGCAAAGAACGGTACCGTTGAAAACGTTGACGATTGGGGTAAACGCCGTCTTGCTTATGAGATTGCAGACGAGACAGAGGGTTACTACGTATTCTTCACATTTGCAAGCGAGCCGAGTTTCCCCGCTGAGCTTGAACGTATTGCGAAGATTACCGACGGTATACTCCGCGTAATGGTAATCAAAAAGTAACGGAGGTATAAAAAATGTTTAATTTGGTAGTTTTAACCGGACGTCTTACTGCCGATCCAGAGCTTAAAACAACGCCGAACGGCTATTCGGTGACAACGTTCTCCATTGCCGTCAACCGCCGTTACCGCGCAGGTGAAGAATCTCAGGCTGATTTCATCAACATTGTTGCTTGGCGTCAGACCGCGGAATTCGTCACAAGGTATTTCAAAAAAGGCAGTATGATCGGAATTGAGGGTTCTATACAGACCCGCAAATATACCGATAAAAACGGCAACAACCGTACAGCATTTGAGGTAGTAGCAAACAACGTTCAGTTTGTTGAGTCTAAGCGCGACGCCGCTCCCGCTCAGGATAGCGACAATGCGGTTTCTTTCAGCAACGCAGGTGCGAATGATTTTACCGACCTCGGCGATGCTTCGGACGACGATCTGCCGTTCTGATTTAAACGATTATAATTCTAATATAGGAGGGGCTTTTCGTGGAAAAGGAAAGAAATGAAAGACCGGCTCGCAGAAAGATGCACAAAAAAGTTTGCCACTTCTGCGTTGACCGCGTTGAAGCCATTGATTATAAGGATGTAGCCCGTCTTCGTAAGTTTGTTTCTGAGCGTGCGAAGATTTTACCGCGCCGTGCAACAGGCACTTGTGCCAAGCACCAGCGTGAACTGACAACCGCTATAAAGCGTGCCCGTCAGGTAGCTCTGCTCCCTTACGTTAATGACTAATTTTTAAGAATTTGCCGCCTTGGACTTTTCCAAGACGGCATTTTTTTACTTTTCTTCTTTTTCGAGCAGCGCCTTAATATCTTGCAGTACCGAAAGTTCGGTAACGGCGGGGACTTCGGGCTCTGCGTTTTCTTCCTTGCCTTTCATATTTTCAAAACGTTCGCGCGTTTTCGTTATAATGCGTATCATAAGGAATATTGAAAGAGCGATTATAAAGAAATCAATAACAGTCTGTATAAATGTTCCGTATGTAAGTGCGGTTTCAGGTGTGACCACCTTCCCTGCCGCGTCGTATACCGCAGGCTGTATCACCCACTTTAAATCGGAAAGCATTACCTTGCCTGTGAGAATACTGATTATCGGCGTTATAATATCGTTTACAAGCGAAGACACAATTTTGCTGAACGCACCGCCGATTATAATACCTATTGCCATATCCATTACATTTCCCTTTAAAGCAAAGGCTTTAAAATCGTTAAAAAACTTTTTCATTTTTATCATCCTTTCTTTTATAAATTATAATTTATATAACCCATTTTTACAAGGAGTAAATTGTATGAAGGACGAAATTAGGCGAAAACTTCTGTCATTGCAGGACGCCGAATATAAAGAGTTTAATCAAAAACTGATACCTACCGTACCAGAAGGCAGAGTTATTGGCATACGTATGCCGGTACTGAGGGAATATGCAAAAGATCTTAATTTTAAAGACTGCGGCGATTTTCTCCGCGATCTGCCCCATGTTTATTTTGAGGAAAACACGCTCCACGCGCTTATTTTGGAACGGGTAAAGGATTTTGACCTTTTAATACGCGAGCTTGACATTTTTTTACCGTATGTGGATAATTGGTCCACCTGCGACACGTTTTCGCCGAGCATTTTTAAGAGAGAAAGCGAAAAACTTATTAAAAAGATACCTGATTGGCTTAAAAGCGAATATACATACGAAGTACGTTTCGGAATAAATATGCTTATGAAGCACTATTTGGACGATAGGTTTGACAAAAAATATCTGACCCTTGTATTGAATATACACAGCGAAGAATACTACATAAATATGATGCGCGCGTGGTATTTTGCGACCGCGCTTGCAAAACAATATGGCAATACTGTTTTAATTATTGAACAAAATAAACTTGATTTATGGACGCACAATAAAACTATACAAAAGGCGTGCGAGAGCCGACGTCTTACAGACGGACAAAAGCAATACCTGCGGCAGTTTAAGTTAAGCAAATAAAAATGCTAAAAATTAACAGGCAGTTAAAGAAATAAAAAGAAAAAAATGCTAAAATAGAGACAATATTTAGGAAAGGAAGGCTTTAATTTGAGCGAGAGAAATTATTCGGAAATAACACCCGAAATTAAAAAACTTTCTGAACTGTGTATGAGCGACTGTAAAATAGAGCCGCAGTTATATATTGAAAACAAGGTAAACAGGGGTCTGCGCGACCTCAACGGCAAGGGCGTTCTTACGGGACTTACCGAAATTTCGGAGATAGTTTCAAAGAAAAACGTAAACGGAGAGGATATTCCCTGCCCAGGCAAGCTGTACTACCGCGGATACGATGTTGAAGACCTTGTTTCGGGATTTATAAAGGATAACCGATTCGGTTTTGAGGAGGTAACCTATCTTCTACTTTTCGGAAATCTGCCGACAAAGGAACAGCTTAAAGAATTTAAAGGCATTATTGCGGACTACCGTTCGTTACCCCACTCGTTTGTGCGTGACATAATAATGAAAGCGCCGTCAAGCGATATGATGAATTCGCTTGCAAGGAGCGTGCTGACGCTATACTCGTATGACAAAAATCCTAACGACACAAGCATACCGAATGTGTTAAGGCAATGCTTGCAGCTTATTTCCACATTCCCGCTGCTTTCTATTTACGGATACCGCGCCTACGACTATTACATTAAGAACAACAGTTGTTTCTTTATTCACGAACCCGATCCGAATTTGTCAACGGCGGAAAATATACTTCACATGCTGCGTATTGACAGTAAATATACGCCGCTTGAATCGCGTATTCTCGACCTTGCGCTGGTACTTCACGCGGAGCACGGCGGAGGAAATAACTCCACCTTTACGACCCATGTTGTATCGTCGTCGGGCACCGACACATATTCGGCAATAGCCGCGGCTCTCGGTTCGCTTAAAGGTCCGAAGCACGGCGGTGCAAACATAAAGGTTTGCAGTATGTTTGACGATATAAAGCAAAACGTTAAGGATTGGGAGGACGAGGAGGAAATAACCGAATACCTCTTAAAAATACTCCACAAAGAAGCGTTTGACCGCACGGGACTCATTTACGGTATCGGTCACGCCGTTTATTCCATATCCGACCCGCGTGCCACCATATTCCGTTCGTTCGTCAAAAGCCTTTCGGACGAAAAGGGACTGCAAAAGGAATACGGTCTGTATTCAAAGGTTGAGCGCATAGCTCCGCAGATAATAGCGGAGGAGCGCAAAATGTATAAGGGCGTCAGCGCCAACGTTGACTTTTACAGCGGATTTGTTTACGATATGCTTGATCTGCCGCACGAGCTTTATACGCCGATATTTGCGATAGCCCGTATATCGGGTTGGAGCGCGCACAGAATTGAGGAACTTATCAACGCGGGAAAGATAATACGTCCCGCATATATGGCGGTTCAGCCGCGCAGAGATTATATTTCAATAGAAAACCGATAAAAAAGCACCTCACGGTAATACTAATCCGTGAGGTGTTGCTTTTTGAACGGCGATTTATTCGGAAAAATGTTTGCAAGAAGAACAGCATACTGTTTTTTTGTCATAATGGCTCTGTTGTTTTCCTGTATACTCAGGGTCGCGGTGACCGCGACGGGGAGCTACGCCGCCGTACAGAAAAGCCAAACAAGTTATAAGCTGAAAGCAGGTAACATTCGCGGCACCATATACGATTGCAACCGCATACCGATTACAAATAACAAGGCGGAGATCGTTGCCGCCGCCGCTCCGACGCCGAGGGGCGTTTCAGGTATATGCCATTTACTTTCGGGCGAGGAACGCGAGGACGCACTTGATAGGCTGAAATCAGGCAAGCCGATAACTTTCAAGACAGAAGAAAAAACAGATTACGACGGAATAAGCTATACCACCGTTTACCGCCACAATTCCACCGATATGCCCGCCGTACACATAATAGGATATACCGACAGCGACGGTCACGGCGTAACAGGTCTTGAAGCCGCTTACGACGATATATTATACTGTCAGGACGACGCGGCGTTTGTTTACACCCTTGACGGCTCGGGTGAAATTATAGACGGAATAGAACCCGAAATTCAAAACAACTCCTCGGCGGTAGCGGCGGGAGTTGTAAGCACTATTGATATTAACATTCAAAACATAGCGGAAAACGCGGCAAATTCATTGGAAAAAGGCGCCGTGGTGATATGCGAACCCGAAAGCGGCAAAATAAGAGCTATGGTAAGCCGACCCGATTTTGACTGCACCGCCGTTTACAAATATTTAAAAGCCGACAATTCCCCGCTACTTAACAGAGCGTTGTCCTCCTACAATGTAGGTTCGGTCTTTAAACCCTGCGTTGCGGCGGCAGGAATAGAATCGGGAAACGTCGGCTTCTGCTATACCTGCACGGGCAGCTGCCAAATAGTTGACAGGGTGTTTAACTGCCACAAAAGAAGCGGTCACGGGGATATGAACCTCGGAAGTGCGGTAGCATATTCCTGCAACACATTCTTTTATAATTTTTCCGCCTTAACGGGCGCAAAGGCAATTTACAATATGGCGTCCTCCCTTGGTTTTTCGGGCAAGCAAAAGCTGTGTCAGGGAATTTACACCGATTCCCCCACCCTGCCTACGCTTGACGCACTTGAAAATCCCGCCAATCTTGCAAATCTAAGTATAGGTCAGGGGCGATTATTGCTCTCCCCTGTTTCAATACTCACTCTCTACTGCGCGGTGGCGTCTGACGGAACGTACCGCCGCCCGTCAATTATTGAAGGCACCGTTGCCGAGGGAACGTTTACGCCTTATGACGCGGGGAAACAGACGAGAGTTATGTCGCCCGATACGGCAAAGACATTGCGAGAATGTCTGCTTAAAGTCACGACCGAAGGAACGGGAACCGCCGCTATGCCGAAAACTGTAACCGCGGCAGGAAAAACAGCCACCGCGCAAACAGGGCATTACGCCGAAAACGGAACCGAAATTTGCGAGGGTTGGTTTTGCGGATATTTTCCCGCTGAAAACCCCCAATATACGGTCGCGGTATTCTCGGAAGACATATCAAAGCAGTCAAAAACCTGTGCCGAAATTTTTGCCGATATAGCCGACGCCGTTGCGGAATACAAGCAAATCAACGGATAATATCAGTCATAGGACAGCTCTTTGCCGTAAAAGTTTTCGTATGTTTTCTTCCATTCTTCAAAATTCTTCTCTTTAAGATACGCCGCTTTTTCCTTTGAAGAAAGACTTTCGGGGGCGTAGATAGGCTTGCCTATGTTAAGCGTAAAATCGTTGTTTTCTATCCCCTCGCCGTCATAAGTTCCGTTGCCCGTAAAGGTTATAAAACACGGTATCAGAGGCACGCCGTTTTTAACGGCAAAGTGAAACGCGCCGTCCTTTAACGGGCGCGGTTTACGGTACATCCACCACATTGCCTGCTCGGGATAAAACAAAACCTTTTTGCCGTCGCAAAGTCTGCGGTTGACGGCATTTATAAAGCTCTTCATACCGCTTTTGTCATCGCTCATCGGCATCATACCGCCCGCACGCATCATTTCGCCGAGAAATCCCTTTTGATTATTGAACGGGGCGGCGGTTATAAAAAGATCCTCGCCAACCGTTCCCTTTACCACAAGGCAGTCAAACATATATACGTGGTTGCAGGTCAGCACGGCGGCGCCTATCCCTTTTAAATTCTCTTTGCCTATAACCTTAGTATGGCATTTACACCTGTTTATCCAACGGGTATACGGCTTTACGATAAAAATGTTTTCAAGCGCGTATTTTACCCGTTCAAAGCCTTTTTTATAATAATGGTAATCCTTATCAACCTTTATAACAATGTCATAGTTGACAGGGTCAACGTGTTTATCAAATTCGCGGTTTTTCTCACAGCGCGATATTTCCTTTACTACCTGTTTCCTGGTCACTTGCTTCTCCCTCCATATCGGCAAAATCCATTCTGTCTATTACTTCCCAACCTTTGTTTGAACGACAGAACAACGCCCTTGCTATTATCGGGATATAACCCATATAGAACATCGGGTGAACAAGCAGAACCAGAACCTTTTTGCCGAAACTGAGTTTTATATTCTTTCGGTCGGTTATAAGGCAGGCAAGCGATAGAACGAAAAATGCGGCGTATACCGTGAGAAAACACTCGGCGGCAAGCGCAAAAGCCGTTTTCCAAAGGTGATTTCCGCAGACAAGCATAAGCGCGGAAAGCGTCAAATTAACACAGAAAACCGCCGAAAGAAAACCGATAAACCAATAAACGCGCGACAGCGCGGTAGTATAGTAATAATTGACCGCTCCCTTAGGGGAACTGATCTTTGATCTTATTCTTGAACCGTATATCCGCTTACTGTCGACAACTCCCGTAAGCCACCTTGTTCGGCGCTTGTTTGTAACATTTAAGCTGGTTGACTCCTCAACATATATAACCGCAGGCGAATAATAGAACGTTTTGACATCGCGGTACATACAGTCATACATAAGCTCAATATCCTCGGTGAGCGTTTCACGGTAGGGCCAACCGCCGAGTTCCTTTATAAAGTCGGCTTTCAGCATAAGTCCCGTGCCTATTGTCATAATTGTTATGCCGTGATCGGATTTATACCTGTTTCCGAGATCGTCTATCATAGACCATATAAGCCCGTTGCACGCGCTCCATACAGAGTTTGCGTTATCGGATTCGCTTAAATAGTTTTTAACGATCTTTTTAGCGCAGACCACCTTTGCTCCGCTTGCAAGCGAGTTGTTCATTTCCTCTAAAAAGCGTTCGTCAAGTACGCAGTCGGCGTCAACCACTATAAAAGCGTCATATTTATCGGGCGTTTCTTTCAGTATGCGCCTTATTGATATATCAAGCGCGTCGCCCTTGCATTTTTGTTCGGGTATTACGTAAGCCGTTCCTCCTGCCTTTTCGGTCATTTTAACGGTCGGGTCGTCGGGTTCTTTTACTGGCACGAAAAAATCAAAACACTCGCGTGGGTACGTTTGTTTTTCTATGCTCGCAAAGAGCGGGGCAATTGCCTTGCTTTCATTCCTTGCAGGAATTATAATCGCAAGCCTGTTCTTTTTCTTAGAATATATCCGTTTCTGTTTTTTAAGCGGCTGTAACCAGCATCGAAGCCGCGGCATATATAATACCTCAAAGGCAACCGTTACAAAGATAATTAAAAACTGTGTTAAAGAGAATAGTTTTTCCAAATCAATACATTCCTTTCTTATAGCTCTGGTACTCCGCAAAAATACCGTCAAGCGCGGTTATTTTAAGAACACTATGCACTTCATTTATTTGCCACGGTTTAACATTCACCGTATGGTAAAACGGGAACCACCTTATAGACTTGCAAAAATGCCTTATTACCGTGTTGCTTTTAAGCCACCGCTGCGAATTGTATCGCTCGGGCAGCATAATCACATAACGCATTTCTGCATTAATTGCGTCCTGATCGGGGAACCAGCTTTTTCGGCTTTTGCAGCGCTGCCTTGTTCGCTCGAAAAGTCCTGTTTCACGTATTTTTTTTACATTCATCAATAAAACACCCGAATTTATGTATCCTATGTACTTAAACCACCGTCCGAGGTAGTCTTCAACGGCGCCTAACTCATAATCTGTCATATCCGTGTTATACAGCTCCGATATATTCTTAAACGCCACCGTGTCGGTATCGAGATACAAAACCTTATCGGGCATATCGGGAACAAGATCGGCTACGAGCCTTAGCATACAGTAAGGCGTATAAAAAGATTCCATATTAGGGTTGTCTTTTTCAACGTTATTTTTGAAAAGCTCGGTGCAATCTATCACCGAAACCGTGCCGCCGTTTTTCTTATCGCTTAAAATATTTTGGAGGGTTCTTTTCTGCCCGTCCGTTATAGGCGTATGCGACGGGTCCTGTTCGCTTAGATCCATAGTAAGTATAATAACGTTTATGTTTTCCTCGGTGTGATTTGTTACGGATAGCAGACTTATCATTATTCCGTCAAAGCCGTTACTGTTCGAGCAATACAGCAGGTTCATTTCTATCAGCCTTCGTATACTTAATAAATTCACATGTGTTTTCGCCGCGGTGGCTGAGCATAGCAGTGCGCACCGCCTGTTCTAAAAACTTTTCGTTTTCTTTCGGGCTTAGTTTTTCATTGGGATAAAAGGGACCGTCAATAAAGACCGTTACTTTCGGTGCTTTCCTATATCTTCGTTTTTGGTACGTAACCGTAAACCCGAAAAGCGGAAGTCCGAATTTTACGGGATATTTAAACGAACCGTTTTTAAACGGTCTTATTCCCGTATAGTAAGGCCAGATATGCGCTTCGGGATAAATCACGACAGCATTGCCGTTATCGCAGTAATATTTAACAGCGGACAAAAATCCCCTGTATCCCGACGCCTCATTCGGGAGCGGAACCGCCCCTAACATTTGCATTATGTTCTTTGTCCCTTTAAGGGATACGTTATCGGGGTGGACGATAAAATAAGGTTTTTGAGGGAACGTAAGCATATTAGCAATAAAAGCGTCGCCTGGAATTTGCGTGTGGTTTCCGTAAAGAAAATATCCGCTCTTTTTAAAAGGTTTTAATCTTTCCGCGCCTTTAAAGCGTATGCCGAATTTAAAAAGGCAGTAAGCCGCCGCAAACGGGCGCATTATTATGTTATAAACGAAAAACTCGGCAAGATGCCAAAAGGGATTATCAGTACGGTACTTAAAATCCGAACCGACCGAAATCGTTTCGCGTTTGACTCCCGCAAAATCGTCGTTGCTTTCGTCAGAATAAAACATTTCTTTTTTTATATTAACCGCCTCCCCTTTCTTACATCACAATGGGAATTATAGTACCGCCTCGGCAGGTTTACAATCTATAAAAAAATTTGCGGCTATAATTTAAAAAATATTACGGTAGAGCAGTTCGGAAACACTCCACCCGCAATAGAATTACCTTTATTACTGCAAGTCCGAATTGACTATTTTCATTTTGTATGCTATAATTCAAATATGGATAATTTGAATTTTGTTGTTGCAAAAAATCTTGCGGAGTTACGCAAAAAGAACAAACTTACACAGCTTGAACTTGCTGAAAAACTCAATTATTCCGACAAGGCGGTGTCAAAATGGGAGCAGGGCGAGTCCCTGCCAGGAATCGAGGTTTTATATAAGATCAGCAAGCTGTACGGCGTAAGTCTTGATTATCTTGTAGGTGAAGATCACAAGAAAGCTCCTAAAATTAACGACAAACAATTAGGCCGTAAGCATTTTATAATTTCATTGCTTTCGGTGCTTGTCGTCTGGCTTACAGCAACTGTATTCTACATAGCTTTTAGTATTTTCGGCGGAAAGAGCTTTTGGATATTCTATTGCTGGGCGCTGCCTGCCTCCTTTATAGTGTCAATAGTTTTCAACGCAATATGGGGCAAGAAAATGCTTACTTTTGTCTTTGTTTCTCTGTTGTTTTGGTCGATACTCCTGTGCTTTTGTATTCAATTTATGCAGTTTAATATATGGGTGCTTATGCTGGCGGGTATACCGCTTCAAATCGCCACGCTGCTGTGGGCGCGGCTCGTGAAATAGACGGAGGATTTTATGGTTAATTTAGGGAATGACTGGGATACGATTCTCGCCGACGAATGGCAGAAACCTTATTACCGTCAATTACACGATTTTTTAAAGTCGGAATACTCCTCAAAACGCATATACCCGAATATGTATGATATTTTCAATGCGCTTAAATACACGTCTTTCGCCGATACTAAGGTCGTTATAATCGGTCAGGACCCTTATCACGGCGCGGGTCAGGCGCACGGTCTTTGCTTTTCGGTGAAAAAAGGCGTTGCCGTTCCGCCGTCACTGCGGAACATATATAAGGAGCTGCACGACGACGTCGGGTTTATAATACCTCCCCACGGCGAGCTTACCTCTTGGGCAAAGCAGGGCATACTTCTGCTAAACACCGTGCTTACCGTGCGCGAAGGCTGTCCCAACAGCCACAAAGGTAAGGGATGGGAAATATTTACCGACAGGGTCATATCAGAACTCAACAATAAGCAGACCCCTGTTGTATTTCTTTTATGGGGAGCAAACGCCGAGCAAAAAGGCAGGCTTATCACAAATCCCATACATAAAAAACTTATAACGGTACACCCAAGTCCCCTATCCGCAAGCCGCGGTTTTATCGGTTGCCGACACTTTTCCAAGACAAATAAGTTGCTCGCGGAAGCGGGTTTAACTCCCATTAATTGGCAAATTGATTGATTTTTAACTATCTTTGTGTGATTTTTTACGCATTTAATTTACAAATATTTACTTTTTTTAACGTTTTTATTATAATAATTTCAGCAAAGCCTTATTTAATATCAAAATCAATAAGGAGGTAGATTTGTATGAAATCAACCGGTATGGTAAGGGCAGTTGACAAAATGGGACGTGTGGTAATACCCAAAGAAATACGGAAGCAGTTGCAGGTTGAGAATGACATTGACAGCTTTGAAATTTATATGGACGGCGATGAGGTCATTCTTAAAAAATACAGACCTACCTGCATTTTTTGCGACTCTTTGACCGACAGCGTAGAATTTAACGGCTACACAGTATGTTCTGAATGTATCGACAAACTTAACGCTATGAGAGATACGGCAGAATAGTTTTTTGATTTTTTTAAAAAAACACTTGCAAATAACTCTGTTTTAGTGTATAATAATAAGGCACCGAAAAAACGGTGCCTTAAATATCGCGGAGTGGAGCAGCCTGGTAG
>CAKSQT010000045.1 GCA_934486755.1 uncultured Eubacteriales bacterium | reverse complement strand
CCTCCTGACCGCACACCTTTCCAGTAAGCACAAGGTCGAGTTCCTCCGACGCGATTTTTGCGTCGTCAAAAAACATCTCATAAAAATCGCCCAGTCTGAAAAACAGAATACTGTCTTTATACTGCTCTTTTATTCGCATATACTGCTGCATCATAGGAGAAAACTCAGCCATTTTGTACTTCCTTTCAATTTATTAAACGCAAAAGAATTAATGACAGCCGCCGCAGCTTGAACAACTGCCGCTGCACTGATGATCGCTTATTTCGCAGGTTTCGGGATCCTCGCCCGCAACGCACATACCTATTATGGCGTTTACGTCGTTAAGCATACTATCAACCTCCGCCTTTGCGGTATTGTATTCAACCATAGACCCGCAGGACATTACTTCACTGTAAACCGAGCGGAGCTTTTCGTTAAGCTCGCGCACCTTATCGTCGCTCTTATTTTCCGAATTAAGCTCGCTGTCAAGCTGCATTCTTGTAATGTTAAACTCACCTATAAGGTTTTGGAGGGATTCATTATTATCGTTTTCGAGCCTTGCTTTCGCATAGCGGATATAACGCTCGTCCTTCTGAATTTCAGCTCCTAATTTTCTTGCCATTTCAATAACGTTCATTTTCATAACCCTTTCGTTTATTTAATTAAAGTCCCTTTAAGAGAATTTGTGTATGAATCAATTCGGACATCGCAGAAATTGCCGAGCAAAGACTTGTCCGCCGCGAACTCAACCGTGGCAGTACCGCGCGTGTGACCAGACATAAATCCGTCGGCGCTGCCGTAATCGTCGCACAGCACGCGAACCGTCTTCCCGACCGCCGCCGCACCGTTTTCCTTTGCTATTTTTTCCTGCGCTATCAACAGTTCGCTAAACCATCTGCCCTTTTCTTCGCGGCTTATAGGATCGTCCATAGCCGCCGCGGGAGTTCCCTCGCGCGGTGAGTAGATAAAGGTAAAGAGGGACGAGAACTTCACTTCTTCAACAAGGCTTAACGTTTGTTTAAAATCCTCATACGTTTCGCCTGGGAAGCCTACTATTATATCACTTGTAAGAGCAATATCAGGCATACGCGAGCGCGCTTTTTCTATAAGCCGCAGATAGCCCTGCCTGTCATAATGGCGGTTCATAAGTTTAAGTATCCTGTCGCTCCCGCTTTGGAACGGAAGATGAAGATGACGGCTGACTTTATCGCAGTCGCGCATCGCGTCAAGCAATTCGTCGGTACAGTCCTTCGGGTGCGAGGTCATAAACCTTATGCGGAAATCGCCCTCTATATCATTGAGTTTTCTTAAAAGCTGTGCGAAATTTATTTCACATTCAAGACCTTTGCCGTAGGAATTAACATTCTGTCCGAGCAGAGTTATATCCTTATAGCCAGCCGCGACCATCTGACGGGCCTCTTCAATAATGCGCTCGGGCTCGCGGGAGCGTTCCCTGCCGCGGACATACGGAACTATACAGTAGGTGCAGAAATTGTTGCAGCCGTACATTATAGGCAGCCAGCCTTTAAACGTACCGTCGCGCCTTATCGGAATATCCTCTATAATATCCTTGCTGTCGGACAGTTCAAATATACGTCCCGAACCGCTTAGACGTTTATAAATAAACTCGGCAAGCCTGTGCTGAACGTGAGTTCCGAAAACAATATCCACATAAGGGTAGCTTTTCTTTATGCGTTCGGCAACCTGTTCCTGCTGAACCATACAGCCGCAGACCGCGAGCAGAACGCCTCTGCCAGCGCGCTTGTATTTTTTCATAGCGCCGATATTGCCGTAGACCCTATCCTCCGCGTGGCCGCGGACGGCGCAGGTGTTATAAAGTATGAAATCAGCCTGCGAAGGGTCTTCGGTAAACCCGTAGCCCATATTGGCAAGCATACCCTTTATGCGTTCGGAATCGCTGACGTTTTGCTGGCACCCGTAGGTTATAACGCAGGCAAGCGGAATACCGTCACACCGCGAAGCAAGCAGCGCCCTCACCCTTTCGCAATAGGAAACCTGCTCGGCTGGATATGAAATGTCACCTCTGACAGAAAACAAACTACAAAACTCCCCATAATAAATATCAATTTATTATACTATAAGGGGCGTTTTTTTTCAAGCACCTATTAGTTAATCTTTATAACCTCGCCGACGTATATAAGATTTGGGTTTTTAATATTGTTATCTGCGTCGATTTTTGCGACGGTAGTTCCGTACCTGTTTGCTATCGCCCACAGGGTATCTCCGCTTCTTACCGTGTAGTATACCGCCGCTTGCGGCGCGCCGCCTGAGGATCCTGACGGTATTGTTATAACCTCTCCCGCGTATATAAGGTTAGGATTTTTAATATTATTCGCGTTTGCGATTGCATTTACGGTAGTGTTATACCTCACGGCAATTTCGGAAAGCGTATCGCCGCGTTTTATGCGGTACTGTATATTTGCGCTTTGCTGTGAACCAGACGAATTAATTTTAAGCACCTGACCGGCATATATAAGGTTAGGATTTTTTATGCCGTTTTCGGCGGCAAGAGCGCCTACCGTAGTGCCGAACCTTTGGGCAATTTCCGACAATGTATCACCGCGCACAACGGTATATGTTATAAATCCCGCGGTGTTTTCGGTATTTTCGGGATCATAGCTTACTGACTGCGCGTCGGTGTATCGGTCAAGGTCAACATATCCGTCTATGCCGAGAACATTGCCCCTGTCGCTATACTGAAAAGCCGACCAATACTGCCACACCCGACTGCTCGGCGGATTTACACTGCCGTTATAATCGGCAACCCACAGAGGATACTCCGACATATCGTTGTTCCAAACTTCAACCGTATTGTAATAATCGCTGTAAACCGACGGTCTTACGCCGCTTAAACGGTGCAGCGTTTCAAGAAACGACCTTGCCACAGCGTTTATTTCATCACGCGAAAGACTGCCGAACTCCTCAAAGTCCATCGCGGGGCGCATATCAAATTTTTTATCGGATATTAAACCCCAAAAACGCTGTGCCTGAACTGCCGCCTCGTCTACGCTTCTTGCGGTTACGAAATAATAAAATCCTATTTTCATACCCGCGTTTTTTGCCCGCTCGTAATTCTGCAAAAAGTATGAATCGGTAAAACCGTCGCCAGACCCCGCCCTTATATAAACGTGTGTATACCCCGAGCTTTTAACATTTTCAAAATTAATACTGCCCTGATATGAGCTTACGTCTATGCCGTTATAAATCTCACCCTGATAAGGGACAATTGCGGATACATTAACCGCAAAAACAACCGACAGAATAACAGCTGTAAAAGCTGACTTAAATATCTTTTTCATAACAATCCTCCTATACCGCGCGCGGCGGTTGTCAGCAGAAAACAGGCGGCTATGCCCGCGGCAGTTGGTATGAGTGCTGCGGCAAAAGTCCATTTAAGACTGCCCGTTTCCTTTTTAACCGTCATAAGCGTTGTTGAACACGGCCAATGCATAAGTGAAAACATAATTACGTTTACGGCGGTAAGCCACGTCCAGCCGTTATCAACAAATACCTGCTTTAAAAGCGTTATATCGCTTATATCGTTAAGAGTGCCTGTGGCGGTATACGCCATAATTATTATCGGTATTACTATTTCGTTTGCGGGAAATCCCAAAATAAACGCCATAAGTATAACGCCGTCAAGACCGATAAAACGCGCAAACGGATCGAGAAATCCGCTGCACAGGCTCAAAAGGCTTGTGTTATTTGCCTTTACATTTGCCATAAGCCAGATAACAAGACCCGCAGGCGCGGCAACAGCCGCCGCGCGTCCGAGAACAAACAGCGTTCTGTCGAAGACCGATCTTACTATCACCTTTCCGAACTGCGGGCGCCTGTAAGGCGGAAGCTCCAATGTAAACGAAGACGGCATACCCTTTAAAACGGTTTTAGAGAGTAAAAAGGTAGTTAAAAAGGTCATAACAACTGCGAAAACGATAACAAGGGTAAGAAGCAGCGTTGAAAGAAGCGTTTTTGCGGCGCTTCCCGACGTGCCGATAAAAAACATAGTTATAATGGCGATAAGGGTCGGAAACCGTCCGTTACAGGGAACAAAATTGTTTGTAAGTATCGCAAGCAAACGCTCGCGGGGAGAGTCTATAATGCGGCACCCGACCACTCCCGCGGCGTTACAGCCGAATCCCATACACATGGAAAGCGACTGCTTTCCGCAGGCATTACAGCACTTGAAAGGTCGGTCAAGCATATAGGCGACCCTCGGCAGATAGCCTGCGTCTTCAAGCAGCGTGAACAGCGGGAAAAATATCGCCATAGGCGGCAGCATTACCGACACAACCCAAGCAAGCACGCGGTAAACTCCCAAAACAAGCGCGCCGTGCAGCCATTCGGGCGCGTTTAAAAAATGAAACAGGTTGCTGAGTCGGTCCTGAATATAGAATAAACCGCGCGAAAGCCATTCGGAAGGGTAGTTTGCGCCCGTTATAGTAATCCAAAATATAAGCGCCACCATAAGCAGCATTACGGGATACCCGAACCACTTGCTTGTAAGCAGTCGGTCAATTTTTCTGTCGGAACCGCTGTATTTTTCCCTTTGGTATGTAACGGCGTTTTTTGCTATCCGTTCAGCCGATACTACCACCGCGGATACTATCATATCCTTTAATCGGTTATCCCTTACCCCGCCGTTATAAAGTATATTTTTTGCCTTTTCCACCGCATTTTTAAGCTCTTTATTTTCAAGAGCTTCGGTGCCGAAATACTTTTCCATTTCCGCTTTCAGAGTTTCGTCGTCATCAAGCAATTTAAGGCTTAGCCAACGGCTGTCTATCTCGCACGGAAGTGCCTTTTCTACCGTAGGTTGCAGTGCCGCAACGGCTTCTTCTATAACATCGGGATACCTGACCTTGTACGGTTCGCGGTCTGTTGCTTTATCAATTGACGAATCCATAGTTTCAAGAAGCTTTTTTATGCTTTTCTTTTTTCGGGCAACAATTCCCACCGTCGGAACGCCAAGATCCGCAGACAGTCTTTTTAAATCAACAGTTATGTGTTTTCTTTTGGCTTCATCAAGCAAATTTACACAAACTATCACGCGTTTTGAGATTTCTATTGTTTGAAGGACCAAATTAAGATTGCGTTCAAGACAGGTGGCGTCGCAGACCACGACAACCGCGTCGGGGTTGCCGAAGCATATAAAATTCCGTGCAACCTCCTCCTCTGCCGAATGTGCCATAAGCGAATAAGTCCCCGGAATATCAACCATTATATAAGAATTTTTATCGGTAGAGCATCGCCCCTGTGCATTTGTTACGGTTTTCCCAGGCCAATTTCCCGTATGCTGATTCATACCTGTAAGACCGTTAAAGACCGTGCTTTTCCCGACGTTGGGGTTCCCCGCAAGCGCAACGGTCTTATCGCTGTCGGAATGTTTATTTATAATAAGATCGCCTGCAATGGCGTTGGTGCCTATCGAGCTGTTAGTCAGACCCATCGTTGCCGTCCCCTTTCGGTGAAACTAATATTTTTTCACAGTCTTGTTTTCTTATCGCTATAACCGCTCCCCTTATTAAAAAAGCGTGCGGATCTCCCGCTGGGCTTATCCCAACACATTCTACAACGGTATTTTCTATAAGTCCTATATCAAGCAGTCTGCGGCGCATACTGCCGTCGGCATTGAGTTGCTTCACAACAGCACTCTTGCCCACGCCGAGACAATCCAATCCAAACATATCCTTGCTCCTAAATTTATTTTTCTATTCATATACTATTCTGATAGACTATTTGCTGTGAAAAATAAAAAATTTTCAATTTCCTATTGACTCGGTAGGAAAAATGTGCTATAATCCTATCAACATATCAGATTGGTGGGTTGAAAATGCAAATCAATTCTTTTGTTAAACTTGTCAGATTTAATTTTCGTTTTGGACGAATGTGTTGCTGTTGTTGATTTTAAAAAACAAACAAAACAATTAAAAAGAACGGAGAAATAACAATGAGCAACTATAAATTTGAAACATTACAGGTACACGTAGGTCAGGAAACTCCCGATCCCGCGACAGACGCACGCGCAGTACCGATTTATGCCACTACTTCCTATGTATTTAAAGATTCCGCACAGGCAGCCGGCCGTTTCGGTCTTACCGAAGGCGGCAACATATATACAAGACTTATGAACCCGACTTCCGACGTGTTTGAAAAGCGTATTGCCGCGCTTGAAGGCGGCGCCGCGGCGCTTGCTACCGCTTCGGGTTCGGCGGCTATAACCTATGCCGTTCAGAACATCGCAACGGCGGGCGATCACATTGTATCTGCTGAAAATCTCTACGGCGGAACATACAACCTGTTTGCGCACACGCTTAAAGACCAAGGTGTTGAAACAACGTTCGTTGACCAGAAGGACCCCGAAAACTTTGAAAAGGCGATAAAACCGAACACAAAGCTCATATACGCCGAAACGCTCGGAAATCCAAATTCCGACGTTCTTAATATTGAGGCGGTTGCCGAAATAGCGCACCGTCACGGTATTCCGCTTATAGTTGATAATACTTTCGCAACGCCCTATCTTTTAAGACCTATCGAGCACGGCGCCGACGTTGTGGTTCACTCCGCTACGAAGTTTATCGGCGGACACGGCACGGTAATGGGCGGCGTTATAGTCGATTCGGGCAAATTTGACTGGGCAGCTAACGACAAGTTCCCCGGAATTTCAAAACCGAACCCGTCCTACCACGGCGTGGTATTCTCTGAGGCTTGCGGAAATCTTGCTTATATTTTGAAGATCCGCACCACCCTTATGAGAGATCAGGGCGCAACAATATCGCCGTTTAACTCATTCCTTCTTTTGCAGGGACTCGAAACATTATCGCTCCGTGTTGAAAGACACGTTGAAAATGCGTTGAAAGTGGTTGAATTCTTAAAAAATCACCCCGATGTAGAAAAAGTAAACCACCCGTCGCTTGCGGTCGGCAAAGAAAAGGAGCTTTACGACAAATACTTCCCGAACGGAGCCGCGCCGATATTCACCTTTGAAATAAAGGGCGACGCCGCAAAGGCAAAGAAGTTCACCGAAAGTCTTGAACTTTTCTCACTCCTTGCCAACGTTGCCGATGTTAAATCGCTCGTTATCCACCCTGCGTCAACCACCCATTCACAGTTGTCCGAGCAGGAGCTTTTGAACGCGGGCATTAAACCGAATACAGTAAGGCTCTCTATCGGAACCGAACACATCGACGACATTATAGCCGATTTACAGCACGGCTTTGACTTGGTTAAATAAACGAAAGAAGGATACTGTTATGTCAAAAATATATAAATCCGCAGATGAATTAATAGGCTCTACCCCGCTTTTGGAACTCAGACATATTGAAGAAGCGCACGGTTTAAAGGCTACCGTGCTTGCAAAGCTGGAATACTTCAATCCCGCAGGCTCGGTAAAGGACAGAATAGCAAAGGCTATGCTTGATGAAGCCGAGAAATCGGGCAAACTCACCAAGGACAGCGTTATTATAGAGCCGACATCTGGCAATACGGGAATCGGTCTTGCTTCGGTTGCCGCCGCAAGAGGATACAGAATAATTATAGTAATGCCCGAAACTATGTCGGTCGAACGCCGCAAGCTGATGAAAGCATACGGTGCTGAGCTTGTGCTGTCTGACGGTTCAAAGGGTATGAAAGGCGCAATAGCAAAAGCCGAAGAACTTTCAAAGGAAATTCCGAACAGCTTTATTGCGGGACAGTTTGTAAATCCCGCCAACCCGAAAGCACACCGTGAGTCTACGGGACCCGAAATATACAACGATACAGACGGCAAGGTTGACATTTTTGTTGCGGGCGTAGGAACAGGCGGAACCGTAACTGGCGTCGGCGAATATCTTAAATCGGTAAAACCCGATGTTAAGGTCGTAGCTGTTGAACCCGCTACCTCTGCCGTACTTTCAACAGGCGTTGCAGGCTCTCACAAAATTCAGGGTATCGGCGCAGGCTTTGTACCCGACGTTCTTAACACAAAGGCTTATGATGAAATTATAGCCGTTTCCGATGACGACGCGTTCAAATTCGGCAGAGAAATAGGTAGCCGCGAAGGTGTTTTGGTAGGTATTTCATCAGGCGCCGCGCTCTATGCCGCGGTTGAACTTGCAAAACGCCCCGAAAACGAGGGTAAAACAATAGTTGTTCTTCTTCCCGATTCGGGTGACCGTTACCTTTCAACCGCGCTTTTCGCCGAGTAAGCTCATGGGTAAAATGATGATCTCAACCAAGGGCAGATACGCTATACGTATGATGATCGACTTAGCCCAGCACAGCGAAGACGGTTTTGTACCCTTGAAAGATATTGCCGAACGTCAGGAAATATCGCTTAAATATCTCGAAAGCATAGTCGGGATACTTTCAAAAGCCGACTATGTTACGGGTCTGCACGGCAAAGGCGGCGGATACAAACTCAACAAAAAGCCTGAGGAATACCGAATTTCAGATATTCTGAAATTAACCGAAGGCTCCCTTGCTCCCGTTTCCTGCCTTGAAGGTTCGCCGAATACCTGCCCGCGTGCTGGAAAATGCAATACCCTCCCTATGTGGGAAAAGCTGTACCGCTTGATCGACGATTTTTTCAGCGGTATAACAATAAAGGATTTAATGTAATTAAGCGTCTTCGCCGTAAAATATGGCGAAGACGTGTTTCTTTTAACTGTTGATTTGGAAAAATTTAGTCACGATTTCCGATTTGGCTAATGCCAAATCGGAAATTTTACTCATTTACGGAGATAACTATGTTATAATTTTTCCGAGGATAATCACTCGATTACCATACTGCTTGATAGGAGAGAAATTTATGGCACTTATGAAATGTCCCGAATGTAACAGCGACATCAGCGATCAGGCTGAGAAATGTCCTAAATGCGGATATGAATTAAAGAAAACGGAAGAAACACCCAAAAAGGAAAAGAAATTCAAAGGCAAGGTCGACTATAAATACATAATACTCGGTCTGCTTGTTGTTGTGGTCGGTTTTTATATGCTTAATCAGCGCAACGCTTCAAACGGAGGCGACACTCAAAGCCCCGCTACCGCCCCGTCAACACAGTCCGATACCTCGTCAACCGCCCAGCCTTCGGGCACTTCACCGAGTTCAACCCCCAGCACAACGCCTGGCACAAACCAAGGTTATGTTGTGTATAACGACACAAATCTCGGCGCTCAATACGAAATACCGAGTTCCTACGGCACGTATTGGGACGGTAATATAACCTACGTCGGCGCAAACATTGACAACGACGGCGCGCTTATACCGTATGTCGTTCTCGGCTGGAACAGCAATTACAATAATGCCGTTCAGTTTTTAAACGCATTTACCGACGAGCTTCGTCAGGTCTACAACGATGTTAATATTACCATTAATCTTGTTGAGGGTACTTTGGGAAGTTACGATGTATTCGGTATTCAGTATACATATACCGCAAACGGTCACTTTGTTGTTGACAACAGGTATGCAACCGTTATAAACGGCAAGATATTTACAATCGGAACGCGTGAAGAAAACACAAACCAACAATATATCAACGATATGGTGCGCGTGATGTTTAATACTTTAAAGGTAGGTAGATAGTATGGCTTTAATAAAATGCAAGGAGTGCGGCGAGGAAATATCCTCGAACGCCTCAACCTGTCCGCACTGCGGATATAAAAACGAGGTCCACCTCTGCCCCGATTGCGGCAAGGAGGTAAGCGAAACGGATTTTGTATGTCCCGAATGTGGCTGTCCGCTGCGCAAGAAGACCGCCAACAGCATTTTGACCGAAAATCTTGACAAAATCACGGGCGAAAAATCCGAAAACTATGTTTCGTTTAAGGACCTTTTCAAAGGAACGTTTAAGAAACATACAACCGAAGACCTTGACAATGTATTTGTCTGCGGAACCGACAAAACGACCCCTGATATTAACAGTATAAACCCGAAAAAAGCAGGCGCTTGGGTATATCTGCGGATATTTATATTTTTCCTCATTGCGTATATCCCGACGCGTATCGGTTTTATAACATACAGCAACGATAACTTTTTGCCTGCTATGGTAATGCTCGGCGCATTTGCTATGCCTATTACGGTTCTTATTTTCTTCTTTGAAATAAACGTATTTAAAAATATACCGTTTTACAGAGTAATCGAATACTTTATTATGGGCGGTGCGCTTTCGCTTATTACCGCAATTTTGTTCTTTGAACTCGACTTAAATACAGACATATCTACCTATACGGGTGCTTTAATGGTAGGTCTTATTGAAGAAACCGCAAAAGCGGTAATAGTTGCCTTATTCCTTTTCCGCGATAAAAAATGCAAATATATTCTTAACGGCTTGCTTATAGGCGCCGCTGTCGGTGCGGGATTTGCCGCCTTTGAGACCGCGGGCTACATTTTAAGATACGGTTTGAAATACGGTCTTGCCACTATGCTTAGCACTACTATGGTACGCGGATTCTTAGCCCCCGGCGGGCACGTTGCCTGGGCGGCGATCGAAGGCGCGGCTCTAATGATGGTTAAAGGCTTTGACGAGCTTAACAAAAAGCATTTGAACGACAAAAGATTTTTGCTTGTTTGCTTAATTCCTGTCATTCTCCACGGTATATGGGATATGCCGATAAATCTTCCGTTTTACGGAGTTCCGATTATTATGACGGTGCTTGCGTGGTTGGTTATAGTATACTTTATAAACTTGGGTCTTAAACAGGTTGACGACGCTAAAAAACTGCAAACATCAGAAAATTCAGAACAAAAAGAGTTGTAAAAAAAGAACGCACCGCCGAAAATCGGCGGTGCGTTCTTTTTAGCTGATTATCAGCAGCCGCAACCGTTGTCACAACCGCAGCCGCTGCCGCCGTTGTTACCGTTGCCGCAACCACAGCAGCAAACGAGTATGAGGATTAATATAAGAATCCAAGAACAGTTGTTTCCTCCGAAGCAATTATTACACATATAAAGACCTCCTTTTTTGTCTTCATCACATACTATGCCAACCGCATTATTTGTGTTACAGAGGTCGGAAAATTTTTCAAAATTTTACTATTTGACTTTTACTGACTTTTGATGTATACTTAGGCAAGTGGTAACAAATCCAACCTGTTTTATGCGGATTCAGATTATTATCACTTACCCAGTGTGACAGAACTCGAACCAATCACGCTAATCTATCTCTGTTTGAAAGGGTGCAGGAATATGAAAATGAGCGATATTATCGCAAACGAGATTTTACAGATGATAAAAGACTCCTCCGTAAACACGGCGGAAATTCAGCGAAACGAGCTTGCCAATACCATAGGCTGCGCACCAAGCCAGATAAATTACGTGCTTTCCTCGCGTTTTACGCCCGAACACGGATATATTATAGAAAGCAGGCGCGGCGGCGGCGGATATATACGGATACGCCGTGTGGCTTTGAGCCGTTCCTCCGCGTTAATGCACCTGATAAATTCAATAGGCGACGAGCTTGATTCTATGACAGCGCGCATTGTCGTTGAAAACTGTCTTGAATCGGGAATTATCAGCAATGAAACGGCGGCTTTACTGTCTGCGGCGGTATCGGGCAACGTTATGCAGCATATACCCGTGCAAAACCGCAACGCATTAAGGGCGGCGCTTATGAAAAATATGCTTCTCACACTTATTTGAAGGGAATGATTATATGCTTTGCGACAAATGCAAAAAAAACAACGCTACAACACATATACGAACTGTGATAAACGGTGTTGTTACCGAAAAGAATTTATGCGGCTACTGCGCCGCAAGCGAGGGTTATTCAGCCCACTATTCAAACAGCATAGCGGGTATGCTGTCGTCAATGCTGGGTGATTTGATGGCGCAGAACAGTACCGCAAACGAAACGCGCTGTCCCGTTTGCAATTCCTCGTTTTCAGACATTGCGGAAAGCGGACGCGTAGGCTGCTCTGAATGCTATAACACATTTAAAAAAGAGCTTCTGCCCTACCTCAAACGCGTTCACGGCAGTACAAAGCACATCGGCAAAACGCCTATGCGCGAACAGCTTATGGTAAAACCGAAAGCGGAGACCGCCGACGAACTTCGAATGGAGCTTAACCGCTTGGTAAGCGAAGAAAAATTTGAGGAAGCCGCCGTAATACGCGATAAAATTAAAGAGGCGGAGGCGAAAAAAGATGAGTAGTTGGTATGAAAACATATCCCCTGAAAGCGATATTGCTATAAGCACAAGGGTTCGTCTGGCGCGCAACATTAAGGGTATTCCTTTTCCGAAAAAGTTGGGTGACAGCGAGCGCCTTAAACTTTTTGAAACCGTGCGCGACGCCATAACGAACAGCAACACTCCGTATGCTAAAAGTCTTAAATACATTGCGGTTCGGGATATACCCGACGCCGAGCTTTATTCAATGGTTGAAAGACATCTTATAAGCCCCGAATTTGCTTCGCAGAACAATGAACGCGCCATCATAATTTCCGATGATGAAAGCATAAGTATTATGTTAGGCGAAGAAGACCATATACGCATACAGGTTATCTTAGGCGGATTACAGCTTGAAGAAGCGTACAATACCGCAAGCGAGATAGATTCTATGCTGTCGTCGTTGCTTGATTTCGCATTTGACGAGGGTTTAGGATTTTTAACCGAATGTCCCACCAATCTGGGTACGGGACTTCGCGCTTCGGTAATGCTGCATCTTCCCATTACCGAAAATAGCGGCGAAATGCCGTTGGTTACCGACTCCGTAGGAAAAATAGGATTTATGGTCAGAGGAATGTACGGCGAGGGTTCGGGAGCCGAGGCTTCGCTCTATCAGATCTCAAACCAGATAACACTCGGAATAAGCGAAAAAAGCGCAATAGACAACTTAAAAATAATAACAATGCAATTAATAGAAAAAGAGCGTTCAAAGCGGCAATCTTTAAATAAGATAAAGCTCGAAGACCTGTGTTTCAGGGCATTGGGTCTGCTTCAAAACAGCCGAATTATGTCTTCATCGGAAATGATAAATTTACTTTCAAGGATTAAACTCGGTGTAAGTATGGGCATACTCTCTGTGAACGTTTCTCCCATAAAGCTGCTTATCGAAGGTCAGCCGAATATGCTTATAAAGCGTTTCGGGCAGATGAATCCGTCTGAAAGCGATATATACAGGGCTTCAATGCTAAGACAGGCGTTATCGGGAGGCAATTAAGTATAAGAGGTTGGTGAACATTTATGAAATATAATTTCAGCGGATTTACAGCAAAGGCGAACGAGGCTCTTAATCAGGCGATAAACTCTGCGGAGATACTCGGTCACACCTATGTCGGCAGCGAACATCTGCTGTTGGGGTTATTGAAGGTCGGCAGCGGCGTTGCGGCGGCGGTGCTGAACAAGAGCGGGATAACCGCCGAAAACATTGAAGAACTGATGAGAGCGAATATTGGGTGCGGAACCCCGACAAAGCTGTCACCCGACTATTTTACTCCCCGTGCAAAAAGGGTTATAGAAACAGCCATAGCAGGCTGTAACGAGATTGGCAAAAAATATGTCGGAACGGAACATTTGCTTATAGGTATTCTGAATGAGGGCGACAATTACGCCGTGCGTTTTATTGCTATGCTCGGCGCAGACCCGACCGCCCTTATGTCGGAAGCTATGAAAGTCACGGGATTTCCCGATAGCGACGCTTCGTCCTCAAACACGGGAGGTTACAGCCGCAAGTCGGGCGAAACCAAAACCCCAACGCTTGAAAAATACGGCAGAGACCTTACCGATCAGGCTCAAAAAGGCAAAACCGACCCCGTGATAGGCAGGGCAAAAGAAATTGAACGCGTAATTCAAATACTTTGTCGCAGGACTAAGAACAACCCTTGCCTTATCGGTGAACCAGGCGTAGGTAAGACCGCGATAGTGGAGGGTCTTGCGCAAAAAATAGCAAACGGCGATGTGCCAGAAATTTTAGCAGGCAAAAAGGTATTTGCTCTTGACCTTACGGGTATGGTTGCGGGAACAAAATACCGCGGCGATTTTGAAGAACGGATAAAAAGCGTGATAGACGAGGTTACAAAGTCTAAAAACATTATACTTTTTGTTGACGAGGTTCACACGATTATCGGCGCAGGCTCGGCAGAGGGCTCGACCGACGCCGCCAACATTTTAAAGCCCGCGCTCGCAAGGGGCGAATTTCAGTTAATAGGCGCGACGACAATATCCGAATACCGCAAAAACATAGAAAAGGATTCTGCGCTTGAACGCAGGTTTCAACCTGTCACGGTGTCGGAGCCGAACGAAACTGACGCTATACTGATTTTAAAAGGCTTGCGCGACAAATATGAGGCGCACCACAAGGT
>CAKSQT010000044.1 GCA_934486755.1 uncultured Eubacteriales bacterium | reverse complement strand
GATAGGCGTTGGTCGTGACCGCCACATAGTAGTGTGATTTTGCGCGGCCCTCAATTTTAATGCTGTCTATACCGCATTCCGCCATTTTGTCCAAATAGGGAGCCATACACAGGTCGTTGGCGTTGAGGATATATGTACCCTTACTGTCTTCGGTGATATTAAAGTACTGACCAGGTCGCTTTTCTTCCATAAGCGAATAGCTCCAACGGCAGGGTTGGGCGCAGTCGCCCCTGTTTGAGTCACGCCCTGTCATATAGCTTGAAAGCAGACACCTTGCTGAGAACGAAACGCACATAGCGCCGTGCGCAAAGGCTTCAATTTCGAGGTCTGCGGGCGTTTTTGCCCTTATTTCCGCAATCTCGCTGAGGGATAACTCGCGTGCTAAGACAACGCGCTTTGCGCCGATGTCATAAAGGAAATTTGCAGTCTCATAATTGACTATTCCCGACTGAACCGAAGCGTGCAGTTCGCAGTCGGGCGCATATTTTTTAACCATTCTCATCGTGCCGAGGTCGGCGGCAATTATCGCGTCAGCCCCTAAACCGTTGACGGCTTCAAGAAAGGCGGGCAGCCGCGGCAGTTCTTCGTTGTGGGGCAGGGTATTGCAGGTAACGTGAACCTTCACGCCGTTTTCGTGAGCATATTTAATCCCTTTTTCAAGGTCGTCTTCGCAGAAATTGGCGGCGGCTGTTCTCATTCCGAATTCCTCTCCTGCAAGGTACACCGCGTCCGCTCCGAAATCAACCGCGGCTTTAAGGCGTGTAAAGTCGCCCGCGGGACATAAAAGCTCGGGTATTTTATAATTAGTTGTCGCCAATCCAGTTATTCTCCTTTTTGAGCTTTGCTATGGTAGAATTGTGCTGTGCAAGAGTCTTGTTGTAATAAAACTTCATCTGTGCGTCGGTAACGAAGTAATAGTATTCAAAATTCTCGGTGGGGGATACGGCGGCGGCAATCGAGTTCGCGCTCGGCGAGCAAAGCGGTCCAGGCGGCAGACCTAAACATTTATATGTGTCATATTTACCGTTGCCGTAGGGGTATTTTTGTGTCGGCGAGGATTCGAGCTTTGAAAAATCGGGGCTTGCAAGGCGGTTATAAAATACCGCCGATACGTTTTTCATTTCGCTCGGCTCGCCGCCCGCTTCAAGCTCTATTATGGACGCCATTGTCATAACCTCGTGCAGGCTGTATTTCCCGCTTTTGATTTTGGCAAGCACATCGCTTGTAAGGCGGCTGTTTAATTCGCTGAGCATTTTTTCAACGGCAAGATAAGCACATTCTTTTGACTCATAGCAATAAAAATTATATGTGTCGGGGAACAGATAGCCTTCAAGGCGGTAATACACCGTTTCGCTCGGTATGTCTTTTATGAAATCATAGTCAAATTTTCCGTTTTGAACAACGTCAATAAAGTCGATTTTGGTGCATACTCCCGCTTTTTCGAGAATATCGGCTATTTCGTCAACCGTTGACATTTCGGGTATGGTAACCGTAACGTTTTCGGAAACAGCGCCCTCCTCAATGAGCATTTGCGCAAGCGCGTCATATCCCGCTTCGTTGTTAAAGTTGTATACGCCGTATTTAAACTGACTGTCATAATGCTTTGCTTTCGCATAGACCCTGAATAAAAGCGGAAATTTAACGGCGCCGCATTCTTTCAGTTTTTCGGTTATCTGTTTTGCGGAGGAACCGCGTTCTATTTCTATAACGCAGTTTTCTCCTCTGCCGAAGCCTATTCCCATATAGTCCGCGCCTGCAAAGATTATGCCGAAAGCAATACCGACGGAAACTATTATTATAGAAAGTATCCAAATCGTGTTTTTTACAATATTGCGGCCTTTGCGGCTGTGCTTGCCGCGGGGATTTCTTTCGGGAATTTCATTTGTTTCGGTGTCTTCATCCACCATAAAATCTTTTCCTATTATAAATCCTTCTTCATTCTGCGAAGTGTTTTCGTTGTTAAGATTTTCCTTTTCGTTTTCCATCTTGTTTCTCCGAAAATAATTAATTTTTGTAACGCATTGACCGCATTAGCTCTTGTGATTTTTTGCGGTCGTTTGTTATCAGCGCAAGCAGTTCAAAACCGAAATCAAAAGCCGCGCCCGCACCGTATGCGGTGATAATGTTCCCGTCGGTCACAACGGGAAGCGCACTGTCAACCTCGGCGCCTGTAAGGTCCTTTTCAAAACCGCTGAAACAGGTGGCTTTTCTGCCGTTTAATAATCCGATATGCCCGAGAATAGAGGGCGCCGCGCATATAGCGCCTATTATACGGTTTTCCTTTGCCGCAGTTTTCACATATTCCATAACGGTTTCGTTCTTTTCAAGATTAAGCGTGCCCGGCATACCGCCCGGCAATATGACGGCGGTTATATTGCGTTCAGGAATACTGCCTGTATCGCAGTCGCACATTACGGTTATTCCGTGAGCGCCCGTAATGCTCCTTGAACCGACACCGACGGTGGTTACCTCTATACCGCCTCGCCTTAGAATATCAACGGGAGCGAGCGCCTCACATTCCTCAAATCCGTCAGCTAAAAACACATAAACCAATTGCTTTTCCTCCGTTCTATCGGTATAAAGTAAGTACTTCGTTTAAAATTTCGTCCGCAATCTCGTTTATAGGGCGCGGAGAACCGTCTTTTGCGCAGTTCACAACGTTCCAACCCGAATATTCCGCGGTGTAAACCGCCGCCTTGCGGCAACGGTTTAAATAATTGGTGTCGCTTTCGTGAATGTCCTTTTTGGTTTCGTCGCCGCTGTAACGCTTTGAAAGCAATTTCTGCGATACCTCAACAGGCATATCAAGAAAAATTACCTTGTCGGGTTTCGGTATTCCTATTTTGTTGTATTCAAAATCATATATCCAATCAAGAAACGGCCGCCATTCGCTTTCAGGCAGTTTCGAGGTCTGGTGAACGGCGTTGGAGGTCGTGTATCTGCCTGCTATTACCGTGCCGCCGTCTTCATAGTATTTGCCCCAATCCGCCTTGTATGAGGCAAACCTGTCAACCGTGAAAAACGTTGACGCGGCAAAGGCGTTTACATCGTCGGGCTTTTTGCCGAACTCGCCGCCGAGATACATCTTGACAAGCGTGCTTGAAGGATTGTCATAGTTGGGGAACGATACGCTTTTGCAGTCGATCCCGTGCTTTTTAAGACCGTCGGGCAACAGTTCAAGCTGTGTTGACTTACCGCACCCGTCAAGTCCCTCGATAACAATAAGCTTACCCATTGTTTTTAAGCTCCTTATAGAACTTCCTTACTTCGTCAGGCTTACCGCAGGACATTTTACCCTCGGAGCAGGCGCCGTTTATGCAGGAGGGACCCGCGTTTTTGAACAGGTTAGGCGCAACCTTTGAAACAAGCGCCAGCATTTGGTTTGCAACGTCCTGAATTTCCCATTGCGCCCTCTTACAGCAACGGATGCGGAAGAAATTTTTAAGCGAACGCGCATTCATAGTCATAACCATCTGCGTTTCGCAGGAGTTAGGAAGAACAAAACGGGCGTCTTCAATAGCTTTCTTTTCGGCGAGGCGCGCGGCGGTTTTTTCGTCCTTGCCCTCCGCTAAAAAGGTCTTTATATGCTTTTCTTTAAGGATCTCGGCAATTCGGTCATACTTTTTCTGATCCTCCGCCATTATTTCGTCATAGAGCTTTTTAGCCTCGGGGTCAGCTGCTATCTCAGGGGGAGTAACATATTCAAAACTGCCCTCTCTTACATAACGCTGACTCTTTACGGAGAAAGACGCCATTCTGTGCCTTGTTATCTGTGCCAAAAGCGAGCGTGAAACGCCCTCTATTCCGAAAGTAAACGATGCGTGTTCAATAGGGCTTTCGTGGCCTATCTCGGAAAGCATATCAACAAAGGAGGCAGCTTTTTCTTCCGTAAGGTTGTCCATCAGACCTGTTATGGTAGAACTGCTGTAACAGAGCTTCGCCGCTGACGCAACGGTATATTCGGGATTCGGGGTATAAGCCAACAGAATTACATTTGCCATTATAAAATCTCCTTAAATCATACTAAAACCATTATACACAATCATTATACCAAACCTAAGCGACATTAGCAATATTTTTATAAAAAACGGTGTCAACCGTCGCCTAATACAAAAGAGCGTGTTTATAACACGCTCTTTTTAATATCATCTATTTATTGAACACAAATCTTGCCGAACTTCCCGAAAGCCAAGAGGATTTAACATCAAGGTCTATTTTCGTCCAATTGGCAGGAACTTCAACGGCATACCAGCCCTCCATTCGTTTTCCCGCGGCTATCTCTCCGTCAAGCGTTCCGTCGCCGAAATCAATGTTTGCGCCGAATGAGTATTCGCATTTAACGTCGTCCACATACGGGTCGAACAGCAGTAAACTGCTTATTGATTGGCTTTCATCGGACGTATTTTCTATTACAAATTTTATGCCGACAAAAACATTTCCCGCGTCGGGTCCGAAAAGCCCGTCGCCGTTAGATTCTTTTATTTCGGTTGCGGTGACTTTTATGTTCTTAAAAACTGCGGTTTCGTTTAATGAGTAATCGTCTTGTTTTGTTTCCTGAGACGCGCTTGAAGGCTCGTCATAGGATTCTTTTTTCGGCGACGGCTCAATACTGCAAGCCGAAAGCGAGCAGCAAATTAAAGTGATAAGTAAGACTGATAAAATTTTTTTCATTGATTTAATCCCCCGAAATTTAATATTTCAAATAAATTATACTCAATCTTTGAGTAATTGTCAATACTCAATTTATGAGTAAATAAAATTGGTTATATAAAATCCGGAGGATAAGATATGGATTACAGGACAAGAATGAGAAATATACGCGAAGACCGTGATTTAACGCAATCTGAAATCGGAAAACTTTTGCAAAAGAGCCAGCAGGGCTACAATCATATAGAAACAGGTCGTGCGGAGCTTAAAATTGAAGATTTGGCAATTCTCTGCCGCTTTTATAATTTGTCTGCGGATTATATTATAGGACTTTCGGATACTCCTACGCCAATCAAGAAGTAGCAACGCATTTATATAAAAACGGAACACACAACTGCCGTTATGTGTTCCGTTTACTTTTTTAATCTTCTTTTTGGGTTACTGCTATTGCAAGGTCGCGAAGCTGTGCCTCGTCAACCTCGGCAGGGGCGCCCGACATAAGCTCGCTTGAAGTAGCGACCTTCGGGAAAGCGATGACATCGCGTATAGAGTCGCTGCCCGTCATAAGCATTGTTATTCGGTCAAGACCTATACCCATTCCGCCGTGCGGCGGAGCGCCGTATTTAAAGGCGTTTACAAGGAATCCGAATTTTGTTGCGGCTTCCTCGTCGCTCAGACCCAAAGCGTTAAACATATGCTTTTGAAGCTCGGGGTCGGTTATTCTTATTGAACCGCTTGCAAGTTCAACACCGTTAAGCACAAGGTCGTAAGCCTTTGCAAACACCTTTTCGGGCGCGGTGTTTAAGTATTGAACACATTCGTCAAGCGGAGCGGTGAACGGGTGGTGCATAGCGTCCCAATTTCCTGTTTCCTCATTGTATTCAAAGAACGGAAATTCGGTAATCCAAAGGAAATTGTATTTGTCGGGAATTATATCAAGCCTTTTTGCAACGGTAAGACGAAGCGCGCCGAGAACCGATAAAACGGTCTTCTTTTTGTCTGCTACTATCAGAACAACGTCGCCCTTTTCGGCGGATACTCTGCTTAGTATTGCCGACATTTCGTCTTCACTCATAAATTTTGCGAAGGAGCAGGAGGGAGTATCTTCAACCCAGCGGATAAAGGCAAGGCCCTTTGCGCCGATTCCCTTTGCTTCTTCTGTCAGCTTGTCTATTTCCTTGCGGGTGTAGACCGAAGCGGCGTTCTTAGCATTGATTGCCCTTACGGTACCGCCGTTCTTCACGGTATCGGCAAATACTGAAAATCCGCAGTTCTCCACAATATCGGATATATCGGTTATCTTCATATCGAAACGGGTATCAGGCTTGTCAGAACCGTACTGCTCCATAGCGTCGATATATTTAAGGCGGGGCAGGGGAGTTTCAATATCAACACCCAAAACGTCCTTGAAAAGGCGCTTCACATAGCCCTCGCCGATTGCGTAAACATCCTCGGTTTCGACAAACGACATTTCAAGGTCAACCTGAGTAAACTCAGGCTGACGGTCGGCACGCAGATCCTCGTCACGGTAGCAACGCGCAAGCTGCATATATCTGTCAAAGCCCGAAAGCATAAGCAGCTGCTTATACATCTGCGGCGACTGCGGCAACGCAAAGAATTTACCCTTATGTACGCGGGAGGGAACAAGATAGTCGCGCGCGCCCTCGGGCGTGGATTTGATCATTGTCGGAGTTTCTATCTCAATAAACCCGTTTTCGTCAAAAAAATCGCGCGTTACCTTGGCTATTTTGTGGCGCATAAGAATATTTTTCTGTATAGTAGGACGGCGAAGATCAAGATAACGGTATTTAAGACGGAGCTCTTCTTTCGCCCCCGTATCGTCAATAATCTCAAAGGGCGGAGTTTCAGCCGCACCGAGAATTTTAAGGCAGTCAACCTCTATCTCGATGTCGCCTGTCGGAATATCGTGATTGACAGACGAGCGCATACGCACAACGCCCTGCGCCATAACTACAAACTCACTTTTAAGACCGGAAGCCTTTTCAAATATGCTCTTTTCGGTGTTTTCATCAAAGGCAAGCTGTATAATGCCCGTCCTGTCCCTAAGGTCGGCAAATATAAGACCGCCGAGGTCGCGCTGGCGCTGTATCCAGCCGCATACGACTACCTTAGAGCCGATATTTTCCTTTCTTAAATTTCCGCAATAATCGGTACGTTTCATACCGTCCATTCTGTCAAGTTTCAAAAAGAAACACCCTCTTAATTTATTCTACAAGCGAATCTGTCAGCGCAGACAGTGCGTCGGCATATACTTCTCTGCAAAGACTGTCGGCAAAATCGTCAAGTGCTATCATTTTTTCTTCGCCTGTCTGCATATTTCGCATAACGGCGGAATTTGAGGCGATCTCGTTATCGCCTAAAACTACCGTAAACGCGGCGCCCGCTTTATCCGCATATTTCATCTGTGCTTTTACGCCGCGGGAGCAAATATCGGTTAAAACGCTGAAACCGTAATTCCTCAAATTTGCCGCATATTCGGCTGATTTGAGCGACGCATTTTCGCCGATAGCGGCAATGTAAAGGTCGCAGCCCTTACCCTCTGGCAGTTCGGTTCCTTGGCTTTTCAGCACGAGCATAAGCCGTTCAATTCCCATAGCGAAGCCAAGCGCGGGAACGGCGGGACCGCCCATTTGCTTTATAAGTCCGTCATACCGTCCTCCGCCGCAAACGGTAGACTGCGCGCCTATACCGCCCGAAACAAATTCAAAGACCGTTCGGGTATAATAGTCAAGTCCGCGCACTATATGCGGATTTACCGCGTATTCTATGCCCGACGCGGTAAGATATTTCTTAACCGACTCAAAATGCTCGCGGCAGTCGTCGCACAAATAATCCGTAACAACGGGAGCGTTCTGTGCGATTTTCGAGCATACGGGGGATTTACAGTCAAGTATGCGCATAGGATTGCGTTCAAGCCTGTCCTTGCATGTGTCGCAAAGCTCGTCGATATGTCCCTTAAAATACTCTTTTAAAGCATTCGTATAGTCCTTGCGGCATTCGGGACAGCCTATTGAATTGATTTCAAGGGAAATATCCTCAATTCCTATGCTTTTAAGCACTTGCGACGCAAGTGAAATAACCTCTGCGTCTGCGCTCGGAGCCGCGGCGCCCAGACATTCAACACCGAACTGGTGAAATTCGCGAAGTCTGCCCGCCTGAGGCTTTTCGTAGCGGTAGCAACCGCCCACGTAGCACACCTTTACGGGCAAAGCGCCGTTCACAAGACCTTTTTCTATGGAACTGCGTATAACGCCGGCGGTAAATTCGGGGCGTAAGGTAATAGAACGTCCGCCCTTATCGTCAAACGTATACATCTCTTTCTGCACAACGTCAGTTGTGTCGCCCACGCTCCGCAAAAATACCTCGGTATGCTCAAACACGGGAACTCGTATCTCCTTGAAACCGTAAAGATTAGCGGTTTCAAGCATTTTTCCCTCAACAAACTGCCAATCGTGGCTGTCGGCTGGGAGTATATCATTAGTGCCTTTAACGGCACGGTTAATTTCCGACATTATATCAAACCTATTTCTGAGTTTTAATTATTTCGCGCCAATCAAGATCGCCGCGTTCAAGACCGTGAATAAGAACCTCGGCGGTGGCTATATTCGTTGCCACAGGAACATTGTGAACGTCGCAAAGGCGCAGAAGCGCGCGTTCGTCGGGCTCGTTCGGCTTCGGGTTCAGCGGATCCCTGAACATAAGCAATAAATCAATCTCGTCACAGCCGATACGCGACGCGATTTGCTGAGCGCCGCCCTGCGAACCGCCTAAGAACCTTACTATATCAAGTCCCGTAGCTTCGGAAACGGTTTTGCCAGTGGCGCCCGTTGCCACCAAATTGTGGCGGCTCAAAATCCCGCAGTATGCAATGCAGAATTGAACCATTAATTCTTTTTTCGCGTCGTGCGCAATCAAAGCTATTGTCATAATTTTATCCCCCTCATATTTTGTTTGGCTTGGGCAGGGAAACCGATTCCCCGTCAAGCCGTTTTGAAATTCGCAGAAAGGCTTTATAGGCTTTTCCCGAATGTTTTATCGTATGATTGACCGAAAGATGTGTAAGCTCGTCGCTGTAAGGAACTATGCCGACAAGTTGGAGGCAGGAGCTGTCTATCATCTCGTCAATATTCTTAAACAGACCGTGCCTTATGCTCTTTAAGCGGAAATTGTTAATAATCAGCTTTGAGCGGCAGCCGATACTGTCAAGCCCGCTGCTTACCGCGGCAGAGTCCCGCACCGATACGGGATCGGGACAGGCAACGGTTAAAAACAGAGTATCCTTCGGCAGTGAAGTGTAGTATGTAAAATCTATTCCCGCAGGAAAGTCAAATATGACTATATCAAACTTTTCCGCCACATCTGACGCAAATTTCGTAAGGGAAAAGACATCAATAAGCCCCGTTTTCATAGGCGCGGGAATTAAAAACAGTCCCTCCTTGTTCGGAACAGGATACATAACCTCCTCGGTTTCCCGCCCCAAAAGTATATCCGATAGATCAAGAACAGGGGAGTCCTCTATTCCGAGCAACAGGTCAAGGCACCGAAGCCCCTCGTCCATATCAATGAGCAGGACGCGTTTTTTGCAGCTTGAAAATGCGTCGGCAAGGCCGACAGTCACAGTGGATTTTCCAACGCCGCCCTTACCCGAGGTAACGGCAAAAACCTTGCCCATATCAATGCTCCTCATACTAAATTCACAGTTAAAATTCTAACACAAAAAGACGGTCGTGTCAATGCCGACTGATACTAATTTAGCACCGTAAACGGCATTGTATCGGGAGACGCGCTGTCCTCCGACATAAAGTATGCGTCAAGTATGCTTCTTACAACAGAACCTGCCGAATATCCCGAGTTTCCGTGTTCAAGCACGACCGAAATAGCGATTTTCGGGTTTTCAAAGGGCGCGAACGCGATAAACACGCTGTGGTCGGCGCCGTTGTTGGTTTGCGAAGTACCCGTTTTACCGCCGACCTTTATCGGATAATCGCCGAGCGCGGCACGTCCCGTACCATCTTCGGTAACCGAAAGCATACCTTCCTTTACGGCGTCCAAGGTCGAACTGCTTATTGAAATGGTGTTTACAACCTCGGGTTCCTTTTCATCGTAAACCTCCGAAAGGTCATACGAAACGACCTTGCTTATCAGCGTTGCTTTGTAATGGGTTCCGCCGTTTGCCAGCGTTGCGGTATAATTGGCTAATTGGAGCGGCGTGAAAGCGTTTAACTGACCGATTGCGAACTGCAAGGTGTCGCCGCCCATACCGTTGCTGCTGGGTTTTACAAGTATGCCCTTGCTGTCGTCCACCTCAACGCCCGTGGCAACGCCGAGGCCGAATTGCTTGAAATAATCTGTCAGTTTTTCGGCGCCGAGACGTCTTCCGAGTTCAAAGAAGAAGTAGTTACAGCTTTTTGAAAGGGCGGTTTTTAATGTTATCGGACCGTGACGGTGCATACACTTCGGCTGATAATCCGCAAAATATTTGTATTGGTGAACGCAGTTGATAATTTCACCCTTTTGATACAGCCCGTTTTCAAGAGCGGCGGTTGCAACGGCAGGCTTAATAGTGGAGCCTATCGGATAAACGCCCTGAAAAGCGCGGTCGGTGAGCGGCTTGTTTGGGTCTTTTAGCAATGCGTCGTAATTTTGACCCATAGTTGCGGAGTCATAGGTCGGATAGTTCGCGGCGCATATTACCGAGCCTGAATTGATGTCAACGGCGACGGCGGCCCCCGCAACGGCGGTACCGCCCGTAGAACGCAGACCCGTAATGGTTGTAGCAAGCGCTTCCTGCGCTTTTCTTTGAATGTTTTTGTCAAGCGTGAGCATAACCGTTTTACCAGAAACAGGCTCTTTTGTTACCGAGCTTGATATTACGTTGCCCTTTGCGTCAATGCGGTAGGTTATTTCTCCGTCCGTACCTCGTAAATAATCCTCCGCCCATTTTTCAATGCCGCTTTTTCCTACCTTATCGTTAAAGGAGTAACCTTTTTTCTTGTAGTCCTCCCAATCGTCCTTATATATGGGGCCTACCGAGCCTATAAGGTTTACGGCAAGGGTGGTGTCAACATATTCGCGGAAAGGAACAACATCGACCGACACGCCCGACAGCAGAAATCCCGATTCCGACACCTTGCGCATAATCTCGGTCGAAACGTCCTCGGCAAAGGTGTAAGGATAGGAAATTGAAAAGTCGGATATATCCATACCGTACCTTACAGCCATAATTTTTCGCTGATCCTCTTGGGAGTATTTTTCCAACTTATATTTTTCAACCATTCTGACAAAGCAGTTGTCAGCCGTGGCATAGTGAGCAAGTTCGAGCTTTGATATTAGCTTGTCGGTAGACTCGCCCTCAATAAAGCTGTATGGCGCCGTTTTGGTTATCGGAAGCTGGTCAATCCATTCGGTCGCGTTAGCGTCGAGCAGGTTTATAAGCGCGAGTATGACGTCGTTCATATCGTCTTTCACATACGCCTTGTTAAAGACAATGTTGTAACCGTCGCGGTTTATGGCTATCTGTCGGCCGTAGCAGTCGATTATTTCGCCGCGCGGAGCCTTTAACACTGAGGTTCTTACCGACGTTGCGCCGTCTTTCATATCGGAGTATTTGTTAGCGTTGACTATTTGTATGGAGTACATTCTTGCCGCGTATACGAGCAAGGAAACTACAAGCAATACCGAAAGCACGGTAAGTTTTATTTGGCTTTTTCTTTGAAACGGCAATTTTTTTCCTCCTTTTATAATCGGTTATTCCGAGAGTTTGGAATGGATATATTTTTCCAAAAAATAAAACGGAATTATGAAAACGGTTGAGTACAGAGCAGAGGGCAGGGCATAGTCCATAAGGTAAAGCGCGCTGTTTGTTATTCCGTTGCCGAAGGCATAAAAAACAAGCCATCGCATTAAAAAATAAAACAGGTTCCCCAATAGGGAAAGCACCGCCGCCGCTCTTATGTTGCGGTTAAATAGATATTGTGCGATAAGCGAAGTCATAACCGCCGTAACCGTCAGAACTATTGTTGAAAAAAGATTAGTACCGTTTACTATACCGTCAGCCGCTATGCCGCAAGCAAGACCTGTCCAAAATGCCGCGGAGGTACTGTAAAACATAGAAAATGCGGTCAGCATAGGCAGCATCAGGAACGGCGTTGCGTTTTTAATGGCGATACTGCCTGAAACCGAGTAATGAAAAAGAAAAAGCAGTATAAATATGCCTGTATTTATAAGTACTGTAAACGGGTGGCGTTTTGATTTTAACACGTTACTCACCGCCTTGTACGGATATGCCGCCTTTGCCGTCAAAATCGGTTATGACCATAACGTCTCTTATTGAAGACAGCTCTACAAACGGTTTAACCGTAGCGTAAATCGAGGTGTTGTATTTGTCGCTTCCTATGAACTCTATGGTGCCAATCAAAAGTCCGTCGGGGAAAATGCCCTCGCCCGAGGAGATGACATAATCTCCCACAGCCACATTGCAGGAACGCGAAAGGTTTTTAAATTTGCATTTTCCTTCCTTTGCGTCTTCAACGGTGCCTGTTACAATTCCCGAATCGCTCGTGCGGTTGTCAAGCGCGCCCATTGTCAGATCGGCGCTCAAAACGGTGGTTACCTTAGAGGTCGTAGCGCCCACCTCGGTTACGTAACCCACAACGCCCGCTTCGGTTATAACGGGGTCGTGTGCCTTGATCCCGCTCATCGAGCCCTTGTTTATTACAAAGCCCATATAGGGGTCGTCGCTGTCACGCGAAATAAGGCTTGCTTTGGTAAATTTAAAATCGGGGTTTGCGTCCTTTATTTCAAGATAATTCTTATAAAACTCGTTCTCGGCGGTTTTTCTGTCATAGTCCGCAATGCTGTCGCGCATTTCGTTGAGCTGTGATTTCAGTTCCGAGTTTTCAAGCATTAATTTTTCGCCGTCTTTATATGCCGAAATAAAGTCGGAAACGCTGTTGGATATTTTGTTTGCGGCAGAACGGAAGGGGGCGGTTATTGTTCCGAGCAGATTTGCCTGCGGAGCGATAACGCCGCCTATGATACCGCAAATTACCGAAATTCCGATAACAAGCGCAATAATTGATAGCATTATTTTAAACTGCCTGCTGCGAAAGAAAAATCGCATTGTTTTTATCCCCATTCTGCCGTTAATAGTATAAAGTCAGTGTGCTTGAAACGGCCCTGCTTTTCACACCTGTTGTGACAGGTCACACTATCTGAATCTTTTGCCCCTGCGGAACACATAATTGTCAAAACCGCTGTCGGCTTCAAGCCTTTTCGCGGTGCCTAAAACAACGCAGTCGAGCGGATTGGAAGCGACGGTTACGGGCATACCCGTTTCCTCCGCTATAAGCTCCGCAAGACCTCTTAAAAGCGCGCCGCCGCCTGTTAAGGTAATGCCTCTGTCGATAATATCGGCGGATAATTCAGGCGGAGTTTTTTCAAGCGTCGAGCGGATTGTTTCTATTATCTGAGCAATAGTGTCGGACATAGCATAACGCACTTCCTCCGAAGAAATGACAACGTTTTTCGGAAGACCGTCAACCAAGTTTCTGCCCTTTATTTCTATGCTTGTCTCGTTTTCGTAGGGACGCGCCGAGCCGATGTCTATTTTGATTTGTTCGGCGGTGCGCTCGCCTATGAGAAGATTGTGCTTGCGTCTTACATAGTTGATTATTGATTCGTCAAGATCGTCGCCCGCGGTTCTTATCGACTGCGCGGTAACAATATCGCCGAGCGATATGACCGCGACCTCGCTTGTTCCGCCGCCGATGTCTACTACCATACTTCCTGCCGCGTCCCAAATAGGAAGACCCGCGCCGACAGCCGCCGCCATAGGCTCCTCAACAAGGTCAATATCGGTAGCGCCCGCCTGCTTTGCGGCGTCATAAACCGCGCGGCTTTCAACCTCGGTCACGCCCGCAGGTATGCAGATAACCATTCGGACGCGCGAAAAGAACGAGCCTTTAAGGGCTTGTCTTATAAACCTTTTAAGCATTGCCGCGGTAACGTCGAAATCGGCAATAACGCCGTCCTTTAAGGGGCGAACCGCAACTATTGAACCAGGCGTTCTGCCTATCATTTCCTTTGCTTCCGTTCCGACGGCGCGAACGGCGTCGTTCCTTACATCGTAGGCAACCACAGACGGCTCCCTCATTATAATTCCTCTGCCTTTAAGGCAAACGAGGGTGTTCGCCGTGCCGAGATCGACACCTATGTCTCTTGTAAACATAAAACCACTGTATCCTTTCTCAAACCTTTATACTTCTATTGTAATATCATTCCTCATTAGGTACGGTAAGATGTATCGCGTGGGCAAGATTTGTTATGGTTATTTCGTCGGCGCCCTGCGCAAATTCGCCGTCAAGCGTCCACGAAACGTCTGCTCCGCCTGTAACCTTTATCTTTTTTGTATGGAAAAATTCAATACCGTCGCGGTTTAGATCTTTTTTGATAATACCGTCAATAATCGGTTGCAGTTTTAAAATATTGTCGGGCGAGCGAATAAGAAGAACCTCAAACTCGCCGTCGTTAAGCTCTACAACGGCTTCGTCGAACTTTACTATCCCGCCTATGGACATTGAATTTGAAACTGCGCCGAAAAGAAAATCGCCCTCGACCGTTTTTTCTTCACATTCAAATTTCAGATGAATGGGACGTATGTTGCCGAGACTTTTTATACCCTCAAAAAAGTATGCCGCCTGTCCGAGAACGTTTTTAACGTCCTGCGGGGCAGAATAGGAAGCCTCGGTAAACGCGCCGAAAGAAGCGGTGTACGAGAAGTATTTATCCCCGAATTTGCCTATATCAAGGCTGATTGTCTTGCCGTTTACTATATCCTTTGCGGCATTAGGTATGTTGCGGGAAATATGAAGTCCCGACGACCATTCGTTAAGCGTTCCCGACGGTATATAACCCAATGTGCAGTCTATGCCCGATTGCATAAGACCCGTAATCACCTCGTTAAGGGTGCCGTCTCCGCCGCAGACAACTATCATACCTTATTCGTCCGCT
>CAKSQT010000043.1 GCA_934486755.1 uncultured Eubacteriales bacterium | reverse complement strand
TTTCCGAACAGAATTGCGTTTTGCCATTCGGGGTATGCCCCGAACGACATAAAACGCGCCGTTGCCGCCGAGCTTCCGTGTGAAATATTTGAAATTATAAATTCCGAGAGCGGCGAAACAGTTTTTAAAGGCAAGGCTCAAAAGGTGTCCTGCGAAAAAGGTAATTTCTCCGTTCTTGATTTTTCAAATCTTAGCGAACAGGGAAATTATGAAATAAGCTACGGCGGAATTGTTACTCCCGAATTTACTGTAAGTAATACGCATTATCTGCCCCTTGCGGATAAACTTCGTAACTTTTTTGAATACGAGCGCTGCGGAGCAGAGGTTGAGGGTGTACACGGCGTATGCCACACGAACGCGTATACGGTTCACCCCGTAAACGTTAAAAGGCTGAGCGCGGCAGGCGGCTGGCACGACGCGGGCGATCTGTCACAGGGTCTTTGCAATACTGCTGAGGCGGTACATACTTTTTTAAATTTCGGTGAGTCGGCGAAAAAAATCGACCCTCAGCTTTCCGAAAAAATGTATGAAGAAGCACGCCACGGGCTTAAATGGCTGCTTGCCACCCGATTTGGCGACGGATACCGTTTGGTGTGGAATACTTCAAGTTTTTGGACGAATGAATTTGACAGAAATACGGATGTATTTGATTTTCCCGCTTCAAACGCTTCTTTTGAAAATTTCTGTGCTGTTTCGGCAGAGGCTGAGGCTTATAAAGTGTTCGCGAAAAGTGACAGCGAGCTTGCAAAACGTTGTCTTGACGCGGCGTTGACTGATTTTGACTGCGCTTATAAGGTGTTTACTTCGCCAGATAACAATGAAACCGAAAAAAACTTTTTGGTTCAGCTTAAAGCGCAGGCGGCTTTTGCCGCTTTGTCGCTCTTTGAAATTACGGACGAGTCAAAATATGCCGATATTGCTGCGGAAAACTGCGATTATATAACCATGTGTCAGCAAACCGAGTTGCCGGATTGGGATGTTCCGATTCGCGGATTTTTCTATGAGGATTCCGAAAGACGGGTTCCTATAAACTACGATCACAGGGGTCACGAGCAGGTTATGCTTGCCGCACTGTGCAAGGCGATAGAACTGCTTCCCGACAATCCGCACCGTGATAGGTGGCTTAAAGCGGTGGAAATTTACGGTGAATACATATTAAAGCTAAGCGAGTTTTCACAGCCTTACGGATATCTCCCCGCCGCAATCTATTTTGAGGAATTTCCGCCTGCGCTTACCTATACGGGCGACCACAAAAAGGATAGGGCAGGCAAGGATTTTTATGAGTATTTGCGCTATGCCGAAAAAATCGGCAACGGTATTTACATACGAAATATTCCCATATTCTATAAATTCAGGGGCAGTTACGGCATAATTCTTTCAAGGGCAAAGGCAATTTCGCTTGCCGCTAAGACCCTGAACAGTGATGAGCTTTTGCAGATAGCAAAACAGCAGATAGGCTGGGTCGTTGGTAACAATCCGTTTTCAAGGTCGTTCGTATACGGCGAAGGGTATGATTATCCTAATATGTTTACGGAATTTATGCCAGATGTTGCAGGTGAAATAGCGGTCGGAATGAATTGCCAAGGCTATGAAGACGCGCCCTATGCGCCCTGCACCAATCAGGCTACATACAATGAAGTGTGGGTACATTCCGCTTCGCGTATGCTGTGGATTTTATCTGATTTTATTTAATATTCTGAGTCGGACAATGTTTCCGACTCTTTTAGTAATTTTATAGGTTGGCGAAAGGCGGTGTTACGGTATGAAAAATGAAAAAGTTATGGTCGGAATGAGCGGCGGCGTTGATTCGTCGGTCGCGGCGGCGCTTTTGATGGAGTCGGGATATGATGTGAGCGGCGTTACTTTAAGGCTTTATGACGGCGAGGATTATGAAGCGGGCAGGACTAAGACCTGCTGTTCGCTGTCGGATGTTGAAGACGCCCGTTTGGTCTGCTGTAAACTCGGAATAAAACATTATGTTTTCAATTTTAAGGAACGTTTTGAAAATTCGGTTATAAACGATTTTATATCCGAATACGAAAACGGCAGAACGCCCAATCCGTGTATCGTATGTAACCGCCGTGTGAAATTCGGCGATATGCTCGAAAGGGCAAAAATGCTCGGTTACGATAAAATAGCAACGGGGCATTACGCACGGGTCGAAACTGATGAAAACGGCAGGTATCTGCTTCGCCGTCCGCAGGATAAAAACAAGGATCAAACCTATGTGCTGTACTCTATGACGCAGGATCAGCTTTCAAGAACGCTGTTTCCTCTGGGAGAGCTTTCAAAGCCCGATGTCAGAAAAACTGCGGAAAAATTCGGTTTTGTAAATGCGTCAAAGCCTGACAGTCAGGATATATGCTTCGTTCCTGACGGGGATTATGCAGCGTTTATAGAACGCAGGGCAGGCAAGTCTCCGAGCGGTAATTTTGTTGATAAAAACGGCAACATTCTCGGGAAACATAACGGCGTAATAAGATACACCGTCGGGCAGAGAAAAGGACTTGGAATAGCACTCGGGAAACCCGCTTTTGTTATAGATAAGGACCCTGTTTCAAATAACGTAACCCTCGGCGGCGAGGACGGCCTTTTTTACAGGAGCGTTTTTATAACCGATTTGAATTACATTCCGTTTGACGATTTGAAGTCCGAAATGCGCGTTACCGCAAAACTGCGTTACAGACACGCAGAACAATCGGCGGTTTTGAAGCCCTACGGTGATTCACAGGCAATTATAACGTTCGACGAACCGCAAAGAGCGCCGAGCCCCGGTCAGGCGGCTGTGTTTTATAACGGCGATATTGTGGTCGGCGGCGGAACTATTGTAAAAGGGTTGGACAGATAGTGTTACAAATTCGGGTAATGGAGGAATAGTTATGTCATCAATAGAAAAAACAATTGAAAATCTCCGTAAAAACGGCATTGAAGCTGTTTTTGCCGAGGATAAGCAAGCGGTTTGCAAAAAGGTAGGCGAAATGCTGTTCGACGGCTGTACCATAACCGCTGGCGGCTCCGTTTCTTTAAAGGAAAGCGGGGTTTGGGATATAATTAACGACAAAAAATATAATTTCTATGACCGCGCAAAGCAGGGTATAACGCCTGATGAACAGGAAAAGGCTTTTAAGGCGGCAATCGGCTGCGATTTCTTTTTCTGTTCATCGAATGCCGTGACCGAAAACGGCGAGCTTGTAAACGTTGACGGACGCGCAAACCGAATTTCGTCAATCAGCTTCGGGCCCAAAAAGGTAGTGATGATAGTCGGTGTGAATAAGATAGTCAGCGACGTAAAAGAAGGCTTTTTGCGGATAAAGAAGATTGCGGCACCGAAAAACTGCGTGCGCCTCGGGATAGATACCCCCTGCTCAAAGCTCGGGCATTGCGTTTCGCTTGAAAAGAACAGCAACCCCGCAATGACAGACGGTTGTATGAACGAGCGCAGAATTTGCGCAAACTATCTTGTTTCGGCAAAGCAAACGGTTAAAAACAGAATATTAGTAATAATCTGCGGCGAGAGTTTAGGTTATTAAATTATAACAAACGGCATATCCTTCTATTAGTTATTATAGATTAAGGGGTGTGCCGTTTTGAAAAAAATAATTGCTTTATTGGTCTGCTTGGTCTTAACGTTCGGAATGAGTGTTTCGGCGGCAGAGGGTGCGGTGACTGTATCAAGCGAGTGCGATATTTCCGATATTGAAGTCCCGATAGAAACTTCGGCAAACAATGCCGCTATCGGTCAAACGCTTGAAATCAAGGCAAAATCCGCAATACTCATGGAGCCGAATACGGGCAACATACTTTATGAAAGCAACTCTGACGAGGTGTTGGCTCCCGCTTCTATTACAAAAATAATGTCGCTGCTCCTGGTTATGGAGGCTATCGACAAAGGTATGTTTGATCTTGAAACCGTTATTTCGGCAAGCGAACACGCTTGCAGTATGGGCGGTTCTCAAATATGGCTCGAACCAGGGGAGAGTATGACGGTAGACGACCTGTTGAAAGCCGCTGTTGTGGCTTCCGCCAATGACGCTACCGTGGCGTTGGGCGAGGCTGTCGCAGGCAGCGAGGAGGGCTTTGTCGCAATGATGAACGCCCGCGCAAAGGAACTCGGAATGTTGAACACCAATTTTGTCAACGCAACGGGTCTTGACGCCGAGGGACACGTTACCACAGCTCACGATGTCGCGTTGATGTCCTGTGAGCTTATCAAACACGACCTGATTAAAAAGTATTCAACCGTGTGGATGGATACCCTGCGTGACGGTAAGAGCGAGCTTGTAAACACAAATAAGCTGGTTCGTTTCTACAAGGGAACGACGGGTCTTAAAACAGGGACGACAAGTACCGCGGGGTACTGTCTGTCCGCCACCGCCGAGAGGGACGGTATGGAGTTAGTCGCGGTCGTTATGGGGGGCGAAACAAGTCCCGACAGATTTAACGGCGCTAAAAAGCTCCTTGACTACGGCTTTGCCAATTACACCTTTACCCGAATAGATTCTGGACTTGAAAGCGGTCTGACCGTTCCGATAGCAAACGGCACCGCCGAAAAGGCGGAGGTAAAATCGGACGGCGTGCTAAACGTTCTATTGCAAAGAACTGCGGATCAAAATGTTGAACGCGAAGTTGTTTTTAACAAAAATATCAAGGCACCCGTTAAAAAAGGTGAAGTTTTAGGAACCGTAAATATAAGCATAGGCGGCGAGCCTATCGGCGAGATAGAAATAACCGCGGCGTGCGACGTCGATAAAATTACATTCGGATTTGTTCTTAAAAATTTGCTTACGGGTTTGTTTAAATTGTGATATTATGAAAACTTTTAATGAACATCTATATTTTGTCTTGAAAAAAACGGGAATATAATGTAAAATAATAATACAGTAAATAAAGAATCAGGGGAATATAATGGCTATTAAATTTAATTATTCTTATGCAAAGCAGTTTATCAGGGAAAACGACCTTAAAGGTCTTGAAACTCAGGTTGCCGCCGCGCACAAAACAGTAAACGAAAAATCAGGTCTCGGAAACGATTTCCTCGGCTGGGTAAATCTTCCGACGGATTATGATAAAGAAGAATTCGCGCGCATAAAAGCCGCCGCCGCAAAAATCAAGGCTGATACCGATATTCTTATCGTTATAGGAATCGGCGGTTCCTACCTCGGCGCACGAGCGGCGATTGAGTTCTTAAAGGGACCTTACTACAATTCGCTCCGCGAAAACGCACCCGAGATTTACTTTGCGGGTAACAGCATAAGCGGCGCTTATCTTGCCGATATGCTTAAAATGTGCGAGGGCAAGCGAGTTTCGGTTAATATTATTTCTAAATCAGGCACTACGACCGAGCCTGCCGTTGCGTTCAGGGTGTTCAGGAAATATCTTGAAGAGCAGTACGGCGAGGAAGAAGCCGCAAAGCGTATATACTGCACGACCGATAAGGCAAGGGGAACTCTTAAACAGCTTGCCGACGAAAAGGGCTATGAGTGCTTTGTTGTTCCCGACGACGTCGGAGGACGTTACTCGGTTCTTACCGCAGTCGGTCTTCTCCCGATTGCCGCCGCGGGCGCTGATATTGATAAGCTCATGGCTGGTGCGGCAGCAGCGGCTATTGACTATAACGAGCCTGATATGTATAAGAACGATTGCTACACCTATGCGGCTCTCAGAAACGCATTCTACCGCAAGGGTAAGTCGGTAGAGCTTCTTGTAAGCTATGAACCGAGATTTACTATGATGTCCGAATGGTTCAAACAGCTTTTCGGCGAGAGTGAGGGCAAGGATAACAAAGGTCTTTTCCCTGCGTCTGTTACTTTCTCAACCGATCTTCATTCTATGGGTCAGTTCGTTCAGGACGGAAGCCGTTTGATGTTTGAAACCGTTGTTAAGTTCAACGAGAGCGATAAGGATATTGTAATAGAGGAAGAAAGCGACAACGGCGACGGTCTTAATTTCCTTGCTGGGAAGACTATGACTTACGTTAATTCCAAGGCTTTTGAGGGTACAGTTCTCGCCCATACCGACGGCGGAGTGCCTAACCTTGTAATTAATGTTGATAAGCCCGACGAAGAAAACCTCGGCAGACTTATTTACTTCTTTGAAAAGGCTTGCGCGATTTCGGGTTATATGCTCGGCGTTAATCCTTTCGATCAACCCGGTGTTGAAAGCTATAAGAAAAATATGTTTGCTCTCCTCGGCAAGCCTGGATACGAGGCACAGAAGGCTGAACTTGAAGCAAGACTTAAATAAGGAAGCAACCGCTTTCGGCGGTTAAATATAAAAGGAGCTGATATTAATGATTAAACTCATAATCGGAAAAAAAGGTTCGGGCAAAACAAAAAAATTGGTAGATATGGTTAATTCTGCTGCCGAAGCAAGCCTCGGAAACGTTGTTTGCATTGAAAAAGGTGACACCCTTACCTATTCCGTTACTCATAAGGCAAGGCTTATAGACGCCGAGGATTATGCAATTTCGGGTTATGGTGAATACTACGGTATGCTCGCGGGCATCAAGTCGGGCAATCACGACGTCACTCACATTTTCGGTGACGCTACTTTAAGGCTCGGAAGCCGCGACTATGACGAGCTTGCAGTTTTCCTCGAAAGAGTTTCCAAAATAGCAGATGTTGATTTTATTTTCACAATATCCGCTGATAAGGAAGAACTCCCCAAGAAGATATTCGACATAGCGGAAGTTTGCTGATGATTTTTTCGGGCGTATGTAAATTACGCCCGAATTTTTCTTAAATTTTGCTTGACAAAGGATAAGTATATATATATAATAGTCTTTGTGACGATAGAGGTGGAAGTATGGTTCTTGATTTAAAAAGACTTTTTGTCAATGATGATACTTCATTACCGATTGAGTATCAGCTGGATATGAGCTCGGTTGATTTTGCAGGTCGGTTTCCGCTCAAAAAACCTGTGAAAATTGTCGGCTCTGTTTTCAGCAAAGCGAGTGTTGTCGGTATAAAGGCTGATATTTGTTTCGTTTATGACGCGCCGTGCGACCGTTGCGGAAAGGATACCGCAGTCAGTCATACGGTTGTTATAGACAAGGTTCTTGCCCCTTCTATTGAGGGGGAGGACAGCGACAGTATCATTCTTGTCCCCGATATGAAGCTTGATGTTGACGGACTTATTTATTCGGAGGTTGTTGTCAACCTGCCGATGAAGCATCTTTGTAAAGATGATTGCAAGGGTATATGTCCGAAATGCGGCAAAGACCTTAATGAGGGAGATTGCGGTTGTCCCGCTAAGGAAATTGACCCAAGGCTTCAAGCGCTTGCCGATTTGTTAAAAGATTAATTTGAGTTATTAATTTAAGGAGGTGCTGAAAATGGCAGTACCGAAGAGAAAGACTTCAAAAGCAAGACGTGACAAAAGAAGAAACAATGTTTGGAAGATCAGTGCTCCTACATTGGTAAGGTGCCCTAACTGCGGCGAATACAAGCGCCCGCACAGACTTTGTTCTGCGTGTGGTCAGTACAATGGCCGTGAGGTATTAAAAGTTGGCGAGTAATCGTCAGTCTACCGTTTAGTTCTTTTGCAGAGGAGGAGGAATCTTCCTCTGTTTTTTTACTTGTTGCCGTCGGCACGCTTGTTGGTAAGCAACTGCCTTTGTCGGCGGACTATCCTGTTCCTGAGAGATATAGTTGACATAGCAAGAAAAAAATGGCATAATTTAGTGTATAATACTTTTAGAGTTAAAAACAGCTTTTTTCGTCTGAGAACTCAATGTAAAATTAGACCTGCTGATAATTGCGGTCGGCAATCTGTCCGCCGTATTGTCGGCACGTAAGAATAAAGGAGATAAAGAAAAGTGGCAAAACCCGTTGTGGCGGTTGTCGGAAGACCTAATGTCGGCAAATCCACCCTTTTCAATAAACTTATAGGACAAAGACTTTCAATCGTTGACGATACGCCCGGCGTAACACGCGACCGTATTTATGGCGACGCGGAGTGGCTCGGCAAAAAAATAATGCTGGTTGATACGGGCGGTATAGAGCCTAAGACGGACGATATAATACTTTCGGGTATGCGCGCTCAGGCTCAGCTCGCTATTGAAACGGCAAGCGTTATAATATTTGTCACAGATTTAAACAGCGGCGTTACAGCCGCCGATATGGAAATAGCGGCAATGCTGCAAAAAAGCGGTAAGCCCGTGGTGCTATGCGTCAATAAATGCGACAGAATAGGCGATACCCCGCTTGAATTTTATGAGTTTTATAATCTTGGGCTCGGTGAGCCTGTTGCCGTTTCCTCGGTACATGGACACGGCACGGGCGACCTTTTAGACGCGGTATTCGCCTATCTGCCCGATGAGAGCTTTGATGAAGAAGAAAGCGACGTAATAAACGTTGCTGTTATCGGTAAACCGAATGCGGGTAAATCATCTCTTGTTAATTACCTTTCTGGCGAACAACGCTCGATAGTTTCCGACATTGCGGGTACAACGCGCGACGCTATCGACACCCTTGTTGAAACAAAATCGGGTAAATTTAACTTTATTGATACCGCTGGTCTCCGCCGCAAAAGCAGGGTGGAGGATAAAATCGAAAAATACAGCGTTCTGCGCGCTAATATGGCGGTTGACCGCGCCGATGTCTGCATTATAATGATAGACGCAAAGGACGGTTTTACCGAACAAGATTCAAAGGTCGCAAGCCTCGCGATTGAAGGCGGAAAGGCTTGCATTATAGCCGTTAATAAATGGGATATTGTTGAAAAAGACGGTAAAACGATGGACAGCTACCGAAAACAGCTTACTAAGGACTTTTCGTTTATGCCGTATGCTCCGATAATATTCATTTCCGCAAAAACAGGTCAGCGCACCGATAGACTGCTTGAACTTGTGAAGTATGTTCACACCCAAAATACTATGCGTATTTCAACGGGTATGCTGAACGATATCCTTGCCGACGCTACGGCGCGCGTTCAGCCGCCTACCGATAAGGGCAAACGCCTTAAAATATACTATATGACGCAGGCTTCCACCAAACCGCCTACATTTGTGTGCTTTTGCAACAGGGCGGATCTGTTTCATTTTTCTTATCAGCGTTATCTTGAAAACCAAATTCGTTCAACATTCGGGCTTGAAGGCACGCCCGTGCGTTTTGTAATTCGGGAAAGGGGCGAAAAATAATATGGTGTTAATTGCTGTTGCTGTCATAATATGCGCTTATCTTATAGGCAGTATAAACTTTGCCGTTATTTTTTCTTCAATCTTTATAAAAAAGGATGTGCGAAAACTCGGTAGCGGTAACGCTGGCGCTACAAATATGATGCGTGAGGCAGGCGTTTTGCCTGGCGTGCTTACTTTTTTGTGCGACGCGTTAAAGGGAATTGCCGCCGCCTATTTGGGTTATGCCGCTTTTAAATATGCGGGTGCAGATAGCGGCGCCGCTTGGGCTGTTCCGATATACGGCGCTTATGCCTGCGGTATAGCCTGTATGCTCGGTCACGTGTTCCCGATATTTTTTAACTTTAAGGGCGGAAAAGGCGTTGCTACGGGTGCGGGAATATTTGCCGTCTGCTGTCCCAAATCGCTGATTATAGGTCTTTGCGTGTTTGCGGTTGTCTTGCTGGTGTCGCGTTATGTTTCCATAAGCTCGCTCTTGGCAACGGCTACTGTCGTTATACTGTCGTTTTTCCTGTGCGACAATCAGGGGAATATTGTCCCTAAGGTTATAATGGGCAGCATTATGCTTGCAATAATATTTATCAAACATTCCGAAAACCTAAAAAGACTCGCCCGCGGCGAGGAAAAGAAGATGACCTTCGGGAGGAAAAAGAATGGCTAAAATTACTGTTTTAGGCTCGGGCGGCTGGGGAATAGCCCTTGCTATATCGGCGTATAACAGCGGAAATGATGTAACGCTTTGGTCGCCGTTTGAAAATGAAGTTAATATGCTTCTTGAAAAGCGTACCAATGACCGACTGCTTAACGGGGTCGTAATACCCGACGGAATAAAAATAACAAGCGATATGTCTTGCGTAAACGGTTCAACCGTCACTATAATTGCAACGCCTTCAACCGCTGTGCGCGAGGTCGCCGCTAAGCTCGCTAAGCAAAAGAATCACGGCATAGTCGTCAATGTGGCAAAGGGACTTGAAAAAGGTACGCTCAACCGCCTGTCTCAGGTTATAGAAAGTGAAATTCCCGATGCAAATATTGTTATTCTTTCGGGTCCGTCGCACGCCGAGGAGGTTGCAAGAAATATACCGACATCGCTTGTCGCCGCGTCTGAAAGCCTTCCTGCGGCTCAGGTTATACAGAGCGTTATGTCAAGCGACTATCTGCGTGTTTATACCTCAACCGATGTAATCGGAGTCGAGCTTGGCGGAGCGCTTAAAAACGTAATAGCGATAGCGGCTGGATTTTGCGACGGTCTCGGTCTCGGCGATAACACCAAAGCCGCCCTTATAACAAGGGGACTTGCGGAAATGACCCGTCTCGGCGTATGTATGGGCGCGTGCGAATACACATTCTCGGGACTTACGGGAATAGGGGACCTTGTCGTAACCTGTACTTCTCAGCATAGCCGTAACAACCGCTTCGGCAACAAGGTCGGACGCGGAATGGCAGTCAAACAGGCGCTTGAAGAAGTGGGAACGGTTGAAGGCTACTATGCCGCCGATATGGCTCATTCGCTTAGTTTAAAGTATAAAATTGAAATGCCGATAATAGAAGAATGTTATCAGATTTTATATGAGGGAAAGGACGTTAAGAGCGTGGTAACAGACCTTATGCGCCGTCCTAACCGCAGCGAACATTAAAAAAACGAAAAAGCGCGAAAAAAACACTTGCTTTTTCTTTCGTTTTCTGTTATTATTATTTTTGCTATCGTAATCGGCTGTATGTCGGTTAATAAAGAAGGAGGTGCAGACCGTGGCTAAATGTGACATCTGCAACAAAGAAATTGCTTTCGGTATAAAGGTTTCTCACTCACACAGACGTTCAAACAGAACTTGGAAGCCCAATGTTAAGAAGGTAAAGGCAATCGTAAACGGATCACCGCGTCGTATCAATGCCTGCACCCGTTGCCTGCGTTCAGGTAAGGTTACCAGAGCTATCTAAGCTTATTTCTTTACAAAAAACACCTCGGGCTTGTCCTGAGGCTTTTTGTTATTTTGGAGAATTTCGGGGATTTTATAATGAACGATAATTATAAAAAATACCGCCCTACAAGGGTTGCCTGTTATGTGGGGTATATTGTTCAGGCAATAGTCAATAACTTTCTTCCGATTTTGTTTATCGTTTTTCAAAAGGAATATGGGCTCAGTTATGAAAAACTCGGAAGACTTATACTCATAAACTTTGCAACACAGATTTTTGCAGATTCGATAACACCGAAAATTATTTCCGCGATAGGTTATAAAAAGACCGCGATTTTATGTCAGGGCGGCGCCGCTGTCGGATTGCTTATGGCGGGTATACTCCCGCAGGTTTTGCCTAACGCGTATCTCGCCTTGGTTGCGGCATTGCTGGTTTATTCGTTTTCGAGCGGACTTATGGAAGTGGTTCTCAGCCCGATGATAGAAATGCTCCCTACGGGGAATAAAAGCGGCAATATGTCGCTTCTTCATTCATTTTACTGTTGGGGTCAGGCGTTTACGGTTGTTGTAACTACGGCGCTTGTATATATTTTCGGATACGGCAAGTGGCAGTTTATACCTATAATATGGGCGATACTTCCAGCGATAAACACCGTCTGTTTTTTGTATGTTCCCGTTGTCGAACCGCCTGCCGAGGTAAAACAGGACACACTTTCAGAGCTAATAAAATCGCGCAGATTTCGTTGCTTTATGGTTATGATGCTGTGCGCGGGCGCAAGCGAGCTTGCTATGTCGCAATGGGCGTCTATGTTCGCACAAAACGGTCTCGGAGTCAGTAAGGTAGTCGGAGATCTTGCGGGACCATGTGCTTTCGCTCTGTGTATGGGATTAGGAAGGGTGGTGTACGCCGCCTTTTCGGATAGAATTTCGTTCAGGCGCACTATGATCGCTATGAGCGCCGCCTGCTTTGTCTGCTATATTGTCGTAGGACTATGCAATGTTGCGGTTCTTTCCTTAATTGCCTGTGCGATTTGCGGATTTACCGTGAGTCTTTCGTGGCCTGGAACATATTCGGCGGGTTCGGCGGCATTTCCAAACGGCGGTGCAGTAATGTTCAGCGTATTTGCGCTGTGCGGCGACTTAGGCTGTTCGTTCGGACCTTGGCTGCTCGGTATAGTTGCGGATAACAGCAGTTTGAACGTGGGATTTTTGGTCTCTGCGGCGGCTCCGCTGATTATGATTATAACCGCTTTGTTTTTCCTTAAAGAAAAAGATTTTCAAAACTAAAAGGTCGGTGATTTTTATGAAACGTGAAGATTATTTGAGTTGGGACGAGTATTTTATGGGCATAGCTATGCTTTCGGCTATGCGGAGTAAGGACCCGTCAACACAGGTCGGCGCCTGTATCGTAAATTCCGAAAACCGCATACTGTCTGTCGGTTATAACGGTATGCCGCGCTGTTGCAGTGACGACGTATATCCTTGGGAACGTGACGGCAGCGGTCTTGATTCAAAGTATCTGTACGTATGCCACGCTGAATTAAACGCTATACTCAACTGTATAAACGGCAATGTCCGCGGTTGCACGGTCTACACAACGCTTTTTCCCTGCAACGAGTGCGCTAAGGCGATAATCCAGTCGGGTATCACCAATATTGTATATATGTCGGATAAATATTCGGATTCGGACAGCGTTATGGCTTCTAAACGAATGTTTGAAACCGCGGGCGTGAAATACCGCCTTTATGAAAAATCAGGCAAGAGCGTGAATCTTGAATTTTAATCTGGCGGCATTTTTGCTGACGGGAGATGTTGGTTATTAACGGTGTATGTTACATTTTTGGAGCCGCGGGCGGTCTGCCGTCTTCCTTTAAGAAAAATGACGGCGATTTAATAATTGCCGCCGACGCGGGGTATAAGCATCTTTCAGAATACGGCGTTTTTCCCGATATTGCCGTGGGCGATTTTGATTCGCTCGGTTATGTTCCGAATTGCGCGGAAATTATAAAACACCCTGTCAGGAAGAACGATACCGATACAATACTCGCTGTGAAAACGGGACTTGAACGGGGATATAAACGTTTTGTTATCTACGGGGGAGTCGGCGGAAGAACCGACCACACCCTTGCCAATCTCCAAACGCTCTCGTATCTGTCAAACAGGGGAGCGGTCGGATTTTTGTGCGGCGACGGGGTTACTTATACCGCCGTAACAAATTCAAAACTGCGCTTTAAGGCTTGTTCACGCGGTACGGTTTCTGTGTTTTCGGCTACGTCTGTTTGCGAGGGCGTTTACATTTCGGGACTTTCGTATGAGCTAAGCGGCGCGGCGCTAAAATTCGATTTTCCTGTCGGCGTAAGCAATGAGTTTTGCGGCAAGCCGTCGGAAATCGGCGTAAAATCAGGGACCCTAATCGTTTGTTGGTCGGGAAATTTGAATTTAGTAGATGAATGGTAAAAATATATCAAAATGCAGTCTTTTTTTTATTGAAAAAGCCATTGCATTTTTTTAAAAAAGGTATTTACATTTTCTTTTAATAATGGTATAATGACCTTGGTAAATTTTAAATTAATTGAGGAGGTACTCTCAAAATGAAAAAAGTAATTGCATTGGTTTTTGCGCTCGTTATGATAATGGGCCTCTCTGTAACTTCACTTGCTGTGCCGAGCGCTACGGCTAAAAGTGAATTCAAGGTTTCTTTCCGTAACGGAAGCGCGGCTTCGCAGACAACCAACACAGTTAAGGTAAGTGAAGACGGTAAGTTTACCGCTACCGCCGATTCTGCTCAGGGAACTTTCAATGAGTGGGTAATTTACAAGGCTGACGGAACTGTTGCTGTTGCAGGCGTTGACTACACTGTTGTTTCAGGTTCTTTGAAGGACGCTAACTTGGTTGTAAAGCCCTTGACAGATATTATCATCTGCGGTAACTACAACGGCGTTGTTACAAAACCGATTCTTGACGGTTCATCTTCTTCACCGAAGACAGGCGATTTCACCGTTATGTATCTTGCCGCTGTTATGATGGCTGCCGGTGCTTGCGGATTTGTTGCTAAGAAACAGCTTGCTAAATAATTTAATTTAAAACTATGAAAACAGTCGCTGAAAGGCGGCTGTTTTTTGTTCTGTTGTCCTGTTTTTATTCATATACTTTACAGAGGTGTTATAATGGATGTACTGAAATACGGGGCAATAACGCTCCTTTCGATAACGGCAATAATCATAATAATCTTCGCTATGCGAAGCGGCAAGCCGCTAAAATCACTTTTAATAAACGCTATGCTCGGGATAGCGGCTCTGGCGGTTGTCGATATTACGACCCGATTTACAGGCGTTCATATCCCGATAAATCAGTGGACTGCGGTGGGCAGCGCTGTTTATGGGATACCTTGTGTTTGCGGACTTTTGGTGCTTCAATTATTTATTTAGTGTGACAGGTCTACTCTTTATAAAAAGGGGGGACTTTTTGCGGCGATTTGCTTTTTAATTCACATTGTCCCGAATTTCGTACACTTATATCTGTAAAATATACTCGTAAAACGGAATGTTTTATGGTAAAATAGAGAAAACGAATTTCGGCGGTGGTTAAAGTTGTTAAAATTTATATTCGGCAGACCTGCTTCGGGTAAGACCTATAACGTGCTGAAAATGATAAAAGAAAGCGTTGCCGACGGCAGACGCGTTATATTAATAGTTCCCGAGCAGTTCTCGTTTGAATCGGAAAAAGAGGTTTTACACAGTGTCGGCGACTCGGCGGCGCTTACCGTTTCGGTTATGAGCTTTACACGCCTTTTTGACGAGGTCGGCCGCAATATAGGCGGCAGTGCTTCGGAGGTGCTTGCCGACCGCGATAAAATTATATTTATGCACCGTGCGCTCGCAGAGGCGGTATCGGAATGTCCGTCTTGGACGCGTTATTCGGGTTCCGTTAAATTTGCAAAAACAATGGTAGATACCGTAAATGAATTGAAACTCAACGCCGTGACCGCCGAACAGCTGCGTACCGCCGCCGAAAAGTCCGAGAGCGCGGGTCTAAGGGAAAAGCTCCGCAATACCGCCGCCGTTTACGATATGTACGATATGCTGATAGGCGAAAAATTCATCGACCCGTCGGATATACTTACCGTTTTATACCGTCAGCTTGAAAACTACAATTTCTTTGACGGCTGTGATGTTTATATCGACGGTTTCAAGGGATTTACAGGTCAGCAATATAAAATTCTCGAACGCATTATACCGCAGTCGAACAATACCGTTATCAGCCTTACAAATGATACGGGTGAGCCGCGCGAATACGATATATTCACCAATATCAGGGGCGCGGTTTTAAGAATTGAACGGATCGCCGAGAAGTATGCGGTTGATATATCGGAGCCGCTTGTGCTTAAAGACGGCTATAATCGAGGCCGCGAAATGGCAGTGCTTGAAAGACTTATGGCGGGAAAACCGTTTGAGTATGCGGAAAACGGTTCGGATATTACCGTTATAAATGCGGCAACGCCTTATGACGAGGCGGAGTTTGCCGCGCGCACTATACGAAAACTTATAAGAGAATTGGATTACAGATACCGAGATTTTGTCATTATAGCGCGCGACGCGGACAGTTATTCCGACGCGGTGGAAACAGCCTGCGAGGCAAACGGCGTCGCCTGCTTTACGGACAAGCGCGTGCCGCTTTCGTCGTTCCCCGTTGCGGTGATGGTGAAGGCGGCAGTAGATACGGTTTTAAAGCCGTCTACCGAGCATATTTTAAAATTTTATAAAACAGGACTCGGCACGCTTAATTTTGAGGAAATATCCGAGCTTGAAAACTATACTTATCTTTGGAATATTGACGGCGATCTGTGGGATATGGAGTGGGATATGAACCCCAAAGGTTTTGTAAACGAAACCGATTCTAAGGACGTCAGACAGCAGCTTATAAATATAAATGATTTAAGGCAAACTGCGCTTGCACCCATACGTAATTTTTCAGAGAATTTTAGGGGGAGCGCAAGAGATATGGCGGCGGCGGTCTTTGAACTGATAAAAGATTGCTCCGCAGGCGAAAAACTTTCCGAGCTATGCAAAGACAGGCGTACCGAAGAATGCGGATTTCCGCCTGACGCCCTGAAACAGGGGTACGGTATGTATATTGAC
>CAKSQT010000042.1 GCA_934486755.1 uncultured Eubacteriales bacterium | reverse complement strand
CGGCGAGCGAAACCGTGACAGGTTCGAGTCCTGCCACACTATGATAAAATCAACCGCGCTGAAAACGAGGCAGGCATTTTCAAAAAAAGCATTTTTCATTTAAAAATCCCCCTTTTGATAATTACACGTAGTTTTAAGCAAAAAGTTGGCGAACCCTTGCCAAAACCATAAAGGTGCTTTATAATACAGTAAAAGGAGTTGAGTTTTAATGTCAATCATTGAAAAATTGAACGGTTCCCCCCTTTATTTGATATGCGGCGGAATTATAGCCTTTGTGGCGCTGGTATGCGTTGTTTTTATGGTTCGCGCTTACCGTGCGGGCAAGGCGCTCGGTATGGATACCGCAAAAATGAAACGCGTTATCGTTTCAAGCGCAACGTTTTCGGTTTTGCCGAGCGTAGGAATTCTGCTCGGTGTTATAGCGCTTTCGGGTAGTCTCGGAATACCGTGGCCGTGGCTCAGGCTTTCGGTCATCGGCGCGCTCCATTATGAAACGCAGGTCGCTCAGGCGGCGGCAGAGCAGGTCGGTATGTCCTCGCTCTCCGCTTCGGAAATGACGGCGTCGGGCTTTGCCACGATTGCGCTTTTGATGAGCGTTTGCATTATATGGGGCATGGTGCTGTCGGTTTTCTTTAACAAAAAATATACTTCAAAGCTCGGAAACAGCGCTAAAAAAGGCGGCGCGTCTTCATTCGGCGATACCGCAATGACCGCTATGTTTATCGGTCTTGTCAGCGCTTACGTCGGAAGTTACATAGGTAATTTTGTTTCAGGCGAGGGTCTTTTCACGTTTAAAGGCACATGGTTGCCGCTTGCGGTAGTTGCGGTATCGGCGGCGGCAATGGCTTTGTTTATATTCCTTTCGGAAAAGAAGAAAATGCAATGGGTGGAGAACTTCTCGGTTGCGGCAAGTATGCTGGCGGGAATGGCGGCTGCCGTTGTTATAGAGATTATTTAAGGAGGCATTACAATGAGCGAAGAAAAGAATATTATCTGGGAAAAATATAATAAAACTACGCATTTAATAGGCAGGATTGCAAGTATTTTAGCTCTTATAATGCTTATAGGAGCGCCGTTTTTGATAGGCAATACTCTCGGCGCATACCCCGACCTTGCGGCAACCGCAAAGGGCTTTGTTTCGGTCGGCATTGTATGGCTTGTAAGCAGTATTGCAGAATTTTTGATATACACGCCGATGCTCGGCTCGGGAGGCGGATACCTCGCTTTTATAACGGGCAATCTTATAAATATGAAAATCCCCTGCGCCGTAAACGCGCGCGACACAGTTGGCGCAAAAACGGGAACCAAAGAAAATGAGATTATTTCCACGCTTTCAATAGCCACGTCGTCGCTTGTAACCATATTGGTTCTTGCTATCGGCGTTGCGTTGCTCACCCCGCTGCGCCCCGTTCTTGAAATGCAGGAATTGCAGCCCGCTTTTGACAATGTTGTGCCCGCCCTGTTCGGCGCAATGGCATATAAATACTACCGCAAGAATATGAAAATAGCGGTGTTCCCGCTCGTTATAATGAGCGTTCTGTTCGTCTTAGTACCCGCGCTCGTCGGTTCTACGAGCTTTATGATAATACCGTCGGGCGCTATCGCAATAGGCGTCTCGCTGTTCTATTACAAGAAAAACGAAGGAAGTGAAACTGCGTGAAGTATTTAGCATTTGCTCTGCTTATTATTATAGGTGCCGTTCTTGCTTTGCTCCTTTTCGCTGTCATACGAACGCTTTTTATCAAGTCAAAGGTATCGTCTTATAAACCCGAGGAAGACGAGCAGGAGTCGCTCAGACTTGCAAAAAAGCTGTCGGAAATGATAAAATACGATACGACCTCGCACGCGGGCGTTGATGAGGCGGAAAAGTTCCGAGGTTTTCACAAGGTTCTTGAAGCTCTGTTTCCGCTGGTGCATAAAAACCTTGAAAAGACCGAAATTGACGGAAATCTTCTCTATTATTGGAAAGGAAAAAGCTCAAAAAAACCGATACTGCTTATGAGCCATCAGGACGTTGTTCCTGCGGAGGGTCAGTGGGAACACAACCCGTTTTCAGGCGATATAGCGGACGGCAAGGTTCACGGCAGAGGCGCTTCGGACACAAAATGTTCGGTAATGTCATTCTTTGAGGCTGTCGAACAGCTTTTGGCAGAGGGTTACACCCCCGAATGTGACGTTTATCTTGCTTCTTCCTGCACCGAGGAATGGGCGGGAGACGGCGCGCCGAAGATAGTTGAAGAGCTTAAACGCCGCGGTGTTGAGCTTTTTATGCTCTGCGACGAGGGCGGCGGAATTATATCCGACCCGATAGGCGGCGTTCACGGCAACTTTGCAATGATAGGCGTTTTTGAAAAGGGCAAAGCCGACGTTAAATTTACGGCGAAAAGCACAGGCGGACACGCAAGCGCACCTGCCGCAAACACACCGATAGCGCGCCTTGCCGCCTTTGAAAACGAGATAGAAACACATTCGCCGTTTAAGAAGAAGTTGTCCCTTGAAGTGGCGTCAATGTTCAAGTCCCTCGCCCCCTATGCTTCATTCGGATTAAAATTGGTTCTCGGAAATATTCCAATCTTCAAGCCCCTATTGCTTGCTGTTCTTCCGAAAATAAGCGCTCAGGCTGGCGCAATGCTTAGAACGACTGTCGCGTTTACTATGCAGGCGGGTTCGGACGCGGTGAACGTTATTCCGCAGGAAGCAAGCGTTTGCGCAAATATGCGCTTTATACCGCATCAGGGTGAAAAGGAAAGTCTTGAAATAATAAAGAAATGCGCCGAAAAGCACGGTCTTGAAATGGAAATACTCCACTCAAACGACTTCACACCTCCTGTCAACATAAACGGCGAGGTGTTCAAGCTTATGGAAGACGTTATTGAAAAAACTTTCCCAGGTCTTCCGTCCTCCCCTTATGTTATGACGGGCGCTACCGACGCGCAGTTCTATCAACCGATATGCAAAAACTGTCTGCGCTTTGCCCCCGTTATATACGGACCCGAGCAAATGAAGGGTATGCACGGACTTAATGAAAACATTGAGTACAACTGCCTTCCAGGTGCGGTGAGGTTCTACAAAAATCTTATTAAAGCGCAAAAAACGAGATAAAACATTAAAGTCTCGGCAAAAGCAAATAAAATTGCTTTTGCCGAGACTTTTTAATGCAACGTAAGTTCAGCAAACCTTATTCTGCGGGGTGCCGTTCAAAAATGCCTGAATATTTGAAACAACTATGTCAAGCAGTCTCCTTCTGGTGGTGAGCGGCGCCCACGCGGTATGCGGTGTTATTATTATATTTTTTGCGTTTATAAGCAGACAGTCAGCCGACATAGGCTCGGTTCTTAGAACATCAACCGCCGCCCCCGACAGCTTTCCGCTTTCAAGCGCGTCAAACAAAGCGTTTTCGTCAAGCACGCCGCCGCGGGAAGTATTGATGAAAAAAGCGCCGTCCTTCATTTTTGAAAACGTTTCACCGTTCATCATATTTTCACTTTGGGCGTTAAGCGGGCAATGCACCGTAACAATATCGCTGTTTGCAAGAAGTTCGTCAAAGGAAACAAACCTTGTTTCCCCGTCCTCACGCACGGTCCTTGTATATACCATCGGCTTCATACCGAATGCGTCGGCTATGCGTTTAACGGCTTTGCCTATACTTCCGTATCCGATTATGCCGAGCGTTTTGCCGCATATCTCGTCGCTTGGAAACACAAGCGGAGCGAAAATCTTTGAATTAATCCAACCGCCGTTTTTCACAAATTCATCGTATCTTGATATTGCGGTATAATGGTGCAGAATATAGCCGAAAACCTGCTGTGCAACGGCGTTTTCCGAATATGTTCCCGCATTGCAGACGGTTATTCCGCGTTCCTTTGCACACTCGGTGTCGATATTGTTATACCCCGTTGCGAAAAGCCCTATATATTTAAGGCTGTTTGCTTTTTTAAAAACCTCGCGGTCTATAACCGTTTTATTACACAGGATAATATCGGTATCCGCTATTTCGTTTAACAGTTCTTCCCGCCCGATACACGGATATTCCGCAACTGTTCCGAACCGCTTAAATACTTCAAGCGAGAGGTCGCCGTTGCTCTTTACGGTATCGCTGTCAGTTAAGAGAATTTTCATCTTTACACTTAACCTTTCTCTTGGTCCCGTCTTTTTCAAGGATATAAGTATTTTCAAGCTGGGCTATCAAACTGCGTTTATAGCTTTCGATATACTCCCGTCTTAAAACATACTGTTCTTGCTTTTCCTCCTCGGTAAGTCCCTCGGATTTCTGCTTTCTCGCAAGCTCGTTTATACGTTTAATCTTTTCTTCTGTCATATCAAATCTCGTTTCTGCCCTCCAAAGCGCGTGCAAGGGTAAATTCATCTGCATATTCAAGGTCGCCGCCTACGGGTATGCCGTAAGCAAGCCTTGTAACCTTAACGCCCATCGGTTTTATAAGGCGCGAAAGGTAGCTCGCGGTAGCCTCGCCCTCGACCGTGGGGTTGGTAGCCATTACGACCTCTTTTACTTCACCCGAACCGAGCCTTGCCATAAGCTCCTTTATTTTAAGACTGTCGGGACCTATCCCGTCAAGCGGAGAGATCACGCCGTGAAGCACGTGGTAGAGTCCGTTATACTCCCTTGTGCGTTCAAAAGCCATTATATCTTTCGGCTCGGCGACTACGCATATAACGCTTTTATCCCTTTCGCTGTCCGAGCAGATAGGACAAATGTCAAGGTCCGTAAGTCCCTGACAGCTCTTGCAGAAATGTATCTTTTTTCTTGCGTTTACAAGCGCTTCGGCAAATTTTTGCGCCCGCTCGGGCGGTTGTTCAAGTATGCTGAGCGCCAAACGCTGTGCGGTCTTTTTACCGATACCGGGCAGGCGCTCAAACTGCGCTATAAGCTCGGTAAGCGGAACTATATTATATGCCATATCAGAACAGTCCAGGTATATTAAGTCCGCCCGTGACGGAACCCATTTCTTCTTCCGCTGTTGATATTGCCTTGTTTATTGCCTCATTTACGGCAACGGTGATAAGATCTTCCAACATCTCAGCGTCGTCAGGGTCAACCGCGTCAGGTTTTATTGTGAGTTTCTTTATAAGGTGTTTTCCGTCAACCGTCACCTCAACAAGTCCGCCGCCCGAAACAGCGGTATACTCGCGCTGTTCAAGATCCTCTTGAAGCGCCGCCATATCCGACTGCATCTTCTGTGCCTGTTTAAGCATCTGATTCATATTCCCCGGTCCGCCCGAGTTAGGTATTCTTACTTTCATAATATTCTCCTATATATCAAATTTTTTTAATTTCTCTGCAAAGGCTTCCAGCGGGTCGCTTTCGGTCTGCCTTTTTGCCGACTTATAGGGTCCTAACTTATAAGTCACGCCGAGTACCGACTGCGCCGCTTTCCTTATACTGTCCTTATACGAGCTGTTACTGCTGTTGATAAGCGAACGGAACTGGCTGTTAGGCGCGTCTATCAGTAAATAACTGCCCTTTGTGTATGCGCTTGAACCTTCGAGAACGCCTGCGATAAGCGGACACGACGTGCGGAGTATTTTAAGTATCTCCGCCCACTTCGCAACGCGCATTTCATCGCTTGACATAATTTGAGGCTCGCTGAACGGCGGAATACCGCCGTCGCTTTCGGTAGGCATAGGTATTTCCTCAGGCTCCTCCTTGCGCGGTTCCTCCATTGGGGTCAGCTGCGAATTTACCTGTGAATGTACCTTAGCCGCCGCATGAACCGCGGCGCCGTTTTCAAGAGCCGTAACGCGCTTTTCAAGCGAAGCTATATCTCCCGAAAGGGTTGGATTGCACAGGTTTATCACCGTCATTTCCATTTCACATCGCCTGTTCCCCGTCTGCATAGCGGCGGTGGCGTTCTGCAAAACGGAAAGGGTTCGCATAATATCCTTAATATCGTAGTCAGCGGCAAGCGCGGTCATTGCTTTAAGCTGTGACGCCGAGCATACGATAGGCGGTTTCCCGTTCCTTACCGTTTTTAATATCATTAAATTTCTGTAATGATTTATCAGTTCGCCCAAAAGTCGCGTCATATCAACCGAAGACGTATGAAGCTCGTCAATTAGCATCAGGGCGTTTTCACATTCGCCCTTTTTTATATACTCCGACATTTTAAGCAGATACTCGTTGCCCGCCATTGAGCATACCTGCGCTACGGTGTCTTCATCTATTTCTTTACTGTTTGACGCGCATAAATCCAAAATCGAAAGCGCGTCGCGCATACCGCCGTCAGCCGACGCGGCTATGAGCGAAGCGGCGTCCTTCGTCACCGTAAGTCCTTCCTTTTCGGCGATATACTGTATTCTTTCGCATATCTTTTCGCTGTCTATCCTCTTGAAATCAAAACGCTGACAGCGCGAAAGTATGGTCGCGGGGAGCTTATGCACCTCGGTTGTCGCAAGAATGAACACAACGTGTTCGGGCGGTTCCTCCAAGGTTTTAAGCAACGCGTTAAACGCGCTTATTGTAAGCATATGTACCTCGTCTATAATATAAACACGGTACTTTGACGACGCAGGCGCAAAGGCAACCTGCTCGCGCAGCTCGCGTATGCTGTCAACGCTGTTGTTGGAAGCCGCGTCTATCTCAACAATATCGGTATTCTCACCCTCTGCGGTCATACGGCACATTTCACATTCAAGGCAAGGGTCGCCGTCCTTAATATTAAGGCAGTTCACCGCTTTTGCAAGTATTTTGGCACAGCTTGTCTTACCCGTTCCCCGTGTACCCGTAAAAAGATAGGCGTGGGATATTTTGCCCGAGCTTAACTCGTTTTTCAGCGTTTCGGTTATATGCTCCTGCCCGACAACCTCCGAAAAGGTCTGCGGACGGTATTTTCTGTAAAGCGCTCTGTAAGCCACAGAATTTCACCTCTTTATTAACTGAGTTCTGTCACACTAAATAAAACTTGCGTACCCGAGTGTACGAATGAACCGATTTACTGCGGCGCACAGGAAAGACCACTTAATGCTGCTCGGTTCCCCGCCTGACATGGTTCGTAGCATCCCGTCGCACAGGACCCGCCCATTCGCACACTCCGATACGCAAAACAAACGGAATGTAATTTCCACCTGTATATTATAATATAAACCAACCGTTTTGTAAAGATATAAAATGTTGAAATAAATTCATAAATTTGATATAATTATGTTGTATTATTAGGTAATGAAAGGTGTGCGGTTTATGTCAGGATATAAAATTAAAGATTTATTCCAGCTTGACGGTATGCTGTTTGCCCCGCTTTTTGAGGGTGCGGAGCTTCCGTTTGAAATTCTTCCCAAAATAGGCGATTTTATAAAGGAACTCGGCAAAAGGCTTGACAGCAGTGTTTACGAGGCAAAGGGCGATAATATTTGGATAGCCAAGAGCGCTTGTGTAGCGCCGACGGCGAGCATAACAGGTCCGTGTATAATCGGCGAAAACACAGAGGTTCGCCATTGTGCCTTTATCCGCGGCAACGCGCTTATAGGCGACAACTGCGTTGTCGGAAACTCGACCGAGCTTAAAAACGTTGTTCTTATCGGCAAGGTGCAGGTTCCGCATTATAACTACGTAGGCGATTCCGTATTGGGTTACGGCTCCCATATGGGCGCGGGTTCAATAACCTCAAATGTCAAATCGGACAAAACGCTTGTAACTGTAAAGACTGATGAAGGCATAATCAAGACGGGGCTTAAAAAATTCGGTGCGATATTGGGCGACTGTGTTGAAGTCGGGTGCGGCTCGGTGCTGAACCCCGGAACAATAATCGGCAGGAACACAAATATATACCCGCTGTCATCAGTCAGAGGATTTGTGCCCGCAAACAGCATCTATAAGCGTGCTGGCGAGGTTGTAGAAAAACGATAATGAATATTGAAAAATGGGACATACTTGACAGGGACGGCAAACCCACGGGCAGAACAACGCTCAGGGGTCGCTGTATTTTAAAAAACGGCGAATATCATCTTGTCGTCCATATATGGATACTTTCAAGCGACGGAAAATTTCTTATACAGCGCCGTTCGGACACAAAACAGCTTATGCCCGGCGAATGGGCTGCAACAGGCGGAGCCGCCGTTTCGGGCGAGGATTCCTTTTCAGCCGCAAGTCGCGAGCTTTTTGAGGAAATGGGAATACCGTCCGACCGCAAAACGCTTAAAAAACTGTTGCGTATAAAAAGGCGCAACTCCCTGCTTGATATATGGATGATAACGGTTGACATTCCCGCAAAGGAGCTTACGCTCCAAAAAAGCGAAGTATCCGAAGCCAAATGGATAACCAAAGAGGAACTCTGTGATATGATAAAGCAAGGGCAATTCCATAACTACGGCAAAGAATATTTTGACCGTGTATTTGAAAAAATTGAGGAATCAAGGAGAGCCGTTATATGAGCTTAAAAGTAGAGGGACAGAGCTGTCCTATATGCCACGCCTATCTTTTTGATGACGACGACATAGTATATTGTCCGATCTGCGGCGCTCCGCACCATCGGGACTGTTACAATTCAGTAGGTCACTGCGGACTTGAAGAACTGCACGGGACATCGGAACAGTATGACCGCGACAAATTTGTCGCAAAGGAAGCCGAACACGAAAAGGAAGAAATCGAAGAAAAAACAACGCTCAGACAGGGTGAGGTCAAATGCTCGATGTGCGGCGAGGTTTACAGTTTTGACCTTCCCGCCTGCCCGAAATGCGGCACGCCGAATATATCGCGTATCTCGCCGAGCTTTGCGGGTTTTGACTTTTTAGGCGGCGTTCCTGCCGATTACAATATAGGTGCAGGCGTTACGGCGGACGAAGCCAAACGGTTTGTGGCAACCAATACTACTCGTTATGTACCAAAATTTGCGTCTCTTACCGTTAAGCACAAGGCTTCGTGGAATTGGGCGGCGTTCCTTTTCCCTTGCGGCTGGAATTTAGGCAGAAAAATGTATAAAAACGGTATACTTATCGGCATACTGAGCATAACTGCGGCAATTCTTTCTATACCGCTTTTGAAGATACTTTACAATTCAGGAGTTATGCAGACGAACAGTTATACAACTGCGGCTCAGAACATTTACAGCTATCTGCCCGAAGTCAATACCGCAACCGTTCTTCTCGCTGCGGCAGGGGGATTGCTCAACCTTGTTATACGTATTCTGTGCGGAATATTTGCGGACAGCACATACAAGAATTACTGCATTTCCTGTATAAACAAGATAAAGACCGAAAGTGACGACGTTGATTATGACTACCGAAAAAAGGGCGGTATAAGCGTAGTTGCCCTAATGCTTGGTATAATGGCGGTGGAATATCTGCCCAACATAATATATATGCTTATTTAATGCGGAGAAAAATTATGGATAAGATAAATATATGCAAAGAATGCGGAACGGAAAACGAGGAATGTTACATTTACTGCAAGAATTGCGGTGCGCCGTTAAACGCTGAAAAAGCACAGACCGAAAGGTTAAATAATTTTAGACATCGGAAGAAACAAAAAAATACCGTTTTTGAAAACAATTCGCAAAATCCGAATTTCTCGCACGGGGCAGTAGACAATTCCGACGGCAATGCCGAAAATCCCAATTTTTCGCACGACACGTCATCTTTTTACGGCGGCAATTCAAACTTTGCACATAGTGAGGAAGACCGCCGTACCGAAACATACGCCTATACCGTACCCGAAAATATATGCGGTGTTTCAACCGAGGATATGGCTTATTTTGTTGGAATAAAGGCAAATGAAATTATCCCGAAATTCGCCAAAATGGAGGCGGAGCAGACCCGTATTTCGTGGTGCTGGCCTGCGGCTGTTTTGGGATTTTTAATAGGTCCGCTCGGTTCGGCGCTTTGGTTTTTATACCGAAAAATGTATAAGGCGGCGGGACTGTTGCTGATTTTCGGTGCGGCGCTCCTGTGCGCCGCCGAGCTTATACCCGAATGGCTTGTTAATATCGGAATTGCGCAAGATTTCGTGCTTGTGTCAAAAACAGGTTTTTTACAGATCATAAGAATAACCTTTTGCCTTGTCACGGGACTTTTCGGTTATCATATCTATTTGCAGCACGCCATTAAAAAAATCCGCGGTTACTGCGCTTTCGCCTGCGACCCGAGGTACTATAAGATAGGTCTTTCGGCTATCGGCGGAACCTCAGGCGGTATGGCAGCACTCGGTGTGCTTGCAATATTCGCGGTTACAGCGATTATAAGCGTATTCATAAAATTAATATAAACGATTGGAGTTATTGCAATGAAAATTAAGAAAGCTATTATTCCTGCGGCGGGGCTCGGAACAAGGGTCTTGCCCGCTTCAAAGTCAATGCCGAAAGAAATGCTTCCGATAGTGGACAAGCCTGCAATACAGTACATAGTTGAAGAAGCAGTAAAAGCGGGAATTACCGATATTTTAATAATTACCAACCGCGGGAAAGGCATTATTGAGGATCATTTCGACCACTCGGTAGAGCTTGAAAATATGCTTGAAAAGCGCGGAAATACCGAAATGCTTGAATCGCTTGACCGTTTAGCAAACCTTGCCAACATATATTTCATAAGGCAAAAGGAAACGCGCGGACTTGGCGACGCCGTTTTAAAAGCGAGAGAATTTGTGGGTAACGAGCCGTTCGCCGTGCTCTACGGCGACGATGTTATCATCGGCGATATTCCCGCAATCGGCGAGCTTTGCGACGCATACGAAAAATACGGAAAGAGCGTCGTCGGCATAAAGGAAGTTTCCGATGAATTTATAGTCAAATACAGTTCCCTTAAAACCGAAAAAATAGAGGATAAAATCTATTCGGTGACCGATATGATTGAAAAGCCTTCGCTTGAAACAAAATTTTCAAACTACTCGATACTCGGTCGCTGCGTTCTCGACAGTGAGATTTTTGATATTCTCGAAAGGACTCCGCTCGGCGTGGGCGGCGAGCTTCAACTGACCGACGCTATGCGCGAGCTTGCCGTAAAATACGGTATGACGGGCGTGGATTTCAGCGGAACACGTTATGATATGGGGAACAAGTTCGGAATTATCAAGGCAGGTATCGAAGTGGGACTTAATCACCCCGAAGTAGGCAGCCAACTCCGCGATTATATAAAGGAACTTGCAAAAACGCTATGAGTCTTCCCTATTCTACCGTTCTTTTCGATTTAGACGATACGCTTTTTGATTTCGGTGCCGCCGAGGCGTCAGCCGTACGACAAGTGCTTGAAAACAACGGTCTTCCGTCCGATGATAAGGCGGTAAAAACCTACTCCGCAATCAATCTGCATTATTGGCAGCTTTTTGAAAGCGGTCAAATTGAGCGTGAGCAGATTTTTACGGAGCGGTTTGTCGCTCTTTTGGACACATTCGGGATAAGAGGCGACGCAAACAAGCTATCATCGGAATACGGCGCGCTTTTATCAACGCAGCATCAGCTTGTTGACGGTGCCGAAGATATACTTAGCTACTGCAAAGAAAAAGGTTATCGCATATATATTGCATCAAACGGTCTGTCTTCTACGCAGCACAGGCGCATTGCCGAATCGGGCGTTGCGGGATATTTTGACAGGGTGTTTGTTTCTGAGGATACGGGGTATAAAAAACCCGAAAAAGGTTTTTTCGATTTTATTCTAAGCAACGGCGAAGAAAAGGACCGCCGCCGTATGATAATATTGGGCGACAGCCAAAGCTCCGACATACTCGGCGGCATAAACGCAGGAATAGATACCTGTTGGTTTAATCCAAACGGTAAAAGGGAACTTTATAAGCCGAAATATGAAATTTCAAAACTCAGCGAATTAAAATCAATTTTATAAATAAACCGCCTTTCTCTTGGTAATAATATTTCCAAAAGGGAAGCGACCGCGAGTTGCCACTCGCTTGGACGGGAATGCCGCTCGCAAAAATCATAGATTTTTGACTGCTCTCCTCACTCTTGCGGTTCCCAAAGAAAATTTTCGCTTGGGGCGCGAATTTTCTTTGACCGCGGCGCCATAACAACCTCTTTTTCTCTGCCACAGGCAGCAATCGGTTGTTATGCCCGCCAATACCACCCCTGTGCCCTTGAAAAATAGCAAAAATGCTATTTTTCGCCTGCAAGGTGTTTTTTCGACGCACCTGTCGCCGAAAAAACCATAATACAATATATTTTACTTTTAAATAGACTAAACCGCCTTTCTCTTGGTAATAATATTTCCAAAAGGAAGGCGATTTTTACGGATAATTTTGCAGATAAAGTAAGACTTATTGATGAAGCTCTGTGCCCCGACGAGAGCTTCGATATAATTAAACGCAAGCTCATAGTAGCCGAGCGCGAAGCCGTTTTGTACTTTGTAGACGGCTTTATAAAGGACGAAGTTTTTGAAAAAATGCTTGAATTCTGGTTCAAGCAAAAGCCCGAAGATTTAGCCGATATTCACGATATGGAGCGGTTCGGCAAGGACAAAATGCCATACGTCGAGGTAGACGCGACGCACGACATTAAGCAGGCTGTAACCGCCGTGCTTTCAGGACCTGCCATATTTGTTATAGACGGCATAGACGGCGTTTTACTGATAGACACCAGAACCTATCCCGTAAGGGGTATCGGCGAACCGCAAAAGGATAAATCGCTCCGCGGTTCGCGCGACGGATTTGTTGAAACCCTGATTTTCAACACGGCAATGATACGGCGACGTATCCGCGACGAAAGATTGCGTATGGTATATATCCAGATAGGAAAAGTGACAAAGCTGGACGCAACTATCTGCTATATTGACGGAGTATGCAACGGGCAAATACTAAAAAAATTAAGGGACAAACTCAAAAACCTTGATATTGAGGGAATTTCAATGACCCAACAGGCAATTTCGGAAAAGCTGGTGCATACGGCATTTTTCAATCCCTTCCCAAAGTTCAAGTTTACCGAACGCCCCGACTATGCGAGCGCCTGTATTCTTGACGGCAGAATAGTCCTTATAATGGACAACTGCCCGACGGTTATGATCCTGCCGATGTCGTTCCCTGACTTTTTCAGAGAAACGGACGATTATTACTTCCTTCCGCTGGTAGCGAGCTTTACGCGAATAGTGCGAATGATTGTAAGTATATTTACGGTATTCTGCACCCCAGTATATCTTTTGCTTGTAAACAATCCCGAATATGTTCCGAAATGTATCAGCTTTATAAAGCCTACTGTCAGCGGGTCAATTCCGCTGTTTATACAGTTTATACTGCTTGAATTTATAATTGACGGTCTTAAACTCGCGTCCCTCAACACTCCCGATACGCTTTCGAGCGCCCTCGGAATAGTCGGCGGTCTTCTGCTTTCTGACTTTGCGATAGACGCAGGTTGGTTCATTATCGAAGCCATACTCTTTATGGCGTTTGTCGCGATTTCAGGTTATGCCCAGCCGAGTTTTGAAATGGGATACGCTATGAAATTCCAACGAATGGCGTTACTTGTATTGGTTCAGCTTTTCGGACTTTTCGGACTCATAGGCGGTACTGTCCTATTTATTATAGGTCTGCTTTGTATGAAGACCCTTTCGGGCAGAAACTACCTTTACCCGATAGTTCCGTTTGATTTAAAATCATTCGCTGGATTGTTTATCCGCCCCTCGATCAGTAAAGCAAAACATTGAATTAGACATTAGATATTAGAATATAGACGTTAGAAGGCTCCCGTCCTAAAAAAGACGGGAGCCTATATCTAAAATCTAATCAGTAATCTTCCTCATATATCTCGTAAAACTCTGTGCTTTCGTATTCGTGAACGCCGTATTCGTTAAGGTTGACTATACGGCGGTTATTTTTTGCGGCATAATTGAGTGTGTTGGCGGTGCCGCCCGCCTTGCCGTCAAACCACGTAATAACAAAATCGCTGTTATCAATCATAAATTCGTTGCGTCTTTGATAACAGCCTGGAAAATACCTGTCCGAAACAAGTATAACTTCATCGGCATTCTTTATAATGCGGTCGTACCGCTCCCGCCATCCGTCGCGGAACTTTGCCGCCTGACCGACAAACGGAACGGCGCAAATCAGCTTTATAACCGCTTTTTTGTATGTTTCCCGAAGGAGCAGTACTATTTCGGCGGCAATAATATCAAAGCCCATCGCCATACCGCTGTAAAACGTGTAGCAGCCTTCGTCGGGCAGAGAAAAAACTGCGTCGATCAGTTTATTTTCAAAGCGCGTATATTGAAAATCAGAACCGTCAAGCGCAAACGGAAATTTTGACGGTCGGTATCCCGTAAAACAACAGCTTTTAAATTTTTCAGTCATTCTTAATCATTCCTAAAATCTTGACTTAAAGGGGATTTTCTATTATTATATTAATGTTGACCTCAATAGGAATAACACTAATATCGCAACAGGAGGTTGGATATGGACAGTATTGATTTAAAACTTATTACACTGTTACAGCAAAATGCGAGAACTCCGCTTAAAAATCTTGCCGAACAGGTTTATTTATCCTCGCCTGCCACGGCGGCAAGGATAGAGAAGCTCGAAAAAGACGGCATAATATCGTCATACAGCGCGCAAATAGACCTGAAAAAAGCAGGCTATCCAATAATAGCGTTTATAAATCTTGACCTTGAACCGAATGAAAAGCCGACATTTTACCCTTTTATACGCTCGCACCCGAACGTACTTGAATGTAACTGCGTTACAGGTCACTATTCCCAACTTATAAAGGTGGCTTTTGAAAGCACGGAAGCGCTTGACGGGTTTGTGGGCGAGCTTAACGCCTTCGGTCACACCGAAACACAAATTGCCTTTTCCGAGCCTCAGCCGCCGCGCGGCATTGACCTTGAAAAAGCGACCAATAAAAGATAAGCAAAACACAGGGGTTGTCACGGAACAACCCCTGCTTTTTTATTTGCTGATTATTTCAAAAGGCTTCTGTAAAGCTCTGCTATTTCTTCAACGCTTGTTTCTCTCGGGTTTCCTGGACGGCAAGCGTCTGCATAAGCGGACTCGGCAAGAGCAGGTATATCCTCCTCTTTAACGATGCCTTTAAGGGTGGTCGGAATACCTACATCCTCGGCGAGCTTGCGAACAGCTTCAACAGCGGCGGCGCGGTACTCGTCCTGAGTCATATCGTCAACACCCTCAACACCCATAACACGGGCAATCTCGCGGTATTTTTCACCCGTATACTCTGCGTTATATGCCATAACGGTCGGCAGAAGTATAGCGCAAGCCTTACCGTGAGGGGTATCATAGTAAGCAGAAAGTGTGTGAGCCATAGAGTGGTCAACACCAAGACCTACGTTTGAGAAGCCCATTCCCGCAACATACTGACCGAGAGCCATACCCTCTCTGCCCTCTTTTTCGTTGGCAACAGCGCTGCGGAGCGAACGTGAAATTATTTCGATAGCTTTGAGGTGGAACATATCCGAAAGCTCCCAAGCAGCCTTTGTTATGTAACCTTCAATAGCGTGGGTAAGAGCGTCCATACCCGTAGCGGCGGTAAGAGCCTTAGGCATTGTGCTCATCATCTCAGGGTCAACAACCGCTATAATCGGAATATCGTGAGCGTCAACACAAACAAATTTACGTTTCTTTTCAACATCGGTTATAACGTAGTTGATAGTAACCTCTGCGGCTGTACCTGCGGTAGTCGGAACAGCGATTATCGGAACACAGGGGTTCTTTGTAGGAGCAACGCCTTCAAGCGAGCGCACATCGGCAAACTCGGGATTAGCAACGATGATACCGATAGCCTTAGCGGTATCCATTGAAGAACCGCCGCCGATAGCAACTATGCAGTCGGCTCCGCTTTCCTTTATAGCGGCAACGCCGTGCTGAACATTTTCAATAGTCGGGTTCGGTTTAATATCCGAATACAAAGTGTATTCTATTCCGTTCTTTTCAAGCAGGTCTGTAACCTTTTTTGAAATACCGAACTTTACAAGATCGGGGTCGGAAGTAACAAAGGCTTTTTTAAAGCCGTGACCTTTGATCTCGTCAGGAATGGCGTTGATTGCGCCTGCACCGTGATAGGAAGTTTCGTTAAGCATAAATTTGTTCATAGATATACTCACCTTTCTTTTGGCTGACGGAAATAGCTCCCGTCATACCTAATCATTGGGTTTCCCCGATTGTATAGCTTTACAAGCTGTATATATTATACAATAAATTTTGTGTTCAATCAATAGTTAATTTATTAACATATTATTACGTAAAAAAATCGGAGTTTATACAAAATAAACTCCGATTTTCTGAATTTTAAGTCCTAACGCCTAATTCTAATTAGCCGTTGATAGCTGTAACAACGCCGGAACCTACTGTACGTCCACCTTCACGGATAGCGAAACGAAGTCCCTCTTCGATTGCGATCGGGGTGATGAGCTCTACGT
>CAKSQT010000041.1 GCA_934486755.1 uncultured Eubacteriales bacterium | reverse complement strand
GTTGACAGCGGCGCTTCGCATCCAGGTAAATTGACATATTCCGATATTGCGGGCAAAACGCTTTGTGATATTGCGGAAAATGACGACAAGATTTGTGCCGTTACAGCGGCTATGGCTGACGGCACGGGGCTTACCGAATTTTCGGCTAAATACAGAAATCGCTTTTTTGACGTCGGCATTGCCGAACAGCACGCTGTTACCTTTGTTGCCGGTCTTGCCGCAGGCGGTATGAAGCCGTTTTTTGCAGTTTATTCTTCCTTTTTACAGCGCGGATATGACCAAATAATACACGATGCCGCCATAGCGCATCTTCCGATAAAGCTGCTTGTTGACAGGGCTGGCATTGTCGGCGAGGATGGCGAAAGCCATCAGGGAATTTTCGATGTTTCGTATTTAACAACAGTTCCCGGTATAACGATATATTCGCCGTGTTATTATGACGAATTAAGTGAAACAATAAAGAAAGTATCTAAAAACAACGAGCTTACGGCGGTGAGGTATCCGCGCGGTTGTGAAATGAACAACAGCGAATACAGCTACGACGGCGATGATTTTACCGTTATAGGCGGCGGCTGTAAAAAAGCAATCGTAACTTACGGAAGGCTTTTTTCAAACGCATTGCCTGTTAAGAAAATATATCCTGACGTGGATATTATTAAGCTCAATAAAATATATCCCATATCGGACAGCCTCGTTAAAACATTGTTGCAATATAATGCGTTGCACTTCTTTGAGGAAAATGTTAAAAGCGGCGGTATAGGCGAGCATATCAGTCTGAAACTTGCGGAAAATTCTTATAAGGGTCATTATTGCGTTCACGCAATACCCAATGAATTTGTGCCGTCAGCAAAGGTTTCTTCCGCATTAAAGAAATACGGATTGGATACCGATTCAATGATTAAATTTGTAAAAGAGGACTTTGATGAGTGATAAAATCAGACTTGACAACGCAGTTGTAAACGGCGGATTTGCCGAAAGCCGAGAAAAAGCCAAGGCGCTTATAATGTCGGGCATTGTCTATGTCAACAACCAAAAGTCGGACAAACCCGGGGCTTCCGTAAAACCGGACGACATAATTGAGGTTCGCGGTGAAACACTAAAATATGTCAGCCGCGGAGGATTGAAGCTGGAAAAGGCGGTCAATTCTTTTTCGTTGTCACTTAAAGACGCTATTTGTGCTGATATAGGCGCGTCTACGGGCGGTTTTACCGACTGTATGCTTCAAAACGGCGCTTCTAAGGTCTATGCTATTGATGTCGGCTACGGTCAGCTTGCTTGGAAGCTGCGTACCGATAGCAGGGTTGTAAATCTTGAAAGAACAAATTTCCGTTATGTTACCGAGGAGCAAATACCCGATAAACTCGATTTTGCTTCGGTTGATGTTTCCTTTATTTCGCTTTCGCATATCTTTCCCGTAATGCGCAATCTGCTTAAAGAAAACGGGCGCTCGGTTTGCCTTATTAAACCCCAGTTTGAAGCTGGCAGGGAAAATGTAGGTAAAAAGGGCGTTGTGCGCGACCGTTCGGTACATATTGCCGTTATCAATAAAATTATCGGCTTGCTTTCGGAAAATAAGTTTTCTCTTTTAGGACTTGATTTTTCGCCTATAAGAGGACCCGAGGGCAATATTGAGTATCTGTGTTATATCGAAAAAAGCGATACCCCCGAAAGTCTTTGCAATGTTACTGCCGAAGAGGTAGTGGACGCGTCGTATTCGGCGTTTAATTAACAGTTATTATGATAGGAGTGAGAATATGAAGGTAGCAGTGCTTCCTAATCTTGATAAAAGAGGTTCGGCGGAAACGGTTGAACGTCTGGGAAAGTTTCTGAAAAATGAGGGGATTGAAGCCTTTATACCCGAAAATATCTGCTCACCTAATTTCAAAGGTCTTCCCGAGGACGAGTTATATAAATCTGCCGATATTGTAATAGCCATAGGGGGCGACGGCACTATTATCCGCTATGCTAAAAGGGCGGCGCTTGACGATAAACCCGTGCTGGGAATAAACGCGGGCAGAGTAGGATTTCTGGCAAACGTTGAACAAAACGAGCTTAACCTGCTTTCAAAACTCAAAAACGGCGGATATAAAATTGAACCTCGTATGATGCTTAATGTGAAAATCTGTGAAAACGGTAAAACCGTCAGCGAATACAATGCCCTGAACGATGCGGTCATAACAAGCGGCTTTATATCCCGCATAGTTGATATTTCGGCTTATGTGTCGGGCGATGCAATAAATTACCGTGCCGACGGCTTAATAATATCAACGCCGACGGGGTCTACCGCTTATTCAATGTCGGCAGGCGGTCCTATAATCGACCCCTGCACAGAGAATATATGTATAACGCCGATATGCTCGCATTCGCTTTCGGCAAAGCCGATACTTTTGAGTGCCAACACTGTAATAAAACTCAAAGCTCATTCAAAGAAGCGCACCGAGATTTTTCTTACGGTTGACGGCAGAAAGGTTGCAAATATAAAACCTTATACGGACATTTATATAACAAAATCAGATAAGAGCGCAAAACTTGTCAGGCTTAATGAGCGTTCTTTTTATAAGACACTATCGTATAAATTTTCAGACGGCAGGGGTGTTTATAGGTGAAAGGCACAAGACAGTCAAAAATTCTTGAACTGATCAACAATAAGGTTATCATCACTCAGGAGGAGCTTCAAAGCGAACTCGAAGCCTTAGGCTTCAACGTTACTCAATCAACGGTGTCGCGGGATATAAAAGAACTGAAAATCATCAAGGGTCACGATTCCGTCGGCAATTACCGATACATATCGGTTCAGCCGACGGCAGTGCACGGTCAATCTTCCGAACAGTACCGCGAAATGTTTTCACATTCGGTCAAATCGGTTGATTATGCGCTTAACAATGTTGTCATTAAGTGCTATACGGGTATGGCGTCGAGCGTTTGCGTAGCTGTTGACTCATTGTTTAACGATATGATGATAGGATCATTGGCGGGCGATGATACGATAATTGTTGTGACTGCCGACGAAGAACATTCTGTCAGACTTACCGACGAATTAAAAAAGATGATATAACGGCGGTGAAACGATGTTAAAGTATCTCCATATCGAAAACATTGCCGTTATAGAAAAATCAGATATAGAGTTTTCTTCGGGCTTTAATGTTTTGACAGGCGAAACAGGCGCGGGTAAATCAATTATTATCGACGCTATCAACGCGGTTCTCGGCGAGCGAACCTCAAAAGAGCTTATACGTGCGGGATGCGATACGGCTCAGGTTTCTGCGATTTTCGGTTCATTGGATCCTGCTACAATACAAACGCTTACGGAAAACGGAATTGAGCCTGACGAAGATGGAAATATTGTTATTTTCAGACGTCTGAGTAACACAGGCAAAAATATTATCCGTGTAAACGGCGTGCCTGTAACCGCTGGAATTTTGAGAACAATCTCAAAAAATTTGATAAATATACACGGTCAGCACGACAATCAAAGTTTGCTCAATCCTGACAACCATTACATATACATTGACGCTGTTGCCGATGATAAAAACGAAATTGAGAGTTACTATTCCGAATTTAAAAGGTTTAATCAAATAAGGCGTGAACTTAACGGAATAGAAACCGACGAGGACGAAAAGCAACGCAAAAAAGAACTTCTTAAATATCAGATAGATGAATTGGGCGCGGCTGATATAAGAATCGGTGAGATTCAGGAATTAAAGCAAAGGCTCACCGAAGCGCGTGATTTTGAGCGCAATATCGGTCTTATAAACTCGGCGGCGTTGACTATTAACGGAAACGACGAACTTGACGGCGTTACGACATTGCTTGAAACAGCCGTTAAAGATATAGCGGCAACGGGTCTTAAAATATTTGACGGCGCCATATCGCAAATCACCGACGCTCTTAACAGCTTAAAAGCGACAGGTGAAGATCTGCGCCGATTTGTCGAAAATGAGGATACATCTGAATATGACGCGGATTTGATTGGTGAACGACTCGATCTTCTCCAAAAATTTATGCGAAAATACGGGGATACCGAGCAAAAAATGCTTGATTATCTTGAAAAAGCGCAAAAAGCATTGAATGATATTGAATTTTCCGATGAAAGAGTTTTACAGCTTTCAGAGGAATTGGACGCTTCAACTGAAAAATTGGTGTCCCTCGGAAAAACACTTACCAAAGTCCGCAGAAAAGCGTCCGAGGCTTTTGAAAAAAACGTTTGCGAAGTTTTGAAATACCTAAATATGCCGAAAGTCCGTTTCGCTGTGCAATTTGAGAAAAGCAGATATACTAAGAACGGGTGCGACAATATAGAGTTTTTAATTTCGGCAAACGCGGGCGAAAACTTAAAGCCGTTGCATAAAATAGCGTCGGGCGGCGAATTGTCACGTGTAATGCTTGCCATAAAAAGCGTTCTTTCCGATAAAGATACAGTTGAATCGCTGATTTTCGATGAAATTGATACAGGAATAAGCGGTTATGCCGCAGGTAAGGTCGGAATACAGCTTAAACGCGTTTCGCTAAATCGTCAGGTTATATGCGTTACGCATCTTCCGCAAATTGCCGCTATGGCAGATAACCACTTGCTTATCAGTAAAAGTGAGCGCGACGGAAAGACGTTTACCGATGTTTCGGCTTTGGAATATAATGAACGGGTCGGCGAGATTGCCCGTATGATGGCAGGAACAGAATTAACAGAAAATTTATTTAACTCTGCTAAGGAGTTACTTGATAGGAGTTTGAACGATGAAAATTTATGATGAACTTGTTGCCAGAGGACTTATAGCTCAGGTGACTGATGAGGACGAAATCAAAGAGATGATAAATAACGGCAAAGCCGTTTTCTATATCGGCTTTGACCCGACGGCTGACAGTCTGCACGTAGGTCATTTTATGGCGCTGTGCCTTATGAAACGGTTGCAGATGGCAGGCAATAGACCTATTGCGCTTATAGGCGGCGGTACAGGCTATATCGGCGACCCCTCGGGCAGAACGGATATGCGCTCTATGATGACGCCCGAGCAAATACAACATAACTGCGACTGCTTTAAAAAGCAAATGAGCCGTTTTATTGAGTTCGGAGAGGGCAAGGCGCAAATGGTCAACAACGCCGATTGGCTGTTGAAATTAAATTATATTGACCTGCTTAGAGACGTTGGCTCGTGTTTCTCGGTAAATAATATGCTGCGCGCCGAATGTTATAAGCAAAGAATGGAAAAAGGTCTTAGCTTTTTGGAATTCAATTATATGATAATGCAGAGCTATGATTTTTACCATCTCTACAAGGAATACGGCTGCAATATGCAGTTCGGCGGCGATGATCAGTGGTCTAATATGCTCGGCGGAACCGAATTGATACGCAGGAAACTCGGCGAAGACGCGTATGCTATGACTATTACACTGCTGCTTAATTCAGAGGGCAAAAAGATGGGCAAAACCGTCGGAGGCGCCGTATGGCTTGACCCTGAAAAAACCTCGCCTTATGAGTTTTATCAGTATTGGCGCAACGTGGCTGACGCAGATGTGCTTAAATGTATACGTATGCTTACATTCCTACCGCTCGAACAGATAGACGAAATGGACTCTTGGGAGGGCAGTCAGTTAAATACTGCAAAGGAAATCCTTGCCTATGAGCTTACCAAACTTGTTCACGGCGAAGAAGAAGCGGAAAAGGCTCAAACAACCTCGCGCGCAATATTCTCAGGCGGCGGTTCGCACGAAAATATGCCTTCTACCTTCTTGACAGAAGACGATTTTTCGGACGGCGCAATAGGAATACTTGATATCATGCTTAAAGCTAATCTTATATCTTCAAAGGGAGAGGGCAGACGTCTTGTTCTACAAGGCGGCGTCAGCCTGAATGACGAGAAGGTTACCGATCCTGCATTGAGTATTGCCCGTAACGCTTTTTCGGAAGATGTTATAATCAGAAAGGGCAAAAAGATTTACCATAAATTTGAAATAAAATAGTATTATGTCATTATTTATATAGATTTATGCATTTTAGGTATTGCAAAATCGAAAAAAGTATGTTAAAATATTAACAAATCAAAGGTGGCAAACAAATAAAATATCGAATACCTTTGTATATCAATACTATTTAAGGAGAACTGAAAATGGAAAACGCAAAGAATTATCCCATTGTGGACAGCGTTGAAGCGCTTGAAGAAGCGTTAAAACGTGTAAAAGCGGCGCAGGAGAAGTTTGCAACATACTCACAGGAGCAGGTTGACAAAATCTTTTTGGCTGCGGCTTCCGCTGCTAACAAGGCTCGTATACCGCTTGCCAAGCTCGCAGTTGAAGAAACAGGTATGGGTGTAGTTGAAGATAAGGTTATCAAGAACCACTATGCCGCTGAATATATTTATAATGCTTACAAAGATACAAAGACCTGCGGCGTTGTAGAAGAAGACAAAGCATACGGCATAAAGAAGATTGCTGAGCCTATCGGTGTTGTTGCTGCGGTTATTCCGACTACCAACCCGACCTCAACCGCTATCTTTAAGACTTTGATATCGCTTAAAACACGTAACGGTATTATAATCAGTCCGCATCCCCGCGCAAAAGGTTCAACCATTGCGGCTGCAAAGACTGTTCTTAAAGCCGCCGTTGCGGCTGGCGCTCCCGAAGGAATAATTGGTTGGATAGATGTACCTTCGCTCGATATGACCAACCTTCTTATGAAGGAAGCTGACATTATTCTTGCAACAGGCGGTCCTGGAATGGTTAAAGCCGCATATTCAAGCGGAAAACCCGCCCTTGGCGTTGGTGCAGGTAACACCCCTGCGATTATTGATGATACCGCCGATATATTGCTCGCGGTCAACTCGATAATCCATTCTAAAACCTTTGATAACGGTATGATCTGCGCGTCTGAGCAGTCGGTTATCGTTTTAGATAAGGTATATAAAGCCGTTAAAAATGAATTTAAAGCAAGAGGCTGCTATTTCCTTAATGATGAAGAAATTGAAAAGGTAAGAAAGACCATAATAATCAACGGCGCGCTTAACGCAAAGATAGTGGGTCAAAAGCCTGTTAAAATTGCCGCTCTTGCCGGCGTTACCGTTCCCGAGGAAACCAAAATTCTTATCGGCGAGGTTGAAAGCGTTGAGCTTTCAGAAGAGTTTGCTCACGAGAAACTTTCACCTGTACTTGCAATGTATAAGGCTAAAAACATTGAAGACGCTTTTTCAAAAGCCGAGCATCTTATCGCTGACGGCGGATACGGTCACACATCTTCAATTTATCTTAACGCAATAACCGAAAAAGATAAACTCGCTGAGTTTGCAGAGAGAATGAAGACCTGCCGTATTCTTGTAAATACTCCGTCTTCTCAGGGCGGCATCGGCGACCTCTACAACTTCAAACTTGCTCCTTCTCTTACACTCGGCTGCGGCTCTTGGGGCGGCAACTCCGTGTCTGAGAACGTAGGGGTTAAACATCTTTTGAACATAAAAACCGTTGCCGAGAGGAGAGAGAATATGCTTTGGTTCAGAGCACCTCAGAAAGTATATATGAAGAAAGGCTGTCTGCCTGTTGCCCTTAGCGAGTTAAAGACCGTAATGGGTAAGAAAAAGGCATTCATCGTTACCGACAGTTTCCTGTTCAATAACGGATATACAAAACCGATAACCGATAAACTCGACGAAATGGGAATTCAGCATGCAACATTCTCTGATGTTGCTCCCGACCCGACCTTGCAGTGCGCTCAAAAGGGTGTTGAGCAAATGAAAGCGTTTGCTCCCGATACGATCATTGCAATCGGCGGCGGCTCGGCTATGGACGCAGCTAAGATAATGTGGGTTCTTTACGAGCATCCCGAGGCTGACTTTATGGATATGGCAATGCGTTTTATGGATATACGCAAGAGAGTATACACATTCCCCAAGATGGGTGAAAAGGCGTACTTTATCGCTATTCCTACATCAGCTGGTACAGGTTCTGAGGCAACACCGTTTGCTGTTATTACCGATGCTACAACAGGTATTAAATATCCGCTTGCCGATTATGAGTTAATGCCGAATATGGCTATTATTGACGCTGATATGCATATGACCGCTCCTAAAGGTCTTACTGCCGCTTCCGGTATTGACGCAGTTACACACTGCCTTGAAGCTTATGCCGCAATGCTGGCAACTGACTATACCGACGGTCTTGCGCTCCGCAGTCTGAAAATGATATTTGAGTATCTGCCGCGCGCTTACGATAACGGTCCTAATGATCCTGTTGCACGTGAGAAAATGGCTAACGCCGCAACAATGGCAGGTATGGCTTTTGCAAATGCATTCCTCGGCGTTTGCCACTCTATGGCACATAAGCTCGGAGCTTTCCACCACTTGCCCCACGGCGTTGCAAACGCTTTGATGATAGACGAGGTTCTCCGCTTCAATGCAAGCGAGGTTCCGCCTAAAATGGGTACGTTCTCGCAGTATGATCATCCGCATACACTTGCTCGTTATGCAGAGGTTGCAGATTATCTCGGCATCAAGGGCAAGAATGACGCCGAAAAACTCGAAAACCTCATTAAGGCTATTGATGATCTTAAAGACCGTGTTGGAATTAAGAAGACTATTAAAGACTACGGTATTGATGAAAAGGACTTCCTTGACCGTCTTGACGATATGGTTGAGCAGGCATTCGATGACCAATGCACAGGTGCTAACCCGCGTTATCCGCTTATGAGTGAAATCAAGCAGATGTACCTTAATGCATATTACGGAACACACGAAAAAGTCTGAGTCCGTATCTTAACACATTAAAATCGACGTATTTTACGCAGAAATGGAGATTATTATGAAGTTAGATAAGATTATCGCAGTAAGGACAGGAAAAACAATCTATAAGGACGGCGACAAGGTAGTTAAGGTATTTGACAGCGACTACTCAAAAGCCGACATTCTTAATGAAGCCCTTAATCAGGCAAGAATTGAGGAAACAGGTCTTAATATACCGAAAATTCTCGGTGTTGATATGATCGAAGGCAAATGGGCAATTATTAGCGAATATATCAGCGGCAAAACAATGGCACAGCTTATGGCTGAAAATCCTGACAAGTTTGACGAATATCTTGAAAAATTCGTTGATATTCAGATTGAGGTACAGAGCCACAAAGCGCCTTTGCTTAACAAGCTCAAAGACAAAATGAACAGAAAGATAAGCGCCGCCGAGCTTGACGCTACTACGCGTTACGAGCTTCATACCAGACTTGAAGGTATGCCTAAGCACGATAAGGTTTGCCACGGCGATTTCAACCCCTCAAACATAATCATTTCAGAAGACGGTACTCCGTATATTCTGGACTGGTCGCACGCTACACAGGGTAACGCTTCGGCAGATGTTGCCAGAACATATCTGCTTTTCTGGCTTGACGGAAATATAGAGGGCGCTAATAAGTACCTTGACCTTTTCTGCAAGAAGACAGATACCGCTAAGCAATACATTCAGAAGTGGCTTCCTATTGTTGCGGCGTCACAGTCCGTTAAAGGAAATGAAAAAGAACGCGAATTCCTGCTTTCTTGGGTTGACGTTGTAGATTACGAATAATATTTTAGTGTGGCAGGTTTCATACCTGTCACACTGTAATACTTAGTTCCCGACGCATTATAGAAAAAACATAGAATGAACGCTGTTGTTTCCGCAACGGCAGAATGGAGTATTTTATGAAAATTACTGTTTGCATTGGAAGTTCCTGCCATTTAAAGGGTTCAAGACAGGTTGTTGAAGAGCTTCAATATCTTATTTCCGAAAACAACCTTAAAGATAAGGTAGAACTCGGCGGCACATTTTGTATGAATAACTGTCAAAAAGGCGTTTGCGTAACAGTTGACGATAAGCTGTTCTCACTTACACCTGAGACTACTAAGGATTTTTTTGACAAGGAAGTTTTATCGGCAGTTAATGCATAATAAAGTATCTGACGCCTGCCGTAAGACCTGTCTGCGGCGGGTGTTTTTAAAATTATTGATAAGGATTGACTACTATAATGGCAGAATTTCTTAAACTTAAAAAGTCTAACTGTAAAAACTGTTATAAGTGCATACGTCATTGTCCCGTTAAATCTATAAGATTTTCGGGAAATCAGGCGCATATAGTCGGCAATGAATGTATCCTTTGCGGTCACTGCTTTGTTGTTTGCCCTCAAAACGCGAAAGAAATAGCTGATGATACCGAGAGAGTACAGGTTATGATCGAATCAGGAGTACCTGTAATTGCAAGCCTTGCACCGTCTTTTATAGCAAATTATGACGGCGTAGGTTTTGAGGAATTGCGAGATGGACTGAAAAAGTTAGGCTTTGCCGACGCGGAGGAAACCGCTCTCGGCGCCACAATAGTAAAAAGGGAATATGAACGTATTTTGGACGAGGAAGACAGAGATATTTTAATTTCCTCCTGCTGTCATTCTGTCAATCTTCTTATACAAAAATATTTCCCGTCTTGCCTGCAATACCTTGCAGATGTCGTATCGCCTATGCAGGCCGATTGTATGGATATTAAAAGGCGTATACCGAATGCAAAAACCGTGTTTATCGGACCTTGCGTTGCAAAAAAAGACGAAGCCGCTTATTACGGTGATATTACCGACGCGGTTTTGACTTATGAGGAACTTACCGCTTGGTTCGAGCGCGAGGGCATTGTTCTGGAAAAGCACGTAGGACATAACGATAATTCGTTGGCGCGTTTTTTCCCGACAACGGGCGGTATTTTGAAAACGATGGAAAAGAGCAAAAGAAGCGATTATACATATCTTGCACTTGACGGTGTTGAAAACTGCATAGCGGCTTTACACGATATTGAGAGAGGAAAACTCCATAAGTGTTTTATTGAAATGTCTGCTTGTCCGGGAAGCTGTATCGGCGGTCCTGTAATGGAAAAATATCACCGCTCGCCCGTAAGAGACTATATAGCCGTATCGGAGTTTGCAGGTAAGGAAGATTTTGATATTGCACAGCCTGATATGAATTCTTTGCGCAAAAATCTTGAATCAATCGGCCGAAAACTGCCGCAACCATCTGATTCCGAAATTACGGAAGTTTTAAGAAGAATGGGTAAAACAAAACCGTCAGATGAGCTTAATTGCGGTTCCTGTGGATACGATACCTGCCGTGAAAAGGCAATTGCCATAATTCAGGGTAAGGCGGAGGTTTCAATGTGCTTGCCTTACCTCAAAGAAAAAGCAGAGAGCTTTTCAGAAAATATTATTAATAACACTCCCAACGGAATTGTTGTTCTCAATGAAAATTATGAAGTACAGCAAATAAACAGAGCCGCTTTGAAACTGATGAAAATTGCGCGCGCATCCGACGTTATGGGCGAGCAGGTGATACGAATACTTGATCCCAAGCCGTTTATGGAGGTACAAAAAACAGGGCGCAATATACACGATAAGCGCGAATACCTTGCGGAATATGACCGCTATGTTGAGCAATCTATCATTTACGACCGCGAATATAAGCTGTTGATTTGTATTTTGCGTGATATAACGGCAGAAGAAGAACAAAAGACACGCAAGGAGGAAATAAGTCGGCAAACTGTTGAAATTGCAGACAAGGTTGTTGATAAACAAATGAGAATAGTACAGGAGATTGCGTCATTGCTCGGTGAAACCGCAGCTGAGACAAAAATTGCTCTCACAAAGTTGAAGGGAACGCTTGACGATGAATAATCTTTGTGCTGACATTGGATACAGGAGTATTTTCCACGTGGGCGAAGAACTTTGCGGAGATCATGTGGACGTTATTGAACAGGAAGACGATTCAATAGTTGTCGTTCTTGCCGACGGTTTGGGCAGCGGTGTTAAAGCCAGCATACTGTCAACCCTGACTTCAAAAATAATATCAACTATGACCGCGGCAGGGCTTTCTTTGGAGGAATGTGTCCGCACGATTGCGGCAACGCTTCCTGTTTGCTCTGTGCGAGGGGTTGCTTATTCGACATTTACAATTCTTCGCATCGTTTCTAATGATTACGCGGAACTGTTTCAGTATGACAATCCGTTTGCAATTTTGTTGCGTGACGGGGAAGTGTTCGATTATCCGAAAACCGAAATAGTTATTGACGGCAAAAAAATATACCAAACCCGTGTAAAACTTGAAGAAAACGACATTTTTGTTCTTATGAGCGATGGGTGTCCCCACGCTGGCGTTGGAACAGCATATAACTTCGGTTGGCAACGCGACGATATAGCCGAATTTATGAAGACATTTTATGATGTAGGATATACCGCAAAAACTTTGTCGACAATTCTGATCGACGAATGTAACCGACTCTATGATTCAAAACCCGGCGATGACGCTACGGCTTGCGTAGTCAGAATAAGAAAGCGCGAACCTATGAATTTGATGTTCGGTCCGCCGTCTGACCGAAACGATACTGAAAAAATGCTGTCGCTTTTCTTTTCAAAAGAAGGCAAACATATTGTGTGCGGCGGCACGACTTCTTCGATAGCCGCCAAATATCTAAAAAAACCGCTTAGGGCGAAACTTGAATTTATTGATAAGGAAATTCCGCCTATCGCAGAAATCGAGGGTGTTGACCTTGTTACCGAAGGAGTTATAACTGTCAATAAAGTTCTCACTTATGCAAAGGACTATTTGAGCGAGAATAAATATTATACTCATTGGGGTTTTAAACACGACGGCGCTTCTTTAATAAGCCGTATGCTTTTTGAGGAGGCAACCGATATTAACTTTTTTGTCGGCAGAGCCATAAACCCTGCCCATCAAAATCCCGATTTGCCTATAAACTTTAATATTAAAATGCAATTAGTAACAGAGCTTAGCGATTGTCTTAGAAAAATGGGCAAAAAAGTTAAGGTCAGCTATTTTTAGGGAGGGTATCCGTTGAGAAAATTTGATACAAAAGTTCAGCACTTGAAATATAAAGTGCTGAGGGAAGTCGCACGTGAAGCGTGGAACGGAACATTACAGGAAAATATACTTGATATTCCGAAAAAAATAGTGCCCGGTAAGGTTCCCACTATGCGCTGCTGCGTGTATAAAGAGCGTGCCATACTGTCGGAACGTATTAAGATTGCTATGGGCGGCGACAAGGAAAATCCGAACGTAATTGAGGTTATTGATATAGCCTGCGACGAATGCCCGATGGGCGGCTATTCTGTTACAGAGGCTTGCCGCGGCTGCTTGGCTCACCGCTGCGAGGATGTTTGCCGACGCGGCGCAATAACTTTCGACCATCAGCAGAAAGCGCATATTGATAAATCAAAATGCGTCGAATGCGGACAGTGCGCAAAAGTATGCCCGTACAGCGCTATACAAAACTTTAAGCGCCCGTGCGTAAAGTCTTGTAAGGTAAACGCCATATCAATGAATGAAGATAAGGCGGCGATGATAGATAACGACAAATGCGTCTCGTGCGGCGCCTGCGTTTATCAATGCCCGTTCGGCGCAATAACCGATAAATCATTTATTCTTGATGCGGTTGATATTCTCAAAAACGATTCGTTGAAGTCCTATGCAGTTGTAGCCCCCTCAATTTCAAGCCAGTTTACCTATGCAAAGCTCGGTCAGGTAATATCGGGTATTAAAGAACTCGGTTTTCACACAGTCGTTGAGGCGGCTCTCGGCGCCGATATGGTTGCATACCACGAGGCAAAGGAACTTACTGAAAAAGAATTTTTAACAAGCTCGTGCTGTCCTGCCTTTGTAAGTTATATCGAAAAGCAATTCCCGGCTCTTAAAGAACATATTTCTCATAATTTGTCGCCTGCGGCAACGATTGCGAAATACATAAAGGATAAAGAGCCTGATTCAAAGGTAGTATTTATCGGGCCTTGTACTGCCAAAAAGATGGAATTCCAAAAGGAATCCGTTAAACCTTATATCGACTGTGTCATCACATTTGAGGAGCTTCAAGCACTGTTTGACAGTAAGGATATTGATATAACAGAACTGCAAGAAGACGTCCTTGATAACGCTTCCTATTTCGGAAGAATTTTTGCAAGAAGCGGCGGACTTGCCGACGCCGTTGCTCAATCCCTTAAAGAACAGGGACTTGATGATTTTGAACTAAAAGCGGTATCGTGTAACGGTATTGAGGAATGTAAAATGGCGTTGCTTAAAGCCAATAAAAACGTACTTAACGCTAACTTTATTGAAGGTATGGCTTGTGTAGGCGGTTGTATAGGCGGCGCAGGCTGTTTGACACACGGCGAGAAGAATAAAGCCGAGGTTGATAAATACGGCAGGGAAGCGTTTGAAAAAACAATTACAGATGCTATAAATCAGTTGAAATAAACAAACACAGGGACGAGCGTAATGTTCATCCCTGTGTTCTTTTAAGCTAAGATTATTTTTGTGACGGCGAAATAGCGTTATCATTAACATATTTTTTCAAGATTATATTTATATATTGTGACAGAGAACGGTCGTCATTTTCCGCTTGTTCACGAAGCAGATCCAAAAGATCGCTGTCTAATGTTATACTTATTTTCTCTTTTAAAGGTCGCATAAAACCACCAACCACATTATATTATAATATTTTCTTCAATTATTATACATTAAGATATGATTTTATCTTGACAAGTAGTATAAAGTAAGATAAAGCGCTTTTTACTAAATATTGGAGGGAAAATAAATGAATGCAAAAATAATTGATGTAAAACAAGATGTCATTTCGTTGGGATTGGATAACGGTGAAATCAAGGAGGTCAGAGCTTGTGATATTAACTTTGTTCCGCATTTGGGAGATAAGGTTAAAATTTTTGAAACCGACTCTAAAATTATAGTTTCAAAAATAGAAGAAGAAAAAACCTCGGTTCCAAATGGCGGAATAAATATAAATTTGTCAAACAGTCAAAATCTTTCTGCTCCTGCGACAACACTTGTTGCAGGCGGCAAGGTTGTAAATAAAGTTGCATACTGTATTCTTGCTTTCTTCTTAGGCTGGCTTGGAATACACAAGTTTTATGCTGGTAGATCAGGTGCAGGAATTGCAATGCTTCTCTTTTCTTGGACATTTATTCCTGCGATAATTGCTCTTGTTGATTTTATTGTTGGTCCCACAAAAAAATCAGATTCAAACGGAAATATTATAGTATAAATTTTTATTTCTAAGTTTTATAAAAAATTATACCCCGAAAAGCCCACAACATTAAGGCTTTTCGGGGTATATAATTATTATAGAAAATTTGACGATAATTTCTTACGAAAGCAATGCGCGGTCATTAGCAAATTCTGAACCGCTGAGTTTTGTAAACGCTTCAAGCAGATACTCAACGGTAAGTTTTTTCTTTTCCTCTCCTGAAACATCAAGTATTATATGACCGTTGTTCATCATAATAAGGCGGTTGCCGTGAGCTATGGCGTCCTTCATATTGTGTGTTACCATCATAGCGGTCAGGTGTTCTTCGGCGATAAACTTGTCAGAAAGTTCAAGCACCTTGGCGGCAGTTTTTGGGTCGAGCGCCGCTGTGTGTTCATCAAGGAGCAGTAATTTAGGCTTTTTCATAACCGCCATAAGCAACGTGAGCGCTTGACGCTGACCGCCTGAAAGCAATCCAACCTTCGCTGAAAGGCGGTTTTCAAGTCCTAAATCCAACTCTTTGAGCATTTCTTTGAACTGTTCGCGTTCAGCTTTATTTATAGCCCAGCTCAAACCTCTGTGTTGACCCCTGCGGCTTGCGAGAGCCATATTTTCCTCTATCCACATATCAGCAGCTGTTCCCATCATCGGATCCTGAAAAACTCTGCCTAAATATTTTGCACGCTTATGCTCGGGAAGACGGGTAACGTCAATACCGTCAATTACAATTGAACCGCTGTCCACAGGATACACGCCTGCAATCATATTGAGCATTGTTGACTTTCCTGCGCCGTTGCCGCCGATAACTGTGACAAAATCACCGTCATTAAGCGTTAAATTCAAATCATTTAAAGCGCGTTTCTCATTGATGGTACCTGGATTAAAAGTTTTATATACGTTCTTAATTTCAAGCATTGTTTTCACCTCCGATTGCAGGTTTTACTTTTCTTTCGGAAATCTTGTTTTTCCAGTACGGTATCCCGAGGAAAAGGGCAACGACCGCGGCAGAGAGCAGCTTCAAGTCGTTTGCGGGCAAACCGAGCCACAAAACGAATGAAATAACGATATAGTATATTATGCCGCCGAAGACAGCCGCTAACAGTTTAAGCGCAAAATTTTTAAAGAGTTTTCCGAAAGCAACTTCGCCTATTATAATTGCCGCAAGACCTATAACTATGGCGCCTCTGCCCATATTAACGTCGGCAAATCCCTGATACTGAGAAAGCAGTCCGCCAGCCAATGCGATAATGCCGTTGGATATAACAAATCCAAGTATTTTATTTGAAGACGTGTTGATTCCGTTCGCACGCGCCATAGACTGATTGCAACCTGTTGCGCGCAGAGAATGACCGAGTTCCGTGCCAAAGAACCAATACAAAACCAATATGATAGCAACAATAAAAATTCCGCATATAATTAAGGATTTATTAATGTTCCTCAAAGAAATAAGAAGGTCGTACTTCATTACGGAAAGAGGTTGGTTTGCTTTGCCTTGCAATATTCTAAGGTTTACCGAATAGAGCGCAAGCTGAGTAAGTATTCCTGCTAAAATTGCGGGTATGCCGAATTTTGTATGTAGGACGCCTGTGACAAGTCCCGCAAGGCATCCAGCGACAAACGACAGCAACATAGCAAGATAAATGTTCATACCGCCCGTAATACACATTACGAGTACGGCGCCGCCTGTACCGAATGAACCGTCAACCGTCAAATCCGCAAGGTCCAATATTTTGTAAGTGATATACAGCCCAACAGCCATAATACCCCAAATTGCGCCCTGTGC
>CAKSQT010000040.1 GCA_934486755.1 uncultured Eubacteriales bacterium | reverse complement strand
CGCTTAACTATGTTTATTCCTTCGCCCCCTCCTCAAAGCTGGTTTCAAAGGTCGCCGATTCAAAAATAGTTGAAATAGACGGCAACAAGTGGTTTGCGCCCTATGCGGGAGCAAACGGCTACACCGCCGTTGACGACGCACTCTGGCTTGACAGAACACTTGTATACAGCAGTTTTGACGTGTTCGTTCCCGAGGCGGCGCAGGGTTCAAGCGGCAGTCAGTTGGTTTATACCTATTACGACACCGCCGCAAACGCAGGCATAGGCTTTGATATTTACCGCGAAAAGCGCGACGGCGGAAACGGTATTATGGCGCGCGTTGCGGCAAATTCAAAATTCAGCATTTCAAAGGGCTCGCGCAACCTCTATCTCGCCGAAAGCGACGGATGGAGCTGTGACAAGCCGATAAATGTCACCGCCTCATACGTCCTGACAAACGAGAGCGAAATACGTGTGATAATGAAGCTCATACAGGGCGAAAAATCCACGGGATATGATTTCACATTTACCTGTAAAGACGATTACAGGTATCAGCAGAGCGGCTTTAAGGTTGCTTTTGCGGCGGCGCTTGAAAAGAGCGTGTGCTATTTTGATAACCTGTCGTTCACCTTTGCTCTCAATAACGACGATAAGGCGCAGGCTTATAAGGAAAAATACAGCGGTATTTTAAGCAAAACGCTGTCAACGCTCACAGAAAGCGATAAAACAGAGCTTTTGGAGGCGTTAAAGGAGTTTTCAGCCCTTGAATATGAAACGCAGGTTTTGCTTTCGGCTGAAAACGGCGTTCTGCGCTCGCTTGCCGCGGTCATAGACCCGTCGGTGAACGATTATATGAACAAATACGGCGCGCTTTTAAGCACAGACATATCCGCGCTTGACCATTCTTACGATACGGCTGTCGACAACGCGATTGCCGATTATGAAAGCCTTTCCGAAATAGGAAAGCTGGTTGTAAGCTGGAATACGCTTTATAAATTCAAGTCAACGCTTCGCAATATGCTTGAAACCGTCGGTGCGAATTACGACGCGCAGAATATCGACTTTGAGTATGATTATTTCCCGTTTGTAGAAAACGCAAATTCGAGTATCAGTCCCAATAGCTTCTGCGGCGTTATAACCGACCCGACCGACGAAACGGGCAAAAACAAGGTTCTCAGCGTTTGGGCGGACAGAAACGATAATATCGAATATGTAATAAACGATAAAATCTGGCCTACAAACGCACAGCTTAAAACCCTTAAATTTAAAATGTATTTTGACGGCGGCATAAACGCCTTCGCGCTTTCGCATTTTATGTATTCATACGTTGATGAGGAAAACTTCAACTCAATGAGCGTTTCGGGCGGCGGCGCAGGCAAAAGCCGTTTCAGATACGGTATGACCTCGGGCGGCGAGTCGGCCGGCGGCTCTTGGCTCAGCAGTGCGGAGGAAACCGACCTTGACGGCTGGCTTGAAGTGTCCCTTACATTCGGCAAGACCAATGTTTCGGGCTCGGTCAAAAACCTTACCTCAGAAAAGACGATAGCGCTTAATATGCCCTATATCGCAGGCGCGAAAATAGGCTTTAAGTTCTATTCCACCTGGAACAATAAGGGTAATCCTTGGTATCTTGACGATATAAGAATGACCTTTGAACGCGGCGATTTTGACAGCGACCTGAATGTTACCGACGCTAATATCTATTACACGGGCAACAGCTTTATAAAGGAGGACGAAACCCTCCTCTTAACAGGCGAATCGCTCGGCAATATAGCCGATAAGTTGTATATTTACCGCGTGAACGACGAACAGAACGAAAACCCCGCCTTTGTTAAGGCAGGCAATTTTGAAACAACGCAGGTGGGCAAACCCGTTGTAAGCGTCGGTTCGGATTATGCTTTTGATTACTCGCGCGCGACAGAGCTTGATATAGTTCAGCGCACAAAGACGAGTATAAAGGCGGTTATCCCCGAGGGACTTTCCTCGGCTGACGGCAAGACGGGAAGCGGCGTTTACGCCGTTAATATCGTCACAAAATCGGGCTCTTCAAAGACCCTGCTTGTGAACGCTCCGCTTATCTCCTTTGTAATGGGCGACGAGGGCGGTATTTCCACCGTCGGAAGCGAGCTTGAAATAGTCGGCTATAACCTCTGCCCGACAGGAAATGCGGCAGACGTATCGGTTATCGCGAAGAACGTTTCAAACGGCGCGCTTACACGGCTTAATATAACCGAGCTTAAACAAAACGATATGTACTACATAAAGACATCGCTCGGAAGTCTCAAAAAGGGTACGTATGAAGTCTTTGTTCACAGCGGCTACGGCGATAACCTTTGCTGGTCGGCTCCTTATGAGCTTGTCATAGGAGACTCTCCGCGCGACAAGTGGTCAAAGAGAGTATTCAAGGTTGAAGATTACGGCGCTGTCGGCGATGCGGAAACCAACTGCACCGCGGCGGTTATAAACGCCCTTAACGACGCCTATAAAAACGGCGGCGGCATAGTTGAGTTCGGCGAGGGCATTTACCGTGTTGAAACCACGCTCCCGATACCGCTTAACACCGTGCTTAAAGGTCAGGGAAGCGGTTATACCACAATTCTCTACACCGCATATAAGTGGCAGTACGGCGAGGCGGAGGATCTTCTGTCCTTCATCGGCAACTTTGCGATAGAGGGCATACATTTCGCCGCAACACGCGTTAATAAGTTCGTGGTAACGAATAAATCCAACGCCGCGACCGACCGACTTGCAGGCGCCGCATACGGCAGTCAGGAAAACGATAATATCTACTTTAACGATGTCAGGTTCCGCTCCCTCTGGCGCGAAGGTCAGGTTACGGGAGGCGGCGGCGGTTTCGCAGGCACGGGTAAATATACCGTAGCCGAGCTGCTCGGAATACTTAACGATGAAAACAGTTCCACCAATACGGTGGGCTCGAACAGCACCAATGTACGTATGACCGACGTTGACATTATGCGCGACGGAGGTCAGGGCAACTTCTCCGTAAGCGGCGATTACCTGTATGTTGACGGCTATAAGGTCAATATGTGGAATATGTATAACGGTCATAACGCGTTTGTAGTCAATCTTGAAGCTACGGGCGCTACCGCGGTTGAAAGCGGACACGGCTATTTTGCCGACAGCTATCTGCACTCAACCACTACCAATAACCGCGAGCTGTTCACGACCGACGGCGGCGCAAGGGCGACTGACGTTAAAATCCGCTTCATAGGCGACGACCCCGAGCTTATGGAGTATTACACAGGCTCGCGCACCACAAACGGCAAGGCGTTCGCCTTTGTCGGCAACACCCCTGGCGACAACAGCTGGCAAAACCTTAAACTGCTTGTAACGGCAGGTCAGGGAATGGGTCAGATACGCGAGATAACCTCGAACACAAGCTACACCGCTTATGAGTATGAGTTTGATATTACCACAGGCAAGATAGTAAGAAATGCTGACGGCACACCCAAACGCAAGCTCTATAAGGCGGATATAAACGGTAAGATACTCACCGACCCCGAAACGGGCAACCCCATTCCGTCAACCGACGGCACGGGAGTGGGACGCGTTGTGAAATACTATTGGTTCACCGTTGATACCGAGTTTGCCGTTAATCCCAACCGCAACTCCAACTGTTATATAGTAAACGACCGCGATAACACCATTCTTGTGAATAACAAGCTGGAAGAGGGCAATGCGGGTGCTATATACGGCGCAGGCGTAAACTGGGTGTTCGATAACTATTCGTTCGACCGCTGCGCGGGACCCGCACTCACAAACCGCGCGTCAATTATCTGGTATGTCACGTTTAAGGATTTCGTAATGACCAATCCGCAGTCCTATGTTCACGGCGAGGGTCACGGCGGAACCTCGGGAAGCTATCAGACGGGCAACGGCGCTATACGTATATACGCTCAGACCGCTCCGTGCGCTTTCGCTATGGTCGGCATAACCGTGAAGAACTGCGATATGGGCGGCTACCGCTTCAATGTGTCGCAGGCTTCAATTTCCAACTGCCTGTGGGATCTTGTAATCGAGAAAAACTCAATTTCGGGTGCGCAAAACGCTATCCGCGGCATTAACGACGGCATAAACGGCTGTATCATAAGGGCGAACGATTTTGAGGTTAAGGAGCAGATGTTTACAAGCGACTTCCTCAATAACGCTCTTAATAAGGTTTATACCTATAACACCCAACATTCGCCGAGAGCTATCGTTTGGCTCAATTCCGACGGAAGCGCGGTTCTTCTCCTCGGCGACGCCAACGGCGACGGCAAGATAAGCCTTAAAGACGCGTCCTTTGTCCGTTACTATTATCACGGAATGATAACCGCGACCGACGAGCAGATAAAGCGTATGGACGTAAACGAGGACGGCAAGGTAAATCTTAAAGATATAAACCAAATCAAGAGATATATCATTGACGGCACTCCGTTTGAGAAGTATGTTGAGGAGCCCGATACCTCGTCGGATACGTCTTCAACTATTCCCGACCCAGACCCTTCGGAGCCTTCATCATCTGAACCGTCGTCTTCGGAGCCTTCGTCTTCCGAATCGTCAAGCTCCGAAGAATCGTCGTCGGATATTCCTTACTTCCCTGGACACTATTGATTCAATTGAAAATTAAAAATTGAAAATTGAAGATTGGCAGGGGTAAATTTTATTAAATTTACCTCTGCACAGCCTGTTTTAATCAAAATGACTGTCATTTGGTGAAAAATGCAAAACGGTCTGAAAAATGACTCCAAAAACGCAATTTTTCGCCTGAAATGTAAACTATTTACCCAAAAGGTAAAGTATTTGCTATTTAAATGAGGAGTAAAAACAATTAAAATACAATCGGAAAATTATTTAAGGAGATGGCATTACTATGAAATTTAAAAGATTTTTAAGTCTTACGCTTTCGGTATTGCTCGTGCTTAGCGCGGTTCCTGCGGCAAGTCTGTTTATCGGCGCCGCGTCCGCTACATACGACATAGCCGATACGTTTGACAGCGCGGACAGCGCTACCGTAAACGGCGAAACAAAATCCGCCGCCGATGTTTTTGAACTTAAAACAATGGCGGAAGACGGAACCGTTTCGGATTTTGACTACACGGCGGCAGGCACAAGCTCAATAGCCGACTATATTTCGGACGGCGGTCTTGCCGTTCCGCACTCCGTTGCCGCTGACGCAAAAACCGGAACACCCGCTTCGGTAAATTTTGTGCAGTTGAAGGACAGCGTCGCTTCGGGTAGAACGCTCAATTCCTACTATATTGATGTTGACGCTACCAATGCTCAGATTAACCGTACAGCTTCGGGTCAGGGATTTGCTTTTGCTTATGATTCAAGTGCGGCAAGTTATAAGATTGTTCAGTACGAAAAAGCCCGTAGCGATCTTCCTATGCAGGTCAATCTTTACACAATCTCAAAAACCGTGTATACAGGAAATAAAAACGGCTGGGCAAATGTAGGCGCTGCTTCCGATTTGACTGCCGGCACAACATATTATTACAGAATTAAAATAACCTACACTTATTCTTCGGATAAAATTTCAAAGGTCAATGTGAACACCGCTATATATTCAAGCGATGAGGACCGCACCAACGGCGCAAACGCGGTTGCAACCGCATCAAGCGACTTGGGACTCGGTTCATATTCAAATTATCTCACGGCTGATATGTCTCCGTTATTTGCTTTTGCCTCAGGCAACAATTCAAGCAATACAAATGTTATCAAGAACGTAGTTCTCAGTTATTCAAAAACATCAGAGGAAATAGCGGCAGAGGAAGCCGCTGAAAATAAAGCGGCTGCCGATAAATTCGTGGCCGATTATGCCGATTTGCTTAACACCGACGTCACGGCGGAAAACGCACAGCAGTTTGTTGACGCTTATACCGCGTTTAACGCATTGAGCGACGGTGCGAAGGCTCTGCTTGAAAACTATGAAGGAACGAATTACGCGGCGCTTGTTGTAAATAAATATGCTGTTGCCGTTCCGTTTTTGCCGACGGCGGCCTCAACGGAATTTGCTGCATATTATGCCGAAAATGTTGCCTCTTTAACTTCTGCGGAAGGCAACTTAGAAGTTTTAAACGCCGCAATTGTTAAATACAATGCGGTTGAGGATACCCACAAGGCTCAGTTTGCCGACGCGTATAAGCATATTACCGATTTGCTTGACGGTTACTTTATTAACGGTAATACCGTTACATACAGTATGACTGACGAGGATAAGGCAAACTATCCCGAAGTATATTCTTACTTCAAAAATACAATTATGACCACCGCCGACACTAACGGCACGGCTAAGCACGTCGCTTTTGATAAATTCAATTCAAGACGTTTAACAAGCGCGACAGTAGCGTTCAAGTATAACGATGACTGCGTACAGGGCTTAGGTTTCGGTTTTATACCTGAGGATATAGTTGTTCCCGAGGGCATTACAACGACAAATAACAGGGATTATTTTGTTACTTCAATTACAAGAGCCAAATATCCCAATACGTCGGATAACCTCTATTTCTATTCGGCTTGCAACTATCTTAAAAACGATAATGCAAGCGCCGCAACAACCCTTGTAACCAAGTTTTCAAGTGCGTTGGGCAACAACTTCTGGACTTACAATGATGCTGTTCTTAAAAACACCGACAACATTGAACTTGTTTCGGGAACTGCTGCCACCTACAAGGTAAAGGGTGACAGAATAGTATTCAAACTGACCTTTGATACAGGGCTTACAACCGAAAACGGTTATTCTGCTGTACGCGCAACTCCTACGAGTTACCTGTGTTTTATTGACAAAAACGGAAACAATGAGTATGACGAAGGCACCGATTTAAAATTATTGAGTTTTACACAGTTGAAAAACGAGGGAGTTTTCTACAAGTATGCAAACGCTGAGGCTCCGCTTCCGTACATTCAACTTGTAAACGACGCTTCAATAGATAACCTTCTGTATTTCAGCACCGAAAGCGAAGACAGTTTTGCCGACAGGTATGTAGATGTTCTTAACAGCGAGACGCCCGACGCGGACGCTACGCTCGCTATGTACGCCGCTTACAACGCGCTTTCGGATTCCGAAAAGGCGCTTGAAAATGTTGACGCCGCTGTTGAAGCCGCCGTTACAAAGGCAGGCTTACGTCCTGAAACAAATGGCGCTACGCTCCGTGCCGACGGTACAATGAATATCGGTTTTTACGGCAAAGCACCGACCGCTAAGGTAACAAACGGTTATGTAAGCCGTTTCGGTATTCTTGTTGCAGGCTATCAGAATATGGTTGACGCAGGCGTTAAGGAATTAAAGCTCGGCGATACCACTCAGGGAAGCACCGTAAACGCGGTAACATACAATGAGGGCGATACCGTTGCAAGCGACATTCTCCTTGCGCTTAACGGAATAAGCGTTACCGATACAAAGACTTGGAGCACCAAGATTGTGGCACGTGTGTTTGTTGAATACACCGTAAACGGCGCGGTAGTTCCCGTATACAGCGTAAACGCCGACAACGGCAAAGCAAAACCGACGTCGATAGACGGTATAGATAACAACGGCGTTTGCATACGCAACGTAAACAGCCTGTTAAAGGCAATTGCCGCAAATGTTTATAACAACAGCGGTGCAATGGGCGATACAGAGGGAGTTAAGGTCGGCGACGACACAACCTATGTTGGCAAGAAGCTGTCCGAAAACACCGATATGCTTAATGCCATCAAGGGCAAGATAGTAGACGGCGACAGCACGGTAACTCTTGACCAGATTGAATTGTTCAAGTTCCTCTGTGCATACCGCAGTGCAATTAAGGAGGCTTAAAAATATGAAAAAAACATATAGATCTCCGATTTTTGATTATACCGAATACAGCCAGACCGAAGCACTTGCGGCAACCGCAAGCATTGCTACCGACGGTGCAGGCGTTCTCGACGGTATCTACAACGAAAACGAAGGCAACGATTGGTAAGGTCTCCTGTAAGGAAAATAAACATTAACAAGAAAATCCGCTCCTTTCGGAGCGGATTTTTTAGCACACAATTTATATTATTTTCTTTTGTTAAGTTCCTTAGTTCTTTTTTCTATTTCTCTTGATATATTTATTCCTGCAACAAGACCCATTTGAAAATATGTTTCTCTTACAACCATTTCGCGGTTCATCATTTCCAAGGAAACGGTTTCCCGTTCCTTTTCGTCCTCAAAATGTTCGTCTAAAAATGTTTCCGTCTGCTTTTCCATATTTCTTATGGCTGTCGTAAAATCCAAGTCCTTGCTTTCCACCGCCGATTCACCGTATCCGATAAGATAATTACTTATCTCTAATAGCTTGCACCTTTCAATCATATTAGAAAATTCCATATTATTCACCTCGCTTTGCGGATACGGTTTGTAAGATAGGCGGTGTTTTTGTTATTTTTGTTCTTCATAGTGAAAACTCCTTTAAGATAGTTGTTTTGTGGAGGTTGGTTGCATTTACATACTACGTAGTATAACACAAGTTTAAAGCGGAAATTTCCGCTTTATAACTTTTTATCCCCTGATAAGTCCAAGTTTTCGTACCTTTCAAGAGCATTAACAATATATGACGATATAGTATCACCTTTTGACTTTGCGGCTTCTCGTATAACCTTTTTCGCACCTTTTGGTAATAATAAAGTTAATCGGTCATAGTGTTGTTTTGTATACTCGTTACGGTATGCCGTATTCTTTGCGACGGTATCAGGGTTTCTTTTCCTTGGTATACCGTCCACCGCCTTATTATATGATACAATTATTGTATCATTAAAGCGGTTATTTGTCAATGCAATTCGGACTTTATTGTCCGCCTTTTACTCCGCGCTTATTATACTACATACTACGTAGTATGTCAAGAAAATAATAAATTTTTTTCAAAAAAATTTATTATTAGATTTTGGATATTGGAAAACACACCTCAGCCGTCTTACGGCAAAAGCTCCCCTCTTTAAAAAGAGGGGAGCCTTCTAATATCCGATATCTAACATCTATCGTCTAATTATGGTACAATTTCTTGGTCTGATACTGCGGTTCAAAGGTGATATTCACGCCGAGTTTGCGGAAGACCTGTTCGTCAACGCGCGACAAAATAACGCTTGAATGTGCTTCAAGTCCCCTGAGGCAGTGCGCCTGACCGAGAGCTTTTTTCGCGGTGTCGTTGGTGGCGGCGCAGATAGACAGGGCGGTCAGCACCTCGTCGGTATGAAGACGGGGATTGTTGTTGCCCATTATTTCGGTTTTAAGCCGCTGTATCGGCTCGATTATATTCGGGGATATTAGCTTTATATCGTCGGGAATTCCCGCAAGCTCTTTAAGGCTGTTAAGCAGCATTGAGGACGCGGCGCCGAGCAGGGAGGAGGTCTTTCCCGTGATAATTCTGCCGTCGGGCAGTTGAATAGCGGTTGCGGGCGCTCCCGTTTCAGCAGCCTTTTTGTTCGCGGCGGCAACCACGGGGCGGTCTTCGGTTGTGACCCCGACCTGGTTCATAAGAAGCTCTATTTTAGCCGCCTCGTTAGTTTCGCTCATTCCCTGACGGACGCTTACCAAAGCGGCGTAGTAACGGCGTATGATTTCCTGCTTTGCGGCGGCGCAGACGGCTTCGTCGTCAACAATCCCGAATCCAGCCATATTTACGCCCATATCGGTAGGGCTTTTATAGGGCGACTCGCCCAAAATGCGTTCCATCATCGAGTTGAGAACGGGGAAAATTTCAATATCCCTGTTGTAGTTTACGGCGGTTTTGCCGTATGCCTCCAAATGGAACGGGTCTATCATATTAACGTCGTTAAGGTCGGCGGTTGCCGCCTCGTAAGCGACGTTTACGGGGTGTTTAAGCGGTATGCTCCATATCGGGAAGGTTTCAAACTTAGCGTATCCGCACTTGCGCCCCCTTTTATGCTCGTGATAAAGCTGGGATAAGCAGGTCGCCATTTTTCCGCTCCCCGGACCTGGGGCGGTTACCACAACAAGCCGTCTTGTGGTTTCTATGTAGTCGTTTTTGCCGAAGCCTTCTTCGCTTACTATAAGCGGAATATTAGAGGGATAGTCCTTTATCGGATAATGGCGGTAGACCTTAATTCCAAGGGTTTTAAGGCGCTTTTCAAACGCCTCTGCCATAGGCTGACCTGTGTAGCGTGTAATAACCACGCTCCCGACATAAAGACCTATCCCCCTGAACGCGTCTATAAGCCTTAGCGTATCAAGGTCGTAGGTTATTCCAAGGTCGCCGCGGCGCTTGTTCTTCTCAATCGCGTCGGCATTTATAACAATGACAATTTCCGCCTCGTCTTTGAGCTTTAACAGCATTTTGACCTTTGCGTCGGGCTCAAACCCGGGAAGCACGCGTGCGGCGTGGTAATCGTCAAACAGCTTGCCTCCGAACTCTAAATAGAGCTTGTCCCCGAACATAGAAATCCTGTCACGGATATTCTGTGTTTGCAGGCTGATATATTTGTCATTGTCAAAACCCTTTTTTAACATCCTGTCAGCTCCGCAAATTATTTTTTAATCCCCAAGTATTCCAGAGGCTATGTTGAAGTATATTACAAGCGACACCGCGTCAACAATCGTCGTTATAAACGGACTTGCCATTACCGCGGGGTCAAAGCCTATCTTTTTCGCAAGCATAGGCAACGTACAGCCGACAATTTTCGCCACTATAACCGTTATAAGCAGGGTCGCACACACTATGAGAATTTCGGGTATCTGCTTTTTGGGGTCAAAGTTGTCGAAAATAAGATAGTCAACAAGCCACAGCTTTAAGAAGTTTACCGCCGCAAGCACCGTACTGCAACACAGCGCAACGCGGAATTCTTTCCACAAAACGCGGAAAATATCGCAAAACTCAATATCGCCGAGCGAAATACCGCGTATAATGGTAACCGAAGACTGACTTCCCGAATTACCGCCCGTATCCATAAGCATGGGGATAAACGCGATAAGCGCGGGGAATATGGTCAGCTTTTTTTCGTAGTTTGAAATAATAGTTCCCGTAAAGGTCGCTGAAATCATCAAAAGCAAAAGCCACGGTATACGCGCCTTAAAGGTGCTGAAAACGCTGGTTTTGAAATAAGTCTTGTCAGACGGCAAAATAGCCGCCATCTTCTCAATATCCTCCGTAGCCTCGTCCTGAATGACGTCGATAGCGTCGTCAACCGTGATAATTCCGACAAGGCGGTTTTCCTTGTCCACCACGGGAAGAGCCAGCATATCGTACTTCTCAAACTGACCTGCAACTTCCTCTTTATCGTCAAGCGTGTTGGCGTAGATTATGTTTTCTTCCATAATCTCGCTCACGCGGCAGTCCTTGGGATTAAGCAAAAGGTGCTTTACCGTAACAATGCCGAGCAGGTGGCGGCTCCTGTCCGTCACATAGCAGGTGTATATCGTTTCGGTATCAACGCCGATGGCGCGTATGCGGTCAAACGCCTGCTCCACCGTCATATCCTTTTTAAGGTCTACATACTCGGTGGTCATAATACTGCCCGCGCTGTCGTCGGGATAAGCCAAAAGCTGATTTATCATCTTGCGCTTGGCAGGACCCGCCTGACGGAGAATACGCTTTGCCACGGTTGCGGGCATTTCGTCGATAATGTCAACCGTATCGTCCATAAACAGCTCGTCCATTACCTCTTTAAGCTCGGTATCGCTGAACGCCTCAATAAGGAGCTGCTGCATATCGGTGTCCATTTCAACGAAAACTTCCGCCGCAAGCTCTTTCGGGAGTATGCGGAAAATAACGGGCAGTTCCTTTTCGGGAACCTCCTCAAATATCATCGCAACGTCGGCAGGGTTCATCTCAGATAAAAGTTCTCGCAGCTTGCCGTACCTTTTGTTCTCTATAAGCTCTGTGATCTTCTCATCCAAAACAATTCCCCCTTTGCACCGTGCAAAAAAATAAAACAATCCCCGCCGTTTTACGGCGAGGTGCGCGTGCCGAATTTTTGGCACGCTTTTGGACGGGAATGCCGTTCGCTCGAAAATCAAAGATTTTCGGACTGCACTCTATTCCCGCCAATACCACCCTTGCGCTCTTGAAAAACCGCTTAACTTGCGGTTTTTCGCCTACAAGGTGTTTTTTCGCCGCACCTGTCAGCGAAAAAACAGAATGCGGCGTAAACGCCGCAGAGTTTTCTGATTTTAAGCCCAGCGACGAAATATCCCCTCCGTTTTACGGCGAGGTAAAAGCCTATATAATTATACTTTTCAAAGCCGATTTTGTCAATCCTTTTTAATATTAATCAGGTGCGCGATCGACGGTATGCTCTCGCCCTGAAAAGACGATGTCGGCGACATAAGAGCGCCTGTTGACATAAACAGAATATTTTTAAAATCCCCGTCCTCAAAGCGGTGCATAATGAACGAGCAAAGCACCGCCGCACTGCAACCGCAGCCCGAACCGCCAGCGTGAACGTCCTGCTTTTCGCGGTCGAAAATTATCAGTCCGCAGTCGCTGTGGCGGCAGGTGATGTCTATTCCGTCCCTTTTCAGCAGTTCATACAAAAGATTTGTCCCCACATAGCCGAGGTCTCCTGTATATATAACGTCGTAATCCTCGGGCGAGGTGCCTGTGTCTTCAAGATAGTGTTTAAGGGTAGAGGCGGCGGCAGGCGCCATTGCTGCACCCATATTGTTTATATCGGTAATGCCGTAGTCCTCAATCTCGCCTATTGCGGCGGAGGAAATATAAGGCCCTTTGCCGTCTTTGCTGATTAAGAGCGCGCCCGAGCCCGTTACCGTCCATTGTGCGGTAGGCGTTCTCTGCGAGCCGTAGTCGAGCGGAAAGCGGTACTGCCGTTCGGCAGAGCAGAAGTGGGAGGAGGTTACCGCCGCCGCATTTTTCGCAACGCCCGAATCCACAAGCAGGCAGGCGAGTATCGACGAAAGCGCCATTGTAGAGCAGGCGCCGTAAAGTCCCACGAACGGTATTCCGAAATCGCGCAGACCGAAAGAGCTTCCTATGCATTGGTTCAAAAGGTCGCCCGCTAAAATAAAGTCGATATCGCTGCCTTTAAGCCCCGCTTTTTCAAGCGCGGTGTTCACGGCGGTCTTTTGCAGCTTGCTTTCCGCCTTTTCAAAGGTTTTTTCGCCGAAATAACTGTCGGTAGTGTACTTGTCAAACTCATTCGAGAGCGGACCCTCGTGTTCCTTCTTGCCAACAACCGAGCCGTAGCTTAAAATTGCAGGCTTTTCGTCAAATATTATTGTGCGTTTTCCGATTTTATGTGCCAAATCCTTTTCCTCCTAAAACATACTCACAATGTATAGAATTATTCCATACACCACCGACGCGGTTATTCCGAAAACCAGAACAGGCCCCGCTATTGTAAACATCTTAGCCCCAAGCCCGAGGATATGGCCCTCCTGCTTGAACTCTATCGCGGGCGATACCACCGCATTTGCGAATCCCGTTATCGGAACGAGGGTTCCCGCGCCAGCGCGCTTTGCTATTTTGTCGAAAAGTTTTAGTCCCGTAAGCAGAGCCGCCGCAAATATCAGCGTGACGGGAACCGCCATTTTTACCGCCTTTTCATCAAGTCCGAGCGACTCGTAAAAAGCAAAAAGCAGCTGTCCCAGAGTGCAGATAAGTCCGCCCACAATATAGGCGAAAACGAAGTCCTTGACCTTGGGCGACGGCGGTGAAATCTTCTTTGTCATTTCTGAATATTCTTTGTTTGTAGGTCGCATAAAAATCCTCCCTTTTTTGTTATTTTCTGCGCGGGTCTTCATATTATACATACTTGACATCTCGCTGTGTATCGTATATACTTTATATATAAGTATTAAGGAGGAGATTTTTAATGGATAACGCAAAAATACAACTTCATAATGTGGATTTTGACGATTTAATAAAAGTAATTGACGAATGTAAGGGCGACGTTTATCTCGAAACGAGCGACGGCGATGTTCTCAATCTTAAATCAAAGCTCTGCCAGATGATAGGTCTCAGCACTATACTCGCCAATTCCGAGGTTGCGGAGGCTACTATCCGCTGCACCAATAAGGACGATGAGTCCAAACTGTTCAGGTTCAACCTTTACGGTGAGATACCCGAAAACAAATAATTCACGAAAAGGGAACGCTTTTTAATGGAAGAAAACAATTTTTTGACCTATAAGGGTATGCCGCTTGTCCGCAAGGGTAAGGAAATTTATTACGGCGATATGGCTAACCCCTTTATAGTTCGTTTTGAAATACTTTCCTCTAAGAAGGAAGACGGCAGGGACGTTGCCGACAATGTCAGCGTTCAACTTTTGAAGAGTGACACTCAGCTTCCCCAAAAGGAAAGAACGGTAAAGGAAACGCGTAAAGACACGCTTTTTGAGGCGCTTGACGTTGGCTTTACTTGGCTTGAAAGAGCAAAATAATTTGTAATTATAAAAAAGCTCCCCTCTTTTTAAAAGAGGGGAGCTTTCTAATATCTATTTATTATCCGCTTTGTGCTTTGATTTTGAGGCGTGAACATCTTTATTTGCCGATTCGTCAAATCCCTCGGTGCTTTCTTTCATAAAAAGTATCTTAAAGGTGAGAATAAGCAGTTTTATATCCTGTAAGACCGAATAGGTTTCAATATAAATCAAATCCATATTCAGCTTGTCCTCGGGTGAGGTGTTATATTTTCCGTAAAGCTGGGCGTATCCCGTAAGTCCGCCCTTTACACGGTGGCGAAGCTCAAATTCGGGGTACTTCTGCGAATACTCATACACGTTTTCTATGCGCTCTGGCCGCGGACCCACCATTGACATATCGCCCTTTAAAACGTTGAACAGCTGAGGAAGCTCGTCCGCGCGGCAAGCGCGCATAAAATGACCCACACGGGTAATTCGGTCGTCGTTGTTGACGGCTTTTTTTGCGCCGTCCTTGTCCGCGTCAACTATCATCGAGCGGAATTTCAGCACATTGAATATCTTGCCGTTTTTGGTAATTCGGTTCTGTTTGAACAGAACGGGTCCGCCGTCGTCAAGTTTTATAAGCAGGGCGCATATCAGCATTAACGGACTTGTTATTATTATCGCCGTCAGCGAAATTACAATGTCCATAATCCGCTTTGCAATTTCCTGCTCGGTGGTAAGACCCCTGTTTCGGCTCATAAGCACAGGCGTGTCGCTTATCTGTATTTCATAGCTGTTGTTTATTATAATATCGGTTATCGCAGGCAGTAAATAGGTGCGCTTGCGGTTGGTGTAGCAGTAGGAAAATATCTCCTTTTCAACATTCTTGTCAATATCGCAGATAACTACCGCTTCATAACGGTCTATCAGCTTTTTAATGTTTGCAATGTCGGTCGTGGCGGCGTTCACACCGCACTCAATGCTGAAACGTTCGGGAATTTTGCTCATCTTGTTTATAAGGTCAAAGCCCGTTTTATCGTCACCGAAGACCGCAAGCATCTTCCTTGCCGAATACAGCTTGAAATAAATTATATTAGCGCACAGACAGCCTATAAATACAACCGCTATCTGATATATAACGCCGAGCAGCATTGGCGCCATCGCAACCATTTCACGCGCTATAAGGCTCAGTTCCAGATACATAACGAAGTTTGTAAACACAACGGCAAGCGAAAAGCTGTATATCGTCTCGTGAATCCTGTGTATACCTATATTAAACGCGCCGTAGAGCGATGAAAAGGTAACAAGAATAAGCACAAACGAGAAAATAACAACATAGTTACCGTTTTTGCTGAACAGCGTTTCGGTGTAGTTGCTGTTCCACGTTTCTATAAATCCCAATGTTATCGCTATTACAAGCATTATCTTAACCGCCATCATAACGGTCTTGCGAAATTTTATCAGAGTTTCCATATTCACTCCTGCTTTACTGATAATTACAACATTATAATATATTATAACACGCGCAAAGTCAATACAACTATGTTTTTGATTTTATTAACTCCTCGACAATCGGTGGACAAGACCCTCTATAAGCAGATAATCTTTTTTGGAAAGGCAGGATATTTCTTCAAAAATACCGCTTAGTTCGTCGCGGCTGCGGGTTCCGTTTAAAATATAGTCGGTAGATACGTCTAAAACGCGGCACAGCTTTACAAGATTTTCGGGGCGTATCGCTTTTTTGCCAAGCTCAATACAGGATATTGATTGAAGACTTAAATTGACCGCCTCCGCAACCGATTCCTGCGTCATTTTAAGCTCTTTTCGGCGGTCGTAAATTCTTTTTCCCATTTCGGTTAAAAAGCTGTTATCGTTCATATATCTTGCCCCCTTGATTACAACTATTATATTAAAAATAGGAGAAATTATAATCAACCATAGTATTAAAATATTGACAAATTTCAATCATAGTGTTATAATTTGCCCATAAAACTAAAAAAGGGGCAAGAATTATGAAAAAAATCTTATCAGTTCTGTTGGCAATATCACTTTTTGCGAGCCTTGCGGTAGCTTTCGCCGTGCCTGCAACGGCAGAGGAAAATTTGTGCGGTTATTTTAGATATTTTGGTCGGGTTTACAGCGACACAATATCTGACGCGAAAAATGATAATGAAGCGATAAAATGTGATGATTTGTCTATCCGTTATTTTGGTTCTATAACGTCATCAGAATATAAAGGGGACAAGGTAGAATTCGGATGGTACGACAGCAGAACGGGTACGTTTACTGTCGCTGATGACGGCTACGACCAGCGTATTCCTGCGGCGGAGTTTGAGGAATTGGTGAAGAAGACCTATCTCTGCGGTGACGATTTTGCACATCAGCTTAAAAACGGTGTGAATGATTATGTTAAGTACGATAGCAAGACAGATAGTTATATTATTATAAGTTACGGAGCTGGCGGCGGCGGTGGCGGTTATGAATTCAGGGGTTATAAAAAGGCCGCGAGCAATACATATTCTGTTTACTTGCAAGAATGTGAATGGGATTTCGGCGATGATGACGAGGCGCTTGAAAAATTAGTTAATGAAGGTTACATTACAGTAGGAAAACCAAAGGTTTGGTGGGGAACACCGGGTGTAGGCAATGACGGTCCCATAGTAGCCGAAATAGATTTTGCAAAGGGTATTGTTTGGTATGCCGAGTATTACGAAATGACCGTAGAATATGACGGAGAGTACTCAAAGGCGTTAAGTGTTAAAAAAATTCCCGCATTCCCGTCTGCTGGTGAAATGATAACACCTGAATATACATTAGATGTACGTTATGATCTTGATCAATCAATAAAGATTGACGGCGGTGACGTATTTCCCAAGGGTACGG
>CAKSQT010000039.1 GCA_934486755.1 uncultured Eubacteriales bacterium | reverse complement strand
CCGTATATTCGGTGCAATCCCTCATAGCATTTTTCTTTGAAATACTCAAAATGATCCCTGCCGCCTATATCAAAACGCGGCAGTTTTATTTTACCAAATTCAAAATCAACGTTGCATTTTTCGGCTATTTTCTCGGTGTTTTCTATTGCCGACGGGGCATACTCGAACAGCGAAGCCATTTCTTGCTCCGATTTAAGATAAAACTCATTGGTTTTAAACTCAATAGGATTTTCTTCATTTATCTTTTTTCCCGTTTGTATGCAAAGCAAAACCTTGTGCATAAGGTAATCGCCGTGGCTTATATAATGAACGTCATTGGTGGCGACAAGCGGTATTCCCGTTTCTTTTGAAATTCGCAAAAGCTGCATATTAACGGTCTGCTGTTCGCTTATTCCGTGATCCTGCAATTCAAGGTAAAAATTATCCCTGCCGAAAACGCTGTCATACCATTCGGCAGACTGTTTAGCCGCATCATAGTCGCCTTTTGTGATGAGCTTGGGTATCTCGCCCGCAAGGCAAGCGGAAAGCGCAATAAGTCCGCCGTGGTATTTTTCAAGTATTTCCTTATCTATCCTCGGTTTAGAATAAAAGCCCTCGGTAAAACCCATAGAAACGAGTTTTATAAGGTTTTGGTAACCCTGATTGTCTTTGCAGAGCAAAACCAGATGCGAATACTCGCTGTCAAGTGCCTTTTGCTTATCAAAACGGCTTCGCGGAGCGACATATACCTCGCACCCGATTATAGGTTTTATTCCCTTTGCCTTAGCCGCCTTGTAAAACTCAATAACTCCGTACATAACGCCGTGGTCGGTTATGGCTATGCTTTTTTGTCCCAATTCCTTTGCGGCGTCAATCAAATTTTCTATACGGCAGCAGCCGTCAAGCAGACTGTACTGGGTATGAACGTGAAGATGTGTAAAACTCATACTGCCGCACCTGCCTTTTTATCCCTTTGGTACAATTCGATTATCTTTTGCAGTCTGTGGTTAAGTCCCGACACGGTTATAGGCTCATCGGATATTCTGCAAAGTTCTTTAAGCGTTGCTTCGGGATTATTCTTTCTGAGCAGAGCCGCCTGCAATAGCTCATGCGGCAGACTTTGCAGTCTGTCGTTTTTTTCAAAATACTCAATTGCCCTGCGCTGCATAATAGACGCCTCAACCGTTTTTGATATGTTTGCGCTGTCGCAATTTCTTGCTCGGTTAATATTATTTTTTACGCTTTTCATTATTTTAGTATCCATAATTTCAAGACTGCGGTGAGCGGCGCCTATCAGGGTCAAAAAATCCTCAATCGTACTGCTGTCGCGCATATACAGGATACTGTAATTACCGCGCTTGCCGATATTTACGGTTATTTCGTATTCGTTTAAGAGTTCGCTGAGTGAAAGCGCCAGTGCTTCGTCCTTTACCGAAAATTCGGCGCGGTAATCCTTATCGGGGTCGTTTATATTTCCGCAGGCAAGAAATGCTCCGCGTATAAACGCGACCGCACAACACTCGCGGCGGAACACATCACGGTTTATGGGCGCATCGGTCATACCGTAATCGACAGAAGCCAATATCCTGAGTCTGTCCGACTGCGAGGAAACCTCCGCCTTATATGTTACACGTTTGTCGCCCCCGCTCGTAAGCGAGACATCGGCTTTATAAGCCTGTTTTACAATATCCCGATAGCCTTCGGCTACGCAACCGTTAGCGGTTTGGATAGATATTTTTTTATATGAAAATGAACGCCCGAAAAGCATAAGACCGTAGGCAAGCGACGGTCTGCAACAGGCGGGCGTTTTTAAACGGATAAGTTCTTTTTTTAAATCGGCACAAAAAGACATACAATCATCCTTATATCGGGAAACTAACTCTTGTAAATATCTCGGTGATTTATAATACAGTCATAATTCTTGCTTTGCAGATGCTTTCCTATAAGCTCTGCGAATGTAACCGAACGGTGCTTACCGCCCGTACAGCCTATCGCTATTATAAGCTGGCTCTTTCCCTCTTTGGCGTAAAGGGGAACGGCGCAGTCGATAAAAGCAATCAGCTTGTCCAAAAATTCCTTGCTGTCGTCACTGTTCATAACATAGTCCTGAACCTCTTTATCAAGACCTGTTTTATTTTTCAATTCTTCAACATAAAAGGGATTGGGCAGACATCTTACATCAAACACAAGATCGGCTTCGGTATCAGAGCCGTATTTAAAACCGAACGACTTGCTCTGTATTTTAAGAACATTGCTCACATTTCCGAAAAATATAGCCGAAAGCTGAGATTTGAGCTGTGATATTGAAATATAGCTTGTGTCTATAACATAGTCCGCCATAAACCTTAGCTTTTTAAGCATTTGGCGTTCGGTCTTAACGGCGTCGTTTATCGACATATCGCTGTCGCCCACAAGCGGATGTTTTCTCCTATTTTCTTTAAATCTGCGTATAAGTACCTCGTCAGCCGCGTCCAAAAACAGCACCTTATAATTAACATTGTTGTTTTTCAGATTATTAAGTACGTCATTAATGCTCTTGAACATATCGCCGCCGCGAACATCGGTTACTATTGCGATTTTATTAAGAGATTCGCCGCTGCGTTCCGAAAGGTTTACAAACGCCTGTATGATTTCGGGAGGAATATTGTCAACGCAGTAATATCCCATATCTTCAAGCGCGTTAGCCGCCTGAGATTTTCCCGCACCCGACATTCCTGTTACTATTAAAAGTTCCATTTTATCAATTCCTTTGCTGTTTTCTGCCTATAAATATAACCTCGGGTTCAAGATTTACGCCCTTTTCGTCAAATACCTTTCCGCGCACGTTTTCTATAAGGTTCAAAACATCGTTGCAGGTGGCGTTTTCGCGGTTGATTACAAAACCCGCGTGCTTTTCGCTTACCGCGGCGCCGCCGCATGAAGCGCCTTTGAGCCCACATTCCTCTATGAGCCTGCCTGCGAAATAACCCTCGGGGCGTTTAAACGTACTCCCCGCGCTCGGATATTCAAGGGGTTGTTTTTCCTTGCGCCGTCCGATAAGTTCATTCATTTTGTCCTCTATCGCCTTTCGGTCGCCCTTTTCAAGTTGAAAAGTGACCTGCGTTATTATCATATCCGAGTCCGCGAATACGCTCTTTCGGTAACCGAGGTTCATTTCTTCAACAAACACCGTGCCGCTCTCGCCGTTTGCCTTTACATATTCGGCTGATTTTACGACCTGCGACATCTCGCCGCCGTAGGCGCCTGCGTTCATATAAAGTCCGCCGCCTACGCTGCCGGGTATTCCGTAAGCAAATTCAAGCCCCACAAGCGAGTTTTCACAGGCAACACGGCAAACAGACGAAAGGGTTGCCCCCGCGCCTGCCGTTATACTGTTACCGTTAACCTTTACGTCGCACATTCCGCACGTGTCAATAACCGCGCCCTCTATTCCCGTATCTGAAACCAAAATGTTGGTGCCTTTACCGAGTATAAAAAACGGCATACCGAACGCCTTAATGCCGAGCAACACTTTTTTTAGAGCCTCGGCTGATGTCACGCGGACAAAATAATCCGCATTTCCGCCTATTTTAAAGCTCGTATGGCATCTCATGGGTTCGTTTGTGCAAAACGCTATTCCGTTGTCTTTTAAAAAACTTTCAAACTGTTCGGACAAAATACTATCCCCCGAAAATTATTTATAAAGGTCGCAAAGGAAAGCGGCGCCTATAAGTCCCGCGTCATTACCGAGCGCGGCGGTTCTTATAACGGTTTTCTTTTTAATATTTCTCGCAAAATTTTCACCGTTTACATATTCGTTTATAGGGTCTATAAGGGTTGCTCCCTCTTTGGAAATACCGCCGCCGATACATATTACATCGGGTTGGAATATATTAATATTGTTCGATATTCCGACCGCTATATAGTTTATATATCTGTCAACAACAGCCTTACCCGCCGTATCGTCCGCGCGCATAGCGTCAAACGCCGTACGTCCGTTGACACGGTTAATATCGTTCCCGCACAGCTTCCACATAACGCTTTCGGGATACCTTATCATCGCCTGCTTTGTCTGGCGTATAAGCGCCGTTGCAGAAGCGTATACTTCCCAGCAGCCGCGCCGTCCGCAGGTACAGCTTTCGCCGTCCATACATATTACGGTATGACCAAGCTCGGCACCAGCGTAGTTAGAGCCTGAATATATCTTACCGTCGATTATTATTCCGCCGCCCACGCCTGTTCCGAGGGTTATTGCGATAAAATTATCCGTTCCTTTCCCCGCGCCCGCAATATACTCGCCGTATGCCGCGGAATTGGCGTCATTCTCTATATAAAAGTCAGCGCCTACGCGGTCTTTCAGCATTTTGCAAAGCGGTACGTCCACAAAACCGAGATTGCCTGCAAAGCAGACCGTGCCGCTTGTCGGATCAACCGCGCCGGGCGAGCCTATACCCATAGACTCAATTTCTTCCTTTTTTACTCCCGCGTCTTCTATTGCAAGCTCAACGGCTTTTGCAATATCGTCTGCTATTTCTTCGGCGGGTCGCACGGCGTTTGTTTTCAGCTTTCCCGTGCCTAAAATTTTATAGCTATTGTCAACGACCCCCGCGACAATGTTGGTTCCGCCGAGGTCAACACCTAATTTATACATAAACAATTTCTCCTATTAAAACGGATCTACGGCTTTCCCCGTATTATCCTGATCCACATCGTCAGCCATACCGAGTTTTTTAAGCAGATCCTCAGCCGCATTGTAGCCGAGCTTTTTCTGACGGCTGTTCATAGCCGCAACCTCAATAATTACCGCAAGGTTACGTCCGGGCTTAACGGGTATCGTAAGCGAGGGTATTTCAAGTTCAAGTATCTCGGTAGTCTGATTTTCAAGTCCCATTCTGTCATAGACCTTGTTCATATCCCACTGTTCAAGGTTTATTATAAGGTCAATTTTTTCGGTCAGCTTAACGGCGCCAGCACCGAAAATACGGCTGGCGTTTATAATTCCGATACCCCTAAGCTCTATAAAGTGCCTTATATTATCGGGAGCGGTACCCACAAGCGACTTATTAGACACACGGCGGATCTCAACCGCGTCGTCCGCTATCAGTCGGTGACCGCGCTTTATAAGCTCAATAGCGGTCTCGCTCTTACCTACCCCGCTTTCACCGAGCAGAAGTATGCCCTCGCCGTAAACCTCGACCAAAACTCCGTGCCTTGTAACACGGGGAGCAAGGTGCAGATTAAGAAAAGCTATCAGTGCCGACGTAAAATCCGAAGTTGATTCACCCGTGCGCAAAAGCGGAACGCCGTATTCCTTTGCGACATTTATATAAACGTCGCCTACATCAAGATTACGCGCAATCACAACCGCCGTAGGTTTCCTCTTGAAAAATTCACGAAGACGCTCCTCAGCCTTTTCACCCGTAAATCTCAACAGGAAGCTCTCCTCGCTCTTGCCGATTATCTGAATACGTTCGGGAGCGAAAAACTCAAAATATCCCGCCATTTGAAGACCAGGGCGGTTTACTTCGGGCGTTGCCACGGGAATTTTCGACGGATCGTCAGGCATATTAAGCACTTCAAGTGAAAATTCCTTTATGATTCGTTCAAGCGGTACCGTAAAATTTGTTTTCATTTAAAGCTCTCCCCAAATAATATTATATTCCAATATTGATTATAATATAAACATCGTAAAAAGGCAAAGATTTTCGGAAAATATTTCAATATTTTTTCTTGATAATAGTCCGATAAGGTTATATAATTAGAATATTAAAGTAAAAAGGACGAAGAATTATGAAACTCGGAATGGTCGGACTGCCCAATGTCGGCAAGTCAACCTTGTTTAATGCGATAACAAACGCAGGCGCTCAATCGGCAAATTACCCGTTTTGCACAATAGAACCCAATGTGGGTATGGTAAGCGTTCCCGATGAACGTCTTGAAAAATTAGCGGAAATATATGATCCCGATAAATTTACACCCGCCGTTATTGAATTTGTGGATATTGCGGGTCTTGTAAAGGGAGCTTCAAAGGGCGAGGGACTCGGAAACAAATTCCTTGCCGATATACGCGAGGTTGACGCGGTGGTTCACGTTGTCCGTTGTTTTGAGGACGACAATATAATCCACGTTGACGGTTCGGTTGATCCAAAGCGCGATATAGAAACCATTAATCTTGAACTTATTTTTTCGGATATTGACATAGTAAACCGCCGCTTAGACAGAGCTAACAAGGCGCTTAAAGGCGATAAATCTATGATTGCCGAGGTTGAGTTTTTAAAACGCCTCCTCGAACATCTTGAAAACGGTCTGCCCGCACGTTCTATCGACATTAACAGCGACACCGAGGCAGAGGTTTTAAACACGACCGCTCTGCTCTCGGCAAAGCCCGTTATATATGCCTGCAATATGAGTGAAAGCGATTTCACGGGCGGAATAGACTCAAACAAAAATTATAACACAGTAAAGGAAATTGCCGAACGCGAGAAGGCTGAGATACTCCCCATCTGCGCCGCGCTTGAAGCCGAAATGTCAGGACTTGAAGCCGACGAAAAGGCAATGTTTTTAGAGGAGCTTGGTCTTGAACGTTCGGGTCTTGACCGAATGATTCAAAAATGTTACAGTCTTTTGGGTCTCATATCTTACCTGACCGCCGGCAAACCCGAGGTCAGAGCGTGGACAATTAAAAAAGGCACAAAAGCGCCTCAGGCGGCAGGAAAGATTCACACGGATTTTGAACGCGGATTTATCCGTGCCGAAGTCATCAGCTTTGACGACTTTATGAGTTGCGGCGGAAATATGGTTACCGCAAAAGAAAAAGGTCTTGTAAGAAGCGAAGGAAAGGACTACGTTATGAACGACGGCGACATTGTTCTTTTCAGATTTAACGTTTAATTTACATACAGTACGTATATTTATAAAAATACAGTGTTAATATTAATGTGAGGTGAAAATTTTGGACAATTTTTATTATTACGGTATTGACTCGCTATATATTTATCTTGTTTTGCCCGCAATTATAATTGCTATATGGTCGCAAATCAAGGTAAAAACGACATTTTCAAAGTATTCGCGCAGAAACTGCGCTTTAAGCGGTGCGGACGCCGCAAGGCGCGTGCTTGAACTCAACGGCGTCGGCGGTGTTCGCATAGAACGCGTTTCAGGAAATCTCACCGACCATTACGACCCGCGTTCAAACACAATAAGACTTTCCGACAATGTGTACGATTCGTACAGTATATCCGCCGTCGGCGTGGCGGCGCACGAAGCAGGTCACGCGGTGCAGTATGCCAAGGGTTACAGTCCCATAAAGATACGTTCCTTTATACTCCCCGTGTGCCAGATAGGCTCACAGCTTTCTATGCCGCTTTTAATAGTCGGTCTTATTTTCAATTTTTATTTCCTCGTAAAGCTCGGCGTTATATTCTTCTTCGCGGCGTTCTTGTTTCAGCTTATAACTCTGCCTGTTGAATTCAACGCTTCGGGACGCGCGATAAAATGTATAAGAGAGAACGGAATTTTGACCGACAGGGACGATATAACGGGCGTAAAGCGTGTCCTTAGCGCCGCCGCAATGACCTATGTAGCGGCGTTGCTCGTCTCCCTCACCCAGCTTATCCGTCTGCTTGCAATAACAGGAAGAAGGAAATAGTTTTAAACAAATTTTAATACTGTAAAATTTCGTGTGAAGCTCTGTGAAATTTCATTTCATTTTTTAGCACTTTTGTTTCAAATGCAATCACTTGAAAAAGCCCGCAACCCCGCATAAATAAAAGAAAGCCGCTTAAAAAGCGGCTTTCTTTATTGGAGCGGACAATGGGAGTCGAACCCACCTATTCAGCTTGGGAAGCTAATGTTCTACCGATAAACTATGTCCGCGAAACTGCGACATAATTCTAACACAAACGCACAGCATTTTCAAGTGTTTTACAAAACTATATTTTTGCTGTGCTATGCTATCAACAGTTATTTTAGAGTATCGGTTTTTACTTTATTTTTTCAATATCGTAAGGCGTAGTTTGATACACAAAATAATTCAACCAGTTTGAATACAGCAGATTGGCGTGCGCGCGCCAAGTGACTACGGGTCTTCTTTTCGGATCGTTATCGGGGAAATAGTTTTTAGGCATTTCAATAGGCTTGCCCTCATTCAGATCCCTGAAATACTCATTTGCAAGAGTAATATCATCATACTCGGAATGTCCCGTAATAAATATCTGCTTGCCGTTTTCGGTTGAAACGGCATATACGCCAGCCTCAGGCGATGTGGCTAAAACTTTGAGTTCTTTAACCGCCCGAATATCGTCCTCGCTTACGGTTGTGTGGCGTGATTGCGGAACCATAAATCTATCGTCAAATCCGCGGAAAAGTATTGACCTCTTATAATCAACGCGGTGTTCAAATACACCGAACAGTTTTTTATCAAGCGGTCGCTTTTTTATTCCGTAGTGATAATACAATCCCGCCTGCGCGCCCCAGCATATATGGAAAGTGCTGTGAACGTGAGTTTTGGTCCACTCCATTATTTCGCAAAGCTCTTCCCAATACTCAACCTCTTCAAACTCCAAATGCTCCACGGGTGCGCCCGTTATTATCATTCCGTCAAAGGTCATATCCTTTATGTCGTCAAAGGTCTTGTAAAACGCCAAAAGATGCTCCTTTGAAGTGTTTTTGGATTGATGGCTCTTGGTGTGAATGAGCTCTAAATCCACCTGCAACGGAGAGTTTCCGAGCAGCCTTGAAAGCTGGGTCTCGGTTTCCACCTTTTTAGGCATAAGATTTAAAAGCAGTATTTTAAGCGGACGTATATCCTGAGTTATTGCCCTTGTTTCGGTCATAACAAAGATATTTTCGTCGTTTAAGGTTCTTACCGCAGGTAGATCGTTAGGTATTCTAATCGGCATTAAATCAGCCCTTTAAATCAAATTTTATCAAGCGCCTGCTTGATGTCGGCAATCAAATCTTCCGACGATTCAAGTCCGCAGGAAAGACGGACTAAATCGGAGGGTACTCCCGCCGCCTCTAACTCCTGCTCGTTCATCTGTCTGTGAGTAGAACTTGCAGGGTGCAGACAGCAGGAACGTGCGTCGGCAACGTGGGTCTCAATAGCGGCTATCTTCAAATTTCTCATAAACTCCTCTGCCGCTTTTCTTCCGCCCTTTACCCCGAAACTGACAACGCCGCAGGAACCGTTTGGAAGATATTTTTTCGCAATAGCGTGATATTTATTCGTTTCAAGACCGGGGTAATTGACCCAACCTATTCTGTCATCCGCTTCAAGCGCTTTTGCTACCGCCATAGCATTTTCACAGTGGCGCGCCATTCTTACGTGAAGACTTTCAAGACCGAGGTTCAGTATAAATGCGCTTTGCGGCGACTGTACCGAGCCGAGATCGCGCATAAGCTGAGCGGTTGCCTTTGTTATATATGCTCCGCCCAAGCCGAAACGTTCGGTATAGGTCACGCCGTGATAACTTTCGTCAGGCGTGCAAAGACAGGCAAATTTATCGGGATAACGGGTCCAGTCGAACTTGCCCGAATCAACGATACAACCGCCTACCGCGGCTCCGTGTCCGTCCATATACTTAGTGGTGGAATGGGTTACAATATCCGCGCCCCACTCAAACGGGCGGCAGTTTATCGGGGTGGCAAACGTGTTATCGACAATAAGCGGCACTCCGTGTTTATGAGCGGCGTTTGCAAACTTCTCTATATCAAGCACGGTAAGCGCAGGATTTGCTATGGTCTCGCCGAATACTGCCTTTGTGTTGGGACGGAATGCGGCGTCAAGCTCCTCGGCGGTGCAATCGGGTGAAACGAAGGTGAAATCTATACCCATACGTTTCATAGTCACGGCAAACAAATTATAAGTGCCGCCGTAAATAGACGATGACGAAACAATATGATCGCCGCACGAAGCTATATTGAACACCGAATAGAACGACGCCGCCTGACCCGAACCTGTAAGCATAGCCGCCGTTCCGCCTTCAAGCTCGCATATCTTTGCCGCAACCGTGTCACAGGTCGGGTTTTGCAACCTTGAATAGAAATATCCTGACGCTTCAAGGTCAAACAGCTTGCCCATATCGCCGCTGGTAGCATATTTAAAGGTTGTGCTTTGAATTATCGGAACCTGCCTCGGCTCGCCGTTTTCAGGCGTGTAGCCGCCCTGAACGCATTTTGTATCTATGTTGTAATTTGACATATTCTTAAAACTCCTATTTTACAGGTCGGATCCAACCGTGCTTGTCTTCGCGTTTGCCCCACTGTATACCTGTCAACGTATCATAGAGGTGCTGTGTAACATCGCCTATAACGCCGTTATTTACTGTGAATTTTTTGTCCTTGTAGCAAAGCTCGCCGATGGGCGAAACAACGGCGGCAGTGCCGCAGCCCCAAGCCTCTTTAAGCCTGCCTTCCTCCAAAGCGCTTAGAAGCTCGTCTACGCTTAAAAGCCGTTCGCTGACCTTATAGCCCTCGTCTTTCAGTATTTCAATACAGGATTTGCGCGTGATTCCGGGAAGTATGGAGCCTGTAAGCATTGGGGTTACTATTTCGTCGTCAATTTTAAACATAACGTTCATAGCGCCGACTTCCTCAATGTACTTACGTTCAACACCGTCAAGCCACAGCACCTGAGAATATCCCAACTGCTCAGCGTGTTCTCCCGCACGGTTGCTCGCGGCATAGTTTCCGCCGCATTTAGCGTAGCCTGTACCGCCTCTTACAGCGCGGACATCTCTATCCTCAATCATTATCTTGACAGGGCTTATACCCTCTTTATAATAGCTTCCGACAGGTGACGCTATAATGACAAACTTCGCGTGATGTACGGCGTGTACTCCCAAGCTCTCGTCATTTCCGAACATAAACGGCCTTAAATACAGCGAGGTTCCCTCTTTATCGGGCGTCCAATCCTTCTCGATAGATACGAATGTATCCAATATCTGCAAAGCGTCCTCCTCGGGTATCTGCGGAAGGCACAGTCTTTCAGCCGAATTGTTCAAGCGTCTTACATTTTCTATCGGACGGAACATCTGAACCTCGCCGTCGGCGCGTCTGTAAGCCTTTAATCCCTCAAAAATTTCCGAGCCGTAATGCAAAACGGTAGAAGCAGGGTGAATGGAAAGGTTTGCAAACGGAACTATCCGTGCGTCGTGCCAGCCGATATCGGAAGACCAATCCATAATAAACATATGATCGGTAAATACCTTTCCGAAACCGAGCGCAGAACTGTTCGGCTTTTCCTTTGGGTGTAATGTTCTTAATACTTTAATTTCCATTTTTAACACTCCTTCATCTTAAAAAACGGCACCCGTCACAAGGCAAGCCTTGGGACGGGTACGATTAAAATTATAATTAATGCCGCCTCATAAAACCGCGCCGTAAATAACCGAACGCAACTTTAAAGCTTGGTATGAGTATATCACCGCGAGGTGCCTTTGTCAAGCCTTTTGCGACATATAAACTATTCTCCTTTGTATTTTCTTCTGGTAGCCATACCGCCCCTTATGTGGCGTTCCTGTTTGTTCTTTTCAAGAACGAGCTTTACCTTTTTATACAACTGCGGATCATCGTGTTTGAGCCGCTCGGTCACATCCTTATGTACGGTTGATTTACTTATTTTAAAAACCTTTGCGGCGGCGCGAACGGTGGCGCCTGTATCAAGTATATACTCACCGATTATTACCGCCCTGTCCTGTGTTGCTTCTTTCATACGAATCAACTCCTAAAAGAGTACTGATTAATTGTATGAAAGAATACGATTTATTATGATTAATTAAGTGAGCCGCACATTTTTTGCAGGTTTTTCACGCACGCTTTTTCTGCAAATCGCAGTTTATTTTCTGAAAAATACCGTTTATCTTCAAAGACGCCGCCGTTATTCTCAATTTTCCTGTAAAACGACAGCACTTCGATTTTGTTTTGTTCGGTCGGTAAAATAAACTTCAACATAAATTCTCTCCGAATTATTTTTCAATATTTTATAAGCGGTCCCATTCTTCCCTTGAAACAGCAAAAACCTTTGTGATTTCATTTTCGTCATCCAGAAATTCCTAAACCTGTTTGCAGCCCCAAGAAATAGCGGTTTTATATGACGGGACATTTGTATGCTTCATATATGAATATATAACGTTGAAAGGCGTGTTATTAAACGTCCAATCTCTTACTGCGATTGCGGCTTCTTTTGCATACCGATTCCCTTGCTGATCTTTTCTTATATGGTAACCTATTTCCGATCTGATTTGCCCGTTAATAAGCTGCATTGTTAATCCGCAATCTCCTATCAACTCGCCCGTTTCTTTCAGGCAGACCGCTAATAGACCGAAGCCGAATATCTGATACCTTTCTATATTTTTATTTATCCAATTTTTAACTCTGGCTTCATCAAATGTATACGGATAGTGCTGCATTATATCCGAATCCGCCAAGACTTTATAAAGTGCGTCAAAATCATCTGCCGTCATATTTCTTAATATCAATCGCTTAGTTTCAAGCATCATTTTTTCACCTGCAAAATCCCAATTTTTCAAGTTGATTTTATCACAATCCTTCTATCCTTTCAACGCGCAAAAATCCCCCTGCCCTATGGCAGAGGGATTTTTATTAATTATATATCCTTCAATATTAAAACCGAAAATTTCAATATTTGAAGAATTACTTGTTCTTCTGATCCTTAATTGCAGCCTGTGCAGATAGGTTAATAAACAGGGGTTTTTTATTAATTGAGCATTGCTCTCATTCTCTTTCCTATGTAACGAGGAAATCCTTTCGATTTCCTCTAACCTTATCAAGCAGTTTTTCTTCCTGCCCTCTGCCGTAAAGGTAGCTTTCACATTTGGTTTGCCATTCAAATTGACATACCATTCAAAAGTAGTATCAGAAGTCGGTGTAACCAGATAAACGAACTGATTTATAACATCGTGGCTGATAGTACTCCCGCTAAAATCAACAAGGCTATTCAGCGTAGAAATAATACTGTCCAAGTCAAAACCTTTCAAATTGTCATTGTCCGTCGGTATATTCTCAAGTACTTTTTGAAGCTCCTGTATTTCCGTATCAATCGGCGTTCTCATCACTTGATATTCGTCCTTTGTGATTTCGCCGTCAGCTCTCATAGCAATTAGGTTTGTGAGCCTTGTGTTCGCCTTGTCCAATCTTGCCTGCACAACCACCACATCAGACTGTTTACCGATTTCTTTTTCTTCCTTATAATAACACTTAATAAGGTCGATTGCAATAAGAACTGATTTTCTTCTTTCTGTCCATAAATGCTCTAAAAGAGCTTTCGCCATAAAATCGAGTTTCCAATCGGTTATCATTCTGGTATCGCAATAGCCGTCTGTATCTAATCCAAGTTCTTCTCTCTTTTTCTTGTTGCCGTTGTTCAACTGATTATAGCATTGATAGCCATACGAGGTTTTTCCGTCTAATTTTGTGTGCCACTTATTTTTTCGAAATGATGAGCCGCACGAACAACGGAGTTTATTCACCCACACATCAGCCGAGTCACGCTTACTATGAGTGGTCTTTGTTGCAGATACCAAAGACGGCTTTACTCTGCTTTCTCGTATTTCCTGTGCCTTATCCCAAATCTCTTGAGAAATGATAGCAGGGAAATCGCCCTCAACATATTCATAAGTGGACATATCCAGATTGTTAATTCGCTTCTGCTCCAGAAAATTGTTGCTTCTGGATTTGTTATAGCACTTTGTACCTGTATAAGTGGCATTTCTGATAGCTCTCATAATATTTGATACACTCCACTTTACAAGCCCAGAAGCAGTTTTCCTTTTTCGTTCCGTCAGTATGCCTGCTATCTTCATAGAGCCATAGCCCTGCAAATATAAATCGTATATCATTCTGACCGTTTCTGCTTGTTCTTCATTTATAACATAGGTATCTCCCACACGGTCATAGCCGAGGATAGGCTGTTAAACCGTCCTTTCTTGATTTTGGGCATAAAAAAATCCCTCTGCTTTGAAACAGAGGGAAAAGCCCGTGTTTGATTTGTTAAGCAAAGAGAAAATATACGGAATAGACGCCGTTTCCTCTTGCTTCGTAATAGATATTGAAATCCGTGATTTCATCAATTCCGTAAGAGCCGAGATTTTCGACTGTGTGGAATTTGATATAGCTTTCAAGGTCTTGCTTCAGCTTTGTGCCTTGATTGCTTTGAGATGCCGTAACAGGATTCCACCAAGTAGCATTGCTCGGAGTGAGCGAAGTATCCAAGTGAAGCCCCATACCTTTGCCGATGTCAATGCAGTCTGCCTTTATCGCTTCCATATCGAACTCAAAGTCATAGGCTGACTTCGGTTTTGTTTCCTCTGGAGCTTCGGGAGCGGGCTGTGGCTCGGTTTCGGCAGGCTTCGGTATTTCCTGCGGCTTTTCGGGTGCAACAGGCTTTCTTGTTTCCTCCGCAGGGCTTTCGGTAGCGGACGGAGCTGTCTGCACCTGTGATACCGTCTGTTCTGGAACATCGGGCAGAGTTTCGGGCATTGTCGGCTGAGCTTTTTCCGTTTCCAAAGCCGTGCTTTCTTTGGGAGCTTCCGTCTGGTTACTTTCCGAGGAAAAAAGGCTGCTTTCACTCTCAAGCGTTTCTGCCGTAATCTCGGCTGTGCTTTCCGTACTGTCCGTCTGGCTCTCTATTGCATTTCTGGAACAACCGCAAAGCAGCGTTGTCAAAACAAGCAATACCGCAAATATCTTTCTTCTCATAAAAATCGACCTCCTTTGCAGCTTCATTATACGGAAAATCAGCGAAGCTCTCAAAGGTAGAAAACTCTGCTGAAAGTGAGATTTGCAGATATTCTTTTCTCGGATAGTCTTGGTAGTAATTTAGGGGGTGAGGTGTGGAGAGGGGGAAACCGAAAAAACGGCTATCCACCGCAAACGGGCATACCTCGCCCTTGGTGTGCAGCTATCTCTCTTGGCTTCGCTGTCGTTGCAGGTGTCGGTTGTAAAACTCCAACGCCTTAACAACAAAGTCCGACTCCTGTCCTCTGGGTACGGATTTCGGAATGAGCTTGGTTATCCTTTCATCACGGAAGGCGGGCTTTTCCTTTTGGTTTGGCTTTTCTTCCTCCATAATTGATTGGATAACCTCGTTAGTCAGTTTTCCGTCCTGCATAAACTTTTTCATTTTGATAGCCTGTGCAAGTGACGGGGTTGCGTCGCTGTACTCCATAGCTTCAAGCAGAGTGTACTGCTGTTCCTCGGAAAGATAAGAGATTTCAACGGCAGGACGAAAAGCAATCTGCCTGTCATCTACCATTTGCAGAATTTCGGGAACAAGCTCGGTCAAGCGGATAAATCGGAAGATTTGATTTTTACTTTCTCCGACTTTTTCGGCAAGTTCATCACTCGAAGTAGCAAACTCTAAATTATTACCCATTGGGGAATAATTATCTTTTGTTGGTCTGCCTGCTTGTCGCTTCATAGCTTCAAGCCGCATTTTGTAGGCAAAGGCTTTCTCACTCGGCAGAATGGTTGACCTCTGCAAATTGCTTTCCACCATTATAATAATGGCTTCGTCACGGCTTAAATCCTTGACTTCGCATTTCAGCGTTTCAAGCCCTGCAAGCTCACACGCCTTTCTTCGCCTGTGTCCGCTGATAAGCTCATACCGTCCGTCCTCTTTGAGCCGAACAGTAGCAGGGGTCATTACACCGTTTCGCTTAATACTCTCGACAAGCTGTTCCATATCCTCGTCAATTAAAACCTTGAACGGGTGGTCTGGAAACTCGTCGATTTCCGAAATGGGAATATCCCTTATCTTGCTTAACTTTGCTTCCTCACGGCTCTCGTCCGTCTGGAAAAGGTCATCGTATGCAGTCAGCTCGATTTCTGTGCTTTTGTTTCTCGCCAATCTCTGCCACCTCCTTTCCGAACTGCTCATAAGCGGTGGCGACCTTTCCGCTTTTGTCGTAAGCGAAAATGCTTTTGCCCTCTGCCGTGGCTTCTACCGCACGGATAGAAAACGGTATCTGCGTATCAAATATCTTGATATTGCGACCATAGGCGTTTTTCACGGCTGAGATTACTGTTTGCGTAATTTTCGTGCGTGGCATTACCATAGTCATCAAAATACCGTCAATCCGCAGATTGGGATTGATTTGCCGCTTGACCTTTGACACGGAGCGTAGCAACTGTTCCAAACCTTTAATCGAAAAGTAGTGGGGCTGATTAGGAATAATCACGCTGTCTGCCGCCGCCAATCCGTTAATCGTCAGCATACCGAGTGCAGGCATACAATCAATCAGCACATAGTCATAATTCTTTTTGACTTCGCTGATACAGGCTTTCAAAACGCTTTCTCGATTTTTTGTATCAATCAAGGTTGTTTCTACGCCTGCCAATTCCACACAAGAGGGAAGTAAATCAACGCCCTCATCGGTATGCAGGATACTTTCTTGAACATCAACAGATTTTCCGTCTATGATGTCCTGCATAATATCCGATAGCGTAATCGGAAGATTGTCGGTCTTGGTATATCCCAACGCCATTGTGAGATTTGCCTGTGCATCGGCATCGACAAGCAATACGGTCTTGCCTTGCTTCGCCAAGCTAACGCCCAGATTGACCGCCGTTGTGGTTTTGCCGACACCGCCTTTCTGGTTGGTCAGAGCAATTACTTTGCAATTTGACATAGTGCGTCCTCCTTTCGCATAAATTTAGCCGCTTTGTCAAGGCGGCTATGTAATCGGCAGAGAACGCAAAAAAAGCCACTTACTCTAAAATAAGAATAAGCGGCTCAACCTTTGGGGTTAAACATATTCAATTCTCAACCTCTTAACAGGTGCGTTTATGACCTTAAAGATAAGCTCGTCAACGCAGTCTGTATATCTGCCTTGCTGTATGAGTTGATTTTTCAGCTCCACAAGGCTATGTAACAAGGTCGTCTTTTCGTGGCTATCCAGATATATATGATATGTCTGCTCTTTCATAAACAGCACCTCCGTTTCTGGCTTCATTATATAGGGAAGTCCTAAATTATTCAAAGGTGCAAATTTGAGCAAAAAATAAGCGTACCACTATTTCTAATGATACGCCTATTATAAAATCTTATTTCATCAGTCGCCTGCAATTTAAGACGAATGTGGACACTACATAGATAAGTAATACTGTGAAAACCGCTATTTTTCGTTTGTGTTCCCACACCCGATATCAACTACCACCGAAACATCAAAATAGTTTTTGAGGTGCTTATTACGGGAATTTTTGCCCTCTGTTGTAAACATAAAAT